>JBDTAR010000028.1:0-33121 GCA_039924545.1 Nakamurella sp. | reverse complement strand
CTGCATGTTTCGGTGTGGCCCGGCTGCGTTCGCAACACCAAGGACATCACCCGATTTATCGCCCTCGAAGGCCGAGTATGGAGCCTTGCCGCTGGTTCGACATTTACCTATGACGACATCCCCGCCGATTTCCCCCTCCGAGACGAGCTGATCGCATCCGGCCCCGTTGAAGCCAATGGCGGCTCTGCCATCGCGGCCCCCGACGGCACCTGGGTCGTCGAACCCGTGGATGGTACTGAACAGCTGGTTGTCGCAGATATTGACGTGGATTTCGTCCGCCGAGAACGGCACAATTTCGACCCGACGGGCCACTATTCACGGCCGGATGTTTTCGATGTCACGGTTCACCGGCGCAGGTTGAACGCGGCCACATTCGACGATTAGAAAGTTTTGCCGCCTTCGAAAGAGACATACTGTCATAATTGCCCTCTGGGCCTACGCGTCGTCGCCGAGTTCCTCCCCCGAAGGAAAAGGCAATGGAACTGATCTTCGTGCACGGCGCTCTGGTTCGCGACGGGCAATGGTGGTGGCGTCCAACCGCAGACTTGCTCCGAGCGCGCACGGGTATTCAAAGCCGAGCCGTTGACTTGCCGTCGTGCGGTGAGTCCACACCGGAACAGTTATCGGGCGGGCTGGTTGCCGACGCGGCGGCGCTTCGGCGCGAACTCGACGAAGTCGACTCCGCGATCGTGGTGGGCCACTCGTACGGTGGCACCGTCATCGCTGAAGCTGGCCAGCATCCTGCGGTCAAGCACCTGCTCTACATTTCGTCATACTTGCCCGATGTCGGGCAATCGCAGGGCGCGATCATGAGCGGGGAGAGCGACCCGGTCTCGATCAGCGACAACGGAGACGACACGCTGGGCGTTTCCGGCTACGACCAAGCATCGTTCGGGAGCCGATTTCTACAGGACGCAGACGATACGGTCCAGCACGACGCATGGGAGCGGGTGACCCCGCAGGCTATTGGGGCTTTCACCACACCGACGAGTGCTGCCGGGTGGCAAGGAATCGATTCGACGTACATCGTCTGCGGGCAAGACCGCAGCACATCTGTCGACCTACAACGTGCACACGCCGCGCGGGCGACACGCGCAATCGAGCTGCCGACTGGTCACCATCCGTTTATCTCTCGACCTGACTTGGTCGTCGAACGGGTCCAGGCGCTCTTGTAGGAAACATGATTGGCGCCGCCGGAGAAGCCCGAGGAAGACGTCATAAATAAACGTCAAGACTAGAGGGCATTACTCCTTCTCGACGGGAAGTCCGGTGTCACGGATCAGGTAGATCCACGGGAAGGCGCGGCAGCCGATCTGCCAGCCATCGGCCTTGAGTGATTTCGTCGATTGCGGCCACGCGATGCGCTTATGCTGCCACTGAGTGTCGTTGTGCACCATGCGATGTCGGAGGAAACCAGCTCCGATGGTGTGCCAGCCGAGGCGACCTGCCAGTTCCAGTTCGGCAAGTTCGTCGAACGCGGTGACGGGGCCCAGCCACCGCTCGTCCGCACCGATTTCGCCCGGTGCGCCGCCGAACCTCTGTTGAGCAGCTTGCCGACTCATGCCCAGCTCGCCCCCGATATCGGCCCAACTATGGCCAGCCGTGCGCGCCGCATGTACCGCTTGCTGAGTCAGTGATTTGGTAACTGACTCTGCGGTCTGGCACCGCTGGATCAGCGCCAGATGGTCGGCCGCTTCGAAGTCGGTAGTGTCGCCCAAAATCGAGGCGGCGATCTGGTCGGCAAGGTCGTCGGTGAAGTTCTCGACAGAGTCCGTGGTGACAGTGCTGGTGAGCGCGTCTGTGACCAAGCCCGATGGCGGAACTGGCGGCGGATCTGTGGACATTCGGGCGGTCACGGCGTGCTGCCTCTGCTAGGTAGCCATCCGGCGCCGTGGTCCTCGCGGCGCTGCGCGATGAGCGATTTGATTCTCAGGAAAAACCCGGCAATGACCAAGAACGAGATCGCGGCGCCGATCGCAAACCCTTGGAAGAATCCGTTGAACTGGAGCGACATCACCGCAAGCACGATGCCGAGGCAGAACAGCGTGGCCCTGAACCATGCGGCGCCGGTTGTGGATTCGAAGCCGCGACGGCGTGGTTTCGGCGGGGGAGTCTGGCTCGCTGATGCCATCTGTCAAGAATACGTTGACACTTAACGGGCTGTCAATAAAATCTTGACAGAGTATTCACCACGGCGCGGCGCACATTGCCGCAGACTGTGGCGAGACGATCCTGGGTGCGGGGCACGCAGGCCCGTACGCTGGAGCGATCGTGCTGCGCCGAGTTGAATTCCCTCTGATGAGGACGGTTGATGACAGACCTATTTCTGGACCAATGGTCAATGCCCACCGCGGAGATGGGCTTGGCCAATCCGCTGCCGCCGCTCCAAGGCGATGCGAGTCTGGACAAGAAGGCGGACCTATCCGAGGCGCCACCCGACATGCAGGCCAATGCGGCCTACGGCCGTGTCGCCACGGTCAGCCCGTACCTTATCCAGGATGGCTACGGTCGCGACCGGCCCGTCAGGGACCATCGAGTCGCGGTGATGGAGAACGAGCATGTGCGCGCGACCTTCCTGCTCGCAGCAGGTGGGCGTCTTTGGTCGCTCATCGACAAAGCCAGCGATACCGAGTTGCTGTACAAGAATCCGGTATTTCAGCCGGCCAACCTCGGCCTGCGCAACGCGTGGTTTGCCGGTGGAGTTGAGTGGAATATCGGCACGATCGGGCACACGCCGCTGACCTGCGAGCCCATGCATGCGGCGCGGGTAATCGGCGATGACGGCGAGCCGGTGCTCCGACTCTACGAATTCGAGCGACTTCGCCGTGTCGTGTATCAGCTTGACGTACACCTGCCAGCCGGCTCCCACGCGCTGTTCGTGCATGTCCGCATCGTGAACCCGAACGACGTTGATGTGCCGATGTACTGGTGGTCGAATATCGCGGTGCCGCAGGATCCCGACACCCGCGTCCTGGCACCGGCGGACAAGTCATGGAACTACTCGTACGACAACGTCCTGCATCACAGCTCGGTCGCCCATACGTCCGGCAGCGATATCTCCTACCCCGCAAGGTTTTCCGACGCGGCGGACTTCTTCTTCGACCTCGACTCCAAAGGCCAGCCATGGATCGCTGCGGTCGATGGCTCTGGCGTGGGTCTGTTTCAAACCTCGACGCGACAGCTGTTGGGGCGCAAGCTGTTCCGCTGGGGCACGTCGAGCGGCGGCCAACGCTGGCAACGATGGCTCTCCGGGCCGCTGGAGGGCCCTATGGGCGGCTACGCCGAGATCCAAGCTGGACTCGCCCGCACCCAATTCGAACACCTTCGCATGCCTGCCGGGACGACGTGGTCGTGGACTGAGGCCTATGGCCGCATAGAGCTGCCGGCCGCGCGGGCGCACGGTCCGTGGGCAGCGGCGCGGGAAGCTGCAGAAGAAGCTATTAGCGCAGTGGTTTCAACGGACGCGCTAGCACACTTCCACAACATTGCCGCAGCCCTGGCCGAAAAGACGCCGGTGATGCCACTCCATCAGGGAACCGGTTGGGGCGCACTAGAAGTCGAATTGAGGTTGCGCTCCGGGGAGCCGGCCGTCGCTACGGCCGCCACGCCGTTCGACCCGGCCTCCATCGAGTCCGAACAGCGCCCGTGGCTGGACCTGCTCGATAGCGGAACATACCCCTCCCCGGAGCCGGATTGCCTCCTCGGATCGATGCCCACACACCCAGTCTTGATGGAGGCGTTGAAAAGTGCTGGCGGCTGGGCAGCATCGGCAATGCTCGGTACCGCGCAAGCCACCATCGGGCAGTGGGACGAGGCGATTGCGAGCTGGAAGGCTTCGATCGGACGGGTCGACAATGCCTACTCCAGAAGAAACCTCGGTGTTGCGGCGCGACGCGCGGGCGATGTCGACCAGGCTGTTGACCAGTATCGGCGCGCCTTGACGATTAGTAGTAAAAGCGACCAAAGCCCGCACCTCTCGTTGGTGATCGAAGCAGTGGTCATCCTAACGAACGCTGGTGCTGCCGATTCTGCTCTTGATCTGGTGGACTCCGTCAGAGGCACTGAGCGGCAGCATGGGCGGCTACGCCTCTTGGAGGCACGGGCCGCCCTCGCGACCGGCGATATCGGTCGCTGCGGCGCCATTCTCACCGATCCGACTTTCGAGGTCGCAGATCTTCGCGAAGGAGAAGACTCCTTAGGTGTGCTCTGGCTCGAATATCAGGCAGCGCGCATCGCAGCGTTGCGACGCATAGCAGACGCGGTGGGCGCCGACGTTGAGACAGGTGTCAAACCAGCCGCCGACGTCGAAGCTCAAGACGGAGCCATTGAGCCGCTTCCAGCCCACTTAGATTTCCGTATGAAGCTCAGTGGCGCCGAGTCTCGGTAGGGATGTGACGAAAACTGGCTTCCAGTTTTGATCGGGGCCAGCTTCACCTGGGGTAATGCCCAGGCATCCCGAATCTGGAAGCCACTTTTCGCGCAACGCTTACTGCATCGGCCGGAGCGAGTTCCCGCCCATCGGGTCCGTACCGGTGCCACGGCCGGCGCCAGTAGCAGTGCGCAGAGTCCCGAACGCCGCGGTGGGAGGGGTGGACGCCGACCGACCTGGCGCGCTCGGTGCCAGTACGGCAACCAAGAACTCCGATTCGGCGTCGAAGGGCAGTAGGTTCCAGCCGCGGAAGGTGGACTGCGCCGTCCAACCGGTGGCCGCCGCATCCTCGAAGAACTCGTTGAACGGGTAACCGCGACCTGCGCCGAATCCCACGGCCGCCCGCCCACCTGGCACCAACACCGAACGCAGGTTCGTCAGGACCGTGCGGCGGGTTGACGGCGCCAAAAACGCGAGCACGTTGCCTGCTGCGACCGCGAGATCGAACTTCGGCGAGAGCGATTCGGCGACCGGATCGAGGTCGGCCAGATCCCCGACGACCCACGTCGCGGCGGGGTAGTCTTCGCGAGCCGCGTCGATCAGCACTGGATCCACGTCCACCCCCACGACGGTGTGCCCCAGGCGGTGGAGCGGCCCGCCGGTACGCCCCGACCCGCAGCCCGCGTCGAAGATCCGGGCCGCGCGCGGCGCCAACGCGTCGACGAACCGGGCTTCGCCAGCGATGTCTTTGCCCGCGGCAGTCATATCGCGGAACCGCTGCACAAACCATTGTGAATGCTCAGGCTCGGCTTCGACCTTGCGCGTCCACAGACTTTTTTCTGGCTTTTGATGAGGCACGGGTCCATTGTTCCTGACGAAGCGAAGCAAGAGAACAGCGTCATACCTAACGGGGCCGCACCGGTGTCGACGACCACCGCAGCTGATGCCTAGCGAGAGTCCCTCGCTAAGGTCGGTGACGTGCACAGTCTTGAGCTGATAGACGCCTGGCCGGTACCGAACGTCGCTGCTGCGGTCGTCACGGCCGACGGGATACTCGCCACTCGCGGAGCAATCGACCGCATCTTTCCGTTGGCATCAGTGACGAAACTCATCACAGCCCAGGCGGTGCTGGTCGCAGCGGAGGAGGGGGTTGTCGAACTGGACGATCCGGCCGGCCCACCGGGCGCCACTATTCGCCACTTGCTGGCGCACGCGTCGGGGCTGTCGTTCGACGGACACGACGTGCAAGGCACGCCCGCTCATCGCCGTATTTACTCCAACGGCGGCTATGAGTTGCTGGGCGGCATCGTTGCGACGAGGTCTGGTTTCTCCTTCCCCGATTACGTTCGCGAGGCGGTCACCGCGCCGCTAGGTATGACGAATTCCTCGGTGCCTGGACACGCTGGGCAGAGCGGGCTCGCCACCGCTGATGACATCGCAATTCTCGCCCGAGAGTTGCTGACGCCCACGCTGCTTGCGGCCGAAACCCATGCGATGGCAACCGCTGTCGCCTTCCCAGGGATCGATGGTGTCTTGCCTGGCTATGGGGTGCAGAGGCCAAATGATTGGGGCCTCGGGCCGGAGATTCGGGGTACCAAACATCCGCACTGGACAGGTAGCAATAACTCGCCTGGAACGGTGGGTCATTTCGGGCAGTCCGGCACGTTGTGTTGGGCCGATCCGGTCGCTGGGATTGGGCTGGTCGCGCTCACTGATAGAGACTTCGGCGACTGGGCTAAGCCCCTGTGGTCTGCACTGGCCGACGCGGTGCTGGCAGAATGGGCTAGTTGACGTAGACGCGGGTGGCTCCGCGCCGTGTGTTGACCGGGCCGTGAAGCGCCCGCACACTCCTGAACGTTCTTTGAAAGCGAGACTTGCATGCGCTCCCGCGCCCTAGCAGTATCCGCGGCTCTTGTGTCAGCACTGGTGGTTTTGGCATCGTGCGGCTCGAGCTCCGGCAACCAGTCGAAGCCTTCGGCCTCCACGTCGGCCTCCACGTCGGCGAGCACGTCAGCTGGCCCGTCGGAGTCGTCCAGCGGCGCCACACCGTCGCCGACTGCGCCGGCGGTTCCTGCCGATACCGCAGTTGCGAGCCCTGTCGCTGCCAGCGCGATGCCTCAAGTCACCGGCGATTTCGGCGCTAAGCCGACGATCAAGATGCCGAGCACCCCGCCGCCGGACAGCTTGCAACGTGTCATCCTGTCTGAGGGTTCCGGGCCAGCGGTGAAGGCTGGTGACACGGTCGTGGTCAACTATCTCGGCCAGGTCTGGGGTGGCGGCGAGTTCGACAATTCCTTCGATCGCGGGGAGTCGTTCACCACGCAAATCGGCGGCGCTCAGCGCAAGGTTGTGGCGGGATGGGATGTCGGCCTGCAAGGCGTCAAGCAGGGCAGCCGCGTGATGCTTTCGTTCCCGCCGCGGGATGGCTACGGATCGGCCGGTAGTGCGCCGAAGATTAAAGGCACTGACACGTTGGTTTTTGTCATTGACGTGATTTCCATCTACGGCGTCGAGGTGGCCGGGCAGGCTGACGCCACGCCGCAGGCTGTTCCTTCAGGCTGGCCGATTGTCGGTGGGAAACTTGGTGCACTACCTACTATCGAGGTGCCCAAGGCGCTGCCGCCTCCGGCTACGGCTGGCGCAACTCTGGTCGCCAAGGGCACGGGCAAACCTGCCCAGCCCGGTGACGTTCTTGTGCAGTACAGCGCGGTTGCGTGGGACGGCAGCCATACGGAACAGAGCTGGCCGGATCCGACTGGCAAGGACCCGACAGCGGGAGCCGGGCCGCAGGCGTTTCCGTTGAGTGCGTCGTCGCCGTTCGCAGTGCTGGTCGGCATTCCCATTGGCTCGCGCGTTCTGTTGCGGACCCCGCCGGAAACAAAGTCCGGAGTCCCGGCGGTTGCCTGGGTCATTGACCTGATCGCGCAAGAAAATGTGACGCCGGCCAGCTGACACCGCAAATGAGACGTTTTCCCATGTTTTGCACATGTGAATCGGTACGGTAAAGCTTGTGCGCTCAATAATGTCGTCCCGCCGAACGCGGGCGTGGGATCTGGTTGGTCTGGTTGCTCGGCTCGTGCTGGCGGCTGTGTTCATTGGCTTCGGCTGGGTGAAGGCAACCGAGTCGCCAGCCGAGATGCGGGTAGCTGTCCAGGCATATCACCTAGTGCCGCCAGCGTTGGTGGACGTGGTGGCGGCGATACTGCCGTACTTGGAGATCGCGACCGGGTTTTTACTGCTGCTCGGATTGGCGACACGAATTGGCGCGGCGCTGACCACGGTGATGATGGTGGGGTTCTTGTTCGGACTCGGCTGGGTGGTCGCCAAGGGCTACAGCATTGATTGCGGCTGCAGTGGCGGTGGCGGAGCGGTCGCCGCAGGCGACACTCATTACACAGAGGAGATACTGCGCGATGTGGGGCTTCTCATCCTGTCGGCATACTTACTGTTCAGGCCGCGTAGTGCGCTATCGGTCGACGGGCTGACGCGGCGCGCGGACGCGGACCAAGAAGGCGACGAGTATGACGACGACCTCGGCCATCCGGCCGCGGTGCACAATTCCGAAGACGTATAAGCCTGACGAAGCATCACGCACAGTTGACTATGTCGTACGCCCGTGGCGTACCTGAGTAAGGGAAAGCTAGGAGGGCGTGTCGTGGCCAAAGACGACCGTAATAAAGTACCGGGGATCGTGTCCGGAGGGCCGAAGGGCGGCTCGAAGGGCAAGGTCGGAAAGCCTGGCAAGGGCGACCGCATGTCCGTAGCCTCGGCCCGGAAGAGCAGTGGCGACCGGACCCAACTGATCATCGGCGCGGTGGCGATCCTCATCATCATTGCCGTCATCGTGGTGGGCCTCGTCATGTACTCCAAGAACAATGCGGTGCAGGGTGCCGGCAACGTGTCGACGAAGTCCGTCGCCACGATGAGCGCTCCTGGAGAGATCACCGTGTCGAACGGCAGCCCTGCGTTGAAGCTCGATGTCTATGAAGACGCGCTGTGTCCGATCTGCGCCGACTTGGAGCATCAGTTCGGTGGGCAGATGGCTAAGGCAGTAGACGACGGCCAGTTGACGCTCACCTACAAGATGGTCGACTTCTTGAATTCCTCCTCGCATTCCGGTACCTACTCGGCCCGAGCGCTTGCGGCGCTCATGACTGTCGCCAAGGTCGACGGCGCGAAGCCGGGAGTGTGGATGGCATTCCATACAGCCTTGTACAACGCGGATAACCAGCCAAAGGAAGGCGGCACTACCGACCTCTCGAATGCGCAGCTAGCGGATCTGGCAGGCAAGTTGGGCGCGTCTGCAGACGCTAAGAAGCAGATTACCGATGGTGTCGAAGTTTCCGCCGCTACGGCAAGCGCGACAGCGAATTTGGCGTCGCTGACAGCGGCCGCGGCGAAGGTCGGTCGCGGCGCGGGTACTCCGACAGTGACAAAGGATGGTGTGCCGGTGGATACGAACGACACGGCCTGGCTCACCAATCTGCTGCCGAAGTCGGAAAGTTCGACGCCGACAAGCAGCAACTGACAGGCGATTCGCGCGGGGTCGGCCAGCCCGACCCCGCGCTGCCGTCCTGTGACCAGCCGATTAGGAAGTTGCCAGAAGCGGTTGCTAAACTAGCCTGGTTCCGCTGGAGGCCTTGATCGGCTGGGTTTCGGATCAGCGGTGTGGTTGTGAATTTTTTGTGGTGGATCGTTTGTTAGTGAATCACCAGGTACATGGGGCTGTGGCGCAGCTGGTAGCGCATCACACTGGCAGTGTGAGGGTCAGGGGTTCGAGTCCCCTCAGCTCCACCAAAGATTTACCAAGAACCCTGTTTGCGATAACGCGAGCAGGGTTTCTTCGTCTCCGCCGGGGAGCCGCACAGGATTGCGTCATACCTAATACACAGCGGGTACGGGACCTGGCAGCGTCGCGCCGAGCTCTGGGATGAGCCCGGTGCTGGGTGCGGAGGGCGCCGGGGCCAGGGCGAGGACGAGCAAGACAGCAGCGAACATGGCCAGCCCGAGCCACCCCAGTGCGGAGAGGCGCTCACCGACGATGAGCACTGCGAGGACCGTTGCTCCGGCAGGCTCAATCAGTGTGATCGCGGTGGCGGTACTCGCCGGTACTTTCGTCAGCCCGTAGCCGAATAGTAGGTAGCCCAGGAACATAGTCACCAGCACCATGTAGGTCGTGACAAGGAACGACTCCGTCGACGCGATGATGGGCGCGCCGGTGATGAATAGGACAGGCATGAGCAGTAACCCGCCGCCGCCGAAGACGGATCCCATCGCCGCTGAGCGCCCGATACCTCGGCCCATGAGGCGGTGTGCCGCCCAGGCATAGGTCGCATAGCTCACGCCAGCAATGAGGCCAAGCGCGATCCCTGTGACCGTCGGCGCCAGATCCGACGTGCGCCCGAGTAAATCTGACGTGCACAACATGACGCAACCCACGACGCCGAGAGCGGCAGAGAGCATCCACCAGGCACCTAACGGTTTCCCATCGACAAGCTTCTCGAGCAATCCTGAAATGACGGGCGCCGAGGCGAGCGAGACAACAGTGCCGATCGCGACACCGGCAAAGTGCATGGAACTGTAGAACGCCAACGGATAGATGCCCACGGCCACAGCACCGGCCATGACCGTACCGAGGTTCGCCCGTAGCAGTGGGGCGGCCCTTTTCAACGCCAGTGGTGCAACGACGGCTTGCAGGAGACCGCCGATGCCCAGCGCTGCTGCACCGATCGCTAGCGGGCCGACGCTGGGAGCGAATGTGGCGGCCGTTCCAGTGGTTGCCCATAGTAGCGAAGCCAGCGTGATCGCGGCGAAACCCAGCGAGCGATCTCGGTTCATAGGGCTGCCAACATCGAATCCGCGAGTTGCCGGGCGCGTCTGAGCCGGTTGCTCGTTCCCTCCAGGCCGGCACGACTCATCGCACCCTCCAACAGGAACGACAAATGCTCGGCAGTCTCTGCCGGATTGGGCGCGCCCATATCTCGGAGGTGGTCGACAAGAATCTCCTCGACCTCCTCCTTATGGCGGCGCACCGCATCGCGGCCGGGCGCTCCCACAGGCAACTCTGCGGCTGCGTTGAGCAATCCGCAGCCTCGAAATCCGTGCTCGTATTCCGCCGAGGCATGGTCGATATACGCATCGAATACGGCTAGCACTCGATCGGCGGGGGAGTGCGCGCCGTCGACGCGGGCCCGATACAGACCAAGCCACTCTTCGTGACGTGCTTCCAGGTATGCCAGCGCCAGCTTCTCCTTGGAGGAGAAGTTGTTGTAGAGGCTCATCTTGGCGACCCCGGCTTCGGCCGTGATCGCGTCGATACCCGTCGCGGACATTCCATTCGCGTAGAACAGCCGAGAAGCAGCGTCGAGCAACCGTTCTCGCACCGATACGCCGGGCCCCACTTCTCCGACGATCATGTCCAGAGCCCCTCTGCTGTGATCAAATACTACTAGGTAGGTCAGTCTACCTAGAAGTGCGCCACGCGGGAACCATGCCGCCGGATGTGATTAGGCCCGAGGTTGTGGCACGCTCGTCAGCCGCTCGGAGATATTCCACAGACGCGTAGCTGAGCTCTCGCTCAGGAGTCGTGAGTAGAGCTTTTGGATGCCGGGGCCGCCACTGTAGTGGCCGGGCCCGCTAGGCCCGAAGAACTGGCCGCCGCGTGCTTCTGGGGACGTAGCAGCGACGACGGCGGGGAGAGCTGCGCTCTCGACGGTGCCCATGATGCCAAGACGGGAGAGCACCGAAATAATCTTCAGCGGGGTGGACGGTTTGTCGCGGCCAACCTCGGGCCGGGCCGCGAGGAGGCTCGTCGGGGCGACACCCGGGTGGGCAAGGTTGCTTGTGATGCCCCAGCCGGCTTCCTGGCTGCGCCGGTTGAGTTCCAGGCCGAAGAGTCCCAATGCGATCTTTGACTGACTGTAAGCCTTCATGCCGTTGTAGGACCGTTCCCAGTTCAAGTCGTCCCAGTTGATGGCGCCTCGGTTCGCTGCGATGCTGATTTGGGAGGTCACACGCGCGCGGCCAGCGCGCAGCAGCGGCATTAGGTGATTCACCAGTGCGACGTGTCCGAGGTGGTTGGTGCCGAATTGCAGCTCGAAGCCGTCGGTGGTCGTCTGCCGCTCCGGCGGGGTCATGACACCGGCATTGTTGATGAGGATATGGATCGGATGACCCTCTGCTTGGAGGGTCTCACCGAGGGCAGCGATGGACGCGAGTGAGGATAGGTCGAGAACGCGGAGTGTTACTTTCGCGGTAGGCACCGACTGTTTAATCGCGGCGATTGCGGCCTGCCCTTTGCGTGGATTTCGAACGGGTAGCAGCACTTCCGCCCCGGCTGCGGCAAGCGTCCTTGCGATACTAAGGCCGATACCGTCACTTCCTCCTGTGACAATGGCGCGTTTATCGGAGAGGTCGGGGACTGTGATGGTGGCTCGATTGCGTGACATTGGTGCACTCCCAAAGTTGTGGTGGTGATTCCACTGTCGCGCAATTTGCCGGAGATAGTCAGGGCCTTCGGATCCACGGATTACCAGGCCACCCCTCGCAGTCTGAAAGGGGAGGATTGTCTAACCCTGGCTGCGGTGACGCGCAGGAGGTAGAAACGAACCGTAGGAACGGAAGACTCAGCAACAAAGACGCAGCACCGAAGGAGCAGTCGCATGGTAATTGATCGGGCCGGACTGTCGGCGTTCCTTCGGAGACGCCGCGCATCGTTGCAGCCCGAAGACGTCGGACTCCCGCGCGGACAACGACGTAGGACCGACGGTCTCCGCCGCGAAGAAGTCGCCGCGCTCTGCCACATGTCGACCGACTATTACGCGCGGATCGAACGGGAACGAGGCCCACATCCATCTGAACAGATGATCGCATCGATTGCGCAGGGTCTTCATTTGTCCATCGACGAACGGGACCATCTTTTCCGGCTCGCTGGGCACAACGCACCGATGCGCGGAGCGACCAGTAGACATGTGAGCCCGGGTCTGCTGCGCATCTTCGACCGGCTGAATGACACGCCCGCCGAGATCGTTAACGAGCTTGGCGAGACGCTACGGCAAACTGCGCCCAGCGTCGCGCTCAGCGGCGAGATGACCAGCTATACCGGCCCGGCGTCCAGCGTCGGCTACCGGTGGTTTATGGATCGCACCACAAGGGAGCGTTTTGCGCCTGAAGAGCATCCGTTCCTGTCCCGGATGTTTGTCTCCATGCTGCGTGAAGTGGTCACACTGCATGGCCCGGGTTCGCGCGGAGCCCTCCTTGCAGATTTGCTCATGGTCCACAGTGAAGAGTTCCGCAGCGTGTGGGACAAACACGAGGTCGGCATCCGTCCCCACCATTTGAAACGCTTCATCCACCCCGAAGTAGGCGAGCTGGAATTGAACTGCCAAACCCTGCTCGACCCGGACCAGTCACATTTCCTGCTGGTCTACACGGCAGTGCCAGGTAGTGAGAGCTACGAAAAGCTGCAGCTGCTGTCCGTCATTGGAGCGCAGTTGGTGGGTTGAATTTGGTGGCGTTCAATTATCGAGCAAGGCGTCGCCGTCGATGACGTCATCCCTGCTTTTAAGACGTCTAGCGACAATGGGGCACCGGCGGCGAGCGCGCAGATCGGCCAGTGGCTACGCCTCGCGTTGCGAGGTGCCAATGAGTTGTTTGGAGATCTTCCAGATCCGGTTGGCATCGTCAGTGCTGCGAAGCCGGGAATAGAGCTTCTGGATGCTGGGGGCGCCACCGATATGACCAAGCCCGCGAGGCCCGAAGAGCTGGCCGCCATGTGCTTCTGGGGAGGTAGCGGCGAGGAGCGCAGGAAGCGCTGCGCCCTCAACGCTGCTCATGATGCCAAGGCGGGAAAGCATGGAGATGGCCCGAAGCCCAGGGGTCGCCTTCGCGCGCCCGATTTCGGGCCGAACGCCGAACAGATTTGTGGGCGCGACACCGGGATGGGCGAGATTGCTTGTGATGCCCCAGCCGGATGCTTCGCTACGACGGTTGAGTTCGAGTCCGAACAGTCCCAACGCGATCTTTGATTGGCTGTACGCAGCCATTCCGTTGTATGTCCGCTCCCAGTTCAAGTCGTCCCAGTTGATGGCGCCTCGGTTCGCCGCGATGCTGATTTGGGAGGTCACTCGCGCGTGGCCGGCTCGCAGTAGCGGCAATAGCTGACACACGAGAGCGACGTGTCCGAGGTGGTTGGTGCCGAACTGAAGCTCGAACCCGTCGGCGGTCGTCTGGCGACACGGCGGCGTCATGACCCCAGCATTGTTGATGAGGATATGGATCGGCTGCCCCTCCGCTAGAAGTGTCTCGCCGAGAGCAGCGACAGAAGCGAGTGAGGACAGGTCGAGAGCGCGGAGTGATACCTGCGCTTCGGGGAATGCCTTCCTGATGTCGGCGATTGCGGTCTGGCCCTTGCTTGGATTCCGAACGGGCAGCAGTACTTCGGCTCCGGCTGCGGCGAGCCTCCTTGCGATGCTAAGACCGATTCCGTCGCTTCCGCCCGTGATGATGGCGCGTTTGCCGGTGAGATCGGGGACGGAGACGGTGATTCGACGGCCTGGCATTAATGCACTCCCAAGGTGGTGGCGTGTGTTCCACTGTTGCGCAATCTGTTGGAGATACTTAAGGCTTTCCAATCCGCGGGCTACCTGGCTGCCCTTGAGTGCTACTGCAAGACTGAGCTCAGTAGCAGGCTCGTTTCGCTATTGACCACACCGGGAACGCGTCGCAGCCGCCCCAGGACTCTGTCGAATTCGGCCAGCGCGTCGACTTCGAGTTCTGCGACGAAGTCCCCGCCGCCATTGGTGGTATGCAATGCCACGATCTCAGGGAAGCCGCGGAGCTCCTTGATGACCTGTTCAGTGTCGCGGCCGTCGAGATCATCCAACGATGACATGAGCGAATTGTACACTCGGGCATGGCAATATGTATGGAGCGCTGGCGAATGTTACACAACCTGCGCATGGATATTGCATCAACCTAGAACATATGCTGACGCTTCGTATCTGTCACGAAAGGTCCCGACTACGTGTGTCGTTCGTTGGTGTAGAAAATATTCGAAAGTTGGTCGCGAATCGAGGGGTCGATGCGTTTTTGACGGGCCTCGAATCGTACATGGAAGGTGACTTTCGGCAGTGGAATAGCTTCGACAACACCCCACGAACTGCTTGCCATACACAGCTCGGGGTTACTGAGTTGATGCCTACAAGTGATGCTGAGTTTTACGGCTTCACATTCGTCAATGGGCATCCATCTAATCCGGGACGCGGGTATCAGACAGTCACGCCATTCCGAACTGCCGCTACATCGGCCGTCGCAGCTACATTCCTGGCATGTAGAGATGCGTCTGTGATGGCGATGATCGGCGCTGGAAGCCAGGCAGAATTTCAGGCGCATGGAATTTGTGCGGCGACAGGCATTCGGGAGCTTCGCATCTGGGACATCGATTTGATTGCGGCGCCAGACGACCCGAAGGACCTGTTCAGTCTGATTCCCGTACCGGTATCGGTGCCTTAGCATGTCCACTCAGGCGCCGTCGGTCGTGGTGATGGTTCGTCCATGCCATTTTCAGGCGAACACCGCGGCGGCAGCTGATAACGCGTTTCAAACACTGTCGCCGGACACTGCCGGGACCGATATCGTCACTATCGAGCATGCGGTATATCAAGAGGTAACAGAAGTCGCGACAGCCTTGGCGGATGCCGGGATCACCGTGCATCTGTTCGAAGACGAGTCCACCTAGACGCCGGACAGTGTATTTCCGAATAAATGGTTCTCGACGTATGCGGGCGGGCGCATTGCGGTGTACCCCATGTGCACGGCCAATCGCCGAAAGGAAAGACGACCGGACATACTCGAAATGCTCAAGGCAAAGTACCGAGTACAAGAAGTCATCGAATACTCCGACCTCGAACTCGACTCCATCTTCCGGGAGGGCACCGGCGCGATGGTGCTCGACTCCGGCGCCCGAGTCGCATACGTGTCGCGCTCGCAACGCACGGATCCCATCGCACTGGAGCGGTTCTGTACCACTTCGGCTACCAGCCCATGGTCTTCGATGCACTTGATCCCGCGAGGCGGCCGATTTACCACACCAACGTGATGATGTGCATCGCCACAGATTTCGCGCTTGTTCGCCTGGAGCTTATTTCCGACCCCGCGCGCCGGGCTGAGGTTGCTGAACGCCTTCGCGAATAGCAACGTGAGGTCGTGGCTCTTGATTATCGACAAATTTGCGAGTTTGCCGGTAACGCACTCGAACTCGATTCGCCGTCAGGTCGCGTGTTGGCATTGTCGACGCGCGCCTTACGGTCCCTGCGCCCCGACCAGATCGAGATTATCGAGGCGAGCTGTCGGATTTTGGCCCTCGATATTCCGACCATCGAAATCGACCGTGAGATCACGATTGGCGATAGCTTCCAGCGCACGCTCCACCCGACGCAGCGGGTTACGAATGGAATTCGCGATGGCTAGGCCCATGAGCGCCGCAAGTAATGTGCCAACGGCAAGCACGGTAGTGACCAGCATCGTCGCGGTAGTGGCGCTGCCTCTTGAGTTGCTCGCCATGGTGTCCGATTCTCCGATCGCAGCCTGGATGATTGCGTCGAGGGCGTCCGCCTGAGCCGATGCGATCTTCAGACCCCCGTCCTGGTAGTTCTTCGCGAAAGTCGGCATGTCGTTGCTCATGAGCACCGCGCACGGACCACTCCGTGAGAACTTTTGGACTGAATCGCGCGCCGGGCTGTACGAGACGTAGACGCGCCACCTAAACTGACTCATCGAGCGTGCAACTCCCGTACTACCAACTATAGAAGCGATCTGGAGGTCGTCGTGACGGCCGTTGCTCCACGACCAGTGGTCACCCGTCCTAACCCCGTTGAGCACAAGCCTCACGGCTCGAAGTTCCTGGGTTTCCTACGTACTACCGATCCGAAGCAGATCGGCCTGATGTACGTAGTGACGTCGCTGTCGTTCTTCATGATCGGCGGGTTGCTGGCGATGCTGATGCGCGCCGAACTTGCCCGTCCGGGCATGGATTTCCTGTCGTACGAGCAGTTCAACCAGTTGTTCACGATGCACGGCACCATCATGTTGCTGTTCTATGCGACACCGATCGTGTTTGGCTTTGCCAATATGGTGCTGCCGTTGCAAATCGGCGCTCCGGATGTCGCTTTCCCGCGGCTGAACGCGTTCTCTTTCTGGCTGTATCTTTTCGGTGCGACGATCGCCATGCTGGGCTTCGTCACACCAGGTGGCGCGGCAGCATTTGGCTGGACCGCCTACACGCCGCTGTCCGACTCGATCAACTCGCCTGGTGTGGGCGGTGACCTGTGGATCATGGGCTTGGCGGTTTCCGGTCTGGGTACCATTCTTGGCGCGGTCAACATGATCACCACCACCGTGTGCATGCGCGCCCCAGGCATGACGATGTGGCGGATGTCTATCTTCACCTGGAACATCTTCGTCACGTCGATAATGGTTTTGATCGTGTTCCCGGTGCTTACCGCGGCACTGCTGGGCCTGGAGATGGATCGCCAATTCGGATCGCACGTCTTCGATCCCGCCAACGGCGGCGCTATCTTGTTCCAGCACTTGTTCTGGTTCTTTGGCCACCCCGAGGTTTACGTAGTCGCGCTGCCGTTCTTCGGCATCGTCACCGAGACGATCCCGGTATTCTCCCGCAAGCCAGTGTTCGGTTACCGTGGCCTGGTCTTCGCCACGATTGCGATCGCCTCGCTGTCGACCTCGGTATGGGCGCACCACATGTTCGCCACCGGCGCGGTGCTGCTGCCGTTCTTCTCCTTCATGTCGCTTCTCATTGCCATTCCGACTGGGCTGAAGTTCTTCACTTGGATAGGCACTATGTGGCGGGGACAAATATCGTTCGAAACCCCCATGCTGTTCGCCATAGGGTTCATGGTCACGTTCCTCTTCGGCGGCCTGACCGGGGTATTGATTGCACTCCCAGCAATCGACTTCCATGTGACCGACTCGTATTTCATCGTGGCGCACTTCCATTACACATTGTTCGGCACGATTGTGTTCGCAACGTTCTCCGGCGTCTACTTTTGGTTCCCGAAGTTCACTGGTCGATTCCTGGACGAACCACTAGGCAAGCTGCACTTTTGGCTGACCTTCATCGGATTCAATGGCACGTTCCTGATCCAGCACTGGCTAGGCAACATGGGAATGCCGCGTCGCTACCCGGACTACCTACCGACCGACGGCTTTACGTTCATGAATACGTTCTCCACCATCTTCGCGTTCGTACTCGGCGCCTCGATGCTAGCCTTCGTGTGGAACGCGGTCCGGTCCTGGCGCTTCGGTGAGGTCACCACCGCCGACGATCCATGGGGTTACGGCAACTCGCTGGAGTGGGCTACTTCCAGCCCGCCGCCGCGACACAACTTCACCGCTCTGCCCCGGATCCGCTCCGAACGCCCTGCGTTCGACCTGCATCACCCGTGGCTGTCCGAACGGCTCATACTAGAGGGGCCACACAGCCCGAAGAAGTCGTGGAACCCCATCACCCAAGAAGAGATCGACCAATACCTCTCTCAAAACGCGGAAATCGCGCGCTGACCACACGATCCGTGCCACCGGCAGGCCTTGGGCCCGCCGGTGGTTATGGCTACGCGGACCGTTGGCAGCTGCTGCTATGTGATGTCGATTCGACTCTCATCTCGGACGAGGTTATCGAGCTACTAGCGGCGCGCGCCGGGCACCTCGCCGAGGTCGAGCAGGTGACGTCGGCCGCGATGAGCGGTTCGCTCGATTTCGCTGACTCGCTCACGCGGCGCGTCTCATTGCTTGAGGGGCTCGACGCGGCAGTACTCGACGACGTCGGCCGCAGTCTCCGCCTCACTCCCGGCGCGGAAGTACTCATCGGCACTCTGCAGCAACATGGAGTTCGATGCGGCATTGCTTCTGGTGGATTTACCCAGGTATGCACCTACCTAGTCGACCGCTTGCATCTCGACTATTGCGCAGCTAACACCCTCGAGATTGTTGAGGGTCGGTTAACTGGGCGTGTGGTGGGCGCGATCGTGGACCGAGCTGGAAAGGCCACGGCGCTGCGGGAGTTCGCAGCCATGTACGGAATCAATATGGCCGCGACTGTGGCTGTCGGCGACGGTGCGAACGACATCGATATGGTGCAGGCGGCCGGCTTTTCCGTCGCGTTCAACGGGAAGCCCGCACTCGTGCCACACACCACGGTGGCCCTTAACGGCCCATCCTTGGAGCCGATCTTGGACATGCTACATAGTGCCGCTGGCGGAGGCTCTGTCACACCGCGCTGATCGGACTTGCTTGAATCAGAGTCGCGGTCGGTGAACGGTGCGTGGTTGCGACCACTTACGTCCCACGCTGATCACCAGACACACAGGCCGCCGTCGCGGACCACCTCGCCAAATATTCACTATTGTCGCGTACCCCGGCCCATGAGAAGATACGTACGGTCACTAATGATATACATAGAGTGGCCGATAATGCTTGTGTTAGAGGTAGTCGCCCGGGGGCCGTGTATGCGGTGGGCGCTGCATCTTGCGTCAATTTTGACTGGCGAGCCGATTTTCGTCGGTGATAAGGGAGGGGCCGTCATGGAGCTCTTGCGGGTGAGACGGCTGTTCGTCGACGAACCGGTCGCCCGGCTCGGCATGACCGGGCCGGGCGGCCAACCCAGACTCACACCAGTTCCTTTTGCAATGATCGATGACGGCGACGACGGAGTCGTTGTCTGCTCACTCGACGTCGAGCCGCGAAGCCTAGGTGCCGCAGCGCAACTTCGAGGTCTTGCTGCTTCGCCGCGAGTGTCGTTCTTGGTCGATCACGGCGAGCTAGGGCCGGCCCAGTGGTGGGTCCAAGCTGATGGGGTAGCAGAAGTACTCCGCCGCGGAACTTCCGACCCGCGTTTTGCTGTGGCGGCCGAAGCCTTGTCGCAACGTTATCCCGAGCGTCTAGCGAGCCGATTCGCGACGGTCGTGTGGACGACAATTACCGGCTGGAACGGCTGGATCGCGGCGGCGGATGCTGCGGCCGCTGCCGCATAATTCCTGCTGCCACTTAGTCGACAATTGAGACTCCGGCTGCTCGCATGGCTACCACAGCCCGCTCGGTATCCCCAGGTTCCAATTCCACGAATCGGGTCAGGCTCAGCGGAACGGTCACCGTGTATCCCAAGGCCACCCCGTCGATTGCGGTGGCCTTGACACACCAGTCGCCCGCCAGACCGACGACTGTCACCGCCATGACACCAGCATCATCCAGAATCGTGGAGAGGTCCGTTCCTTTGGTCGCCCCGGTGGCAAGGTCGACCTCGGAAAAGCCAGAGTAGCCGTCCTCAGAGCCGGTCCCTTTTCGAAGCAACGGACCGACAATAGGCAGGTCGGGAACGAGAGCGGCACCGTCGGAGTTCGCTACGCAGTGTGCCGGCCACAGTCCACCATCGGCTTGGAAGTGCGGCGTGTGCGCGGGATGCCAGTCTTGCGTGTAGATGACAGTGGCGCCTGCCTCCTGTGCGGTGGCAATCTCGAGCGCTATTGACGCAGTTAGTTCCTCCCCACCAGGCACATACAGGGTGCCCGCCGGGTCCGCGAAATCGTGCTGCATATCGACAACAACAAGCGCACTGGACGGCGCGTAATTCGTAGTCACGATGAGATCTCCTTGTGTCGGGCCGGTCGTCAGCGGTCAGCGGGGGCGTGCGACGGAACGTACGACAGACTGCTGCCCGTCGGGTGCTGCGCCGTCATACGTGCATGGTGGTGGAAATCGCCGGATCTCCCTTGGCGAGACTTAGCCCCTCCCACGGCAAGGAGACGACTGTCCCGGAAAGCGCCGCGCGCGAATCTTCGAGGCTCGGTGGATCGGCCACACGTGAGCCACCGCGCATCAGCCGGACAGGAATGATTCGGTCGTTTGCCTCGGACGACGGCGGGTCACCGGCGACGGGGAAGACGATCTCCTCGGTGGCGGTACCGGTAAGTCGGTGGCGCCGAAGGGCTGATTTGCGACCCCCATGGGTTTGTTTCTGACTACTGCGTTTGGCGACCGGTCTGCCATCGACCTCGACAAGTTTGTAGACCATGTTGGCGGTTGGGTGCCCGGAGCCAGTGACCACGGATGTGCCCACGCCGTATACGTCGACCGGGTCTCCGCGCAGCGCTGCGATCGCATACTCGTCGAGGTCGCCGGACAATACGATTTTCGTGTTCGTAGCGCCGAGTTGGTCTAGCTGCTGTCGAGCCGCGCGAGCCATGACCCCTAAATCGCCGGAGTCGATGCGAATCGCGCCGAGCTCGGGACCAGCCACGTCGATGGCGGTGGCTATTCCTGTCGTGATGTCGTACGTATCCACCAAAAGCGTGGTAGAAACACCCAGCGACGCCACCTGTGCTTCGAAAGCGTGCGCTTCCGTCGAATGCAACAGTGTGAACGCGTGGGCCGCGGTGCCCGTGGTGGGCACACCATAAATGCGCCCCGCCTCGAGATTCGATGTGGCGGTGAACCCGGCTAGATACGCGGCGCGAGCAGCGGCGATCGCGGCAACCTCGTGAGTGCGGCGTGATCCCATCTCGATCAACGTTCTACCGTTCGCCGCCGAGACCATACGGGCAGCCGCGGTCGCGATGGCGCAGTCGTGGTTCAGGATCGACAGCACTAACGTCTCTAGGACGACACACGATGCGAACGTGCCCGTGACCGACAACACTGGCGACCCGGGGAAATATAGTTCGCCTTCCGGGTAGCCGTCGATGTCGCCGTCGAAGGAATACTCCGCGAGGTAGTGCAACGTGTCCGAATCGAGGATCGGTGCGAGGTACGCCAAAGCGGCGTCGTCGAACCGGAAGTGGGCGATGGCATCGAGTACCCGCGGGATCCCGGCGACCACTCCGTAGCGTCGTCCGCCGGGCAGCCTGCGCGCAAAGGTCTCGAACGTACAGACGCGACTGGCTGTTCCGTCGGAGAGCGCCGCCTGCAGCATGGTGAACTCGTATTGGTCGGTCAACAGGCCCGTCGGCTCAGTCCTCGTCACGTCGTTAAGCTTATCCGGCCGCATGACACACTGGAACGGTGAGTAGCCCAGCGCCCGAACCCGTCCCGTCACCTATGACTGCGCGGACTGCGACTGCGCCAGCAACGACGCTGCCGTCTATGACGGCGCCCTCGGCTACGGCGCCAGCAATGACGCTGCCCGCCGCGGGTGGGGAAACCGATACTCGGCCCGCTTCGTCGGGTGACTCGCCCTGGGTGGTCATTGTGTGGAACGACCCGGTGAACCTGATGTCGTACGTGACGTACGTATTTCAGACGTTGCTGGGGCATCCGAGATCGACGGCACATAAGTTGATGCTCGACGTGCACGAAAAGGGCCGGGCAACGGTCGCCGGTGGCGCCAGGGAATCAATGGAGATCGTCGTGACCCAACTGCATGCAGCAGGGCTATGGGCGACTATTGCGCAGGACCGCTGACGATGCGACTGTTCACGGGACGCAACGGCCGGTATTCGGCATCGTTTGAGCCGGCAGAAGCATCGCTCCTGTCCGACCTGGTAGGGCAGGTCCGTACGCTCCTGGCGCAGCGGCGTGAGTCGGCGCCTGTGGATCCGCTCGCCGAACTCACGGGTTTGACAGTCGGTCCGTCGACCGCACCCGAGGACCCTGCAGTCGCACGCCTACTCCCCGACTTTCACCGAGACGACCCTGATTTGTCTGCCGGGATGCGCATGCTGCGGGAACCGGAGGTGCTCGCGGCGAAGGACGATGCCGCAGCCGTGCTGATCAGCACATTGCCGCTCTCCGGCGGGCCCGTGCACCTTGACGAGGCGACAGCGCGGTCGTGGCTCGTCGCGATCAACGACGTGCGGCTCGTGTTCAGCGTGCGACTGGCAATTACCGGGGACGACGATCCGCTGGATGCTGCTACCGCGGATCGCAACGGACCGGAGTACGCCATGCATTTGACGTACCGTTGGTTGTCAACGGTCCTAGAATCGCTCACCGACGCGCTCTTGGAGGCACACGATGACGATAGGTAAAGACGGCGTACCGGCAGTGATCACGACTAACGGTTCTGCACCGGCGACGAAGCGTCCCGCTATATTGCTGCCGGGGCGGGCGAAGCCTTCGGTCATCACCATCGCGGCCCTCGGTGTCGTGCTCACGCTCGTGCAGGCGATCAATTCGCTGATGAACTATCGGCTGAACACGGCCGGAATTCGCCCGCGCAGCCTGACCGGGCTGTGGGGCGTGGCGGACGCGCCCCTGTTGCACAGCAGCTGGGAGCATCTGGGGACCAATATCGTGCCGTTTCTGATCTTCGGATTCCTGGTGCTGATTGCTGGACTGCGCCAATTCATCTCGGTAACGATCCTAGTGTGGCTGATTTCCGGAATCGGTGTGTGGTTGACGGCGGCGTCGAATACCGTCACCGTGGGCGCGTCGACCTTGGTATTCGGCTGGCTGGCGTTCCTATTGCTCCGTGGGGTCTTCTCTAGGCGCTTCGCGCAGTTGGCGTTGGGTGTGGCGCTCTTCGTCATCTGGGGCGGCGTCTTTTGGGGCCTACTCCCGGGCCGCTCCGGAATCTCCTGGCAGGGTCATCTGTTCGGGGCAATCGCAGGAGCACTTGCGGCATTTCTGGTCGCCAAGGCTGATCGTCCGCGGCGGTCGATTCCGGCAGCGTAGGAATCGTGCGGGCTGCGGTCAGGCAGCCGTGAAATGGTCGACCATTTCGGTCGCTCTCATCGCCCAGCTAAACGCCTGCGCGGCCGACTGGCTGATGCCTGCGCGATCGATTCCGGCAAAACATGCGGCAGCCAACCCGTACTGCTCGTAGTCAATAATGTCGCCGATGAGCCGCCCAATCGGTGTGTCGCTGCCAAATACCGCTCGCTGCAGCTCCGGCGGAATGTCGAGGATCAGCGGAAGGTTTTCTCGAGGCACTCCGAGAAGAAGATCGAATGCGGACAACATGCCTGCCGTGAACGCCAGGTCGGTATGCCGGGGATAGAGCGACGCTGCCAGTAGCTCGGCGAGCCGTGCCCGACCGAGGACCGTCGGCAGATTGGTGTCGACGGCGCGGCCGGCCGGGCGCAATAGCAGCGCCGGAATCCACCCGCGCAACTTTCCGAGTCCGATCCAGACCAGCGCCTCGCGGGTACTGCGGATTTCGCGCTTCAATTCGCCGAATCGGCCGATCGTAGCGAGCTGGATGAGCTGGTAGCTCAGCGTCGGCTCATTGCGCAAGATTGCATCGAGTGAGTCGAAGTTGGCATTGTCGTCGAACACCATGCTGGCGAGCTTCATGGTGGCGATTCGCGACGTACCCAGCGCTTTGCCGGTCACGGTGCTCGGGCGCCCGACGTAGTAGCCCTGGAACATGTCGAAATTCAAGTCTTGACAGGCTTTGAGTTCCGCGGCGGTCTCAATTTTTTCCGCGAGCAACTGCACTTCGAAGGCTCGGCATTGCTCCATGAGTGCCGGAACCTCGGGCAGTGGCGTGGCGCGCAAATCGACCTTGACGATGTCGACGATCTCGAGCAGCTCTTCGGCGCCGGCAACCCAGATGAAATCGTCGGCGGCGAGTCGGTACCCGGCGCGGCTGAGCGCCCGGCAACCGGCGAGCACCTCGTCGTCTAACTCGACAGTCTCCAGCACCTCAATGACCGTTTGCTTCGGCGGCAGGCTGACGGGGATTTGTCCGGTGAGCACCCCTCGGTCGGCATTGCAGAACAATGTGGCGCCGCCGGTGAGCCTGTCAATGCCCAGACCGAGCGCATTGAAGATGACGTCATTTGTCATCTCATCGCCGCTCAACTGGTGCGGAGCTGCCGGGTCAGTCGCGCTCTGACTTGTCGGGAGCGGACGGAAAAGCAGCTCGTAGCCGATCAGTTCACCGGATCTCCCGACTATGGGTTGCCGACCGACTACAGCGGTAGTGTGCGGCACTCAACCCTCCTTGCAGCCGGTGCAGGGGCCATGGCGGCCTTAGTGACTGCGCACTCGCCGGTGTGACAGCCACGAACCCCGTAGTTCACACGGGCATCACGAGTAACTATGACACGGACGAATCGGATATCTAGCGCCACCCGCGTCGGCATGTCAAGGGTTTCTGACAACGACTGGTTCCTGCGCCGCAACACCCACCCGGTAGCGTAAAAAGCATGACACATCCAGATGTACGAGCGGACGGCCGCACCGATGACGAACTTCGTCCGGTGCGCTTCACACGTGGTTTTCAGCTGCACCCGGCCGGGTCAGTGCTCGTCGAGTTCGGCAATACCAAGGTGCTGTGCGCCGCATCTGCTACTCCGGGCGTGCCGCGCTGGCGGCAAGGGTCCGGACTAGGTTGGCTGACTGCCGAATATGCCATGCTGCCGTCGTCGACGCACACGCGTAGCGAACGAGAGTCCGTGCGCGGCAAGGTAAAGGGACGAACACAGGAGATTTCCCGACTGATCGGCCGGTCGTTGCGCGCGTGCATCGACCTGGCTGCGCTGGGGGAAAATACGATCGCCATCGACTGCGACGTTCTGCAAGCAGACGGCGGCACCCGCACAGCTGCGATCACCGGCGCATACATCGCGCTGTCCGACGCGGTCACTTACTTGGGGGCTGCTGGCACACTCGCCGATCCACATCCCTTGTCGTGCCAGATCGCGGCCATTTCAGTCGGCGTGATCGACGGCCGGGTGCGCCTCGACCTGCCCTACGAGGAGGACTCGCGAGCCGAGGTCGACATGAATGTGGTGGCGACGGACACCGGCATGCTGGTAGAGGTGCAAGGCACTGCCGAAGGGGCGACTTTCCCGCGGTCCACGCTCAATCAGCTGCTCGATTCGGCGCTGGCTGGCATCTCGCAATTGGTCGACCTGCAGCGTCAGGTGCTCGCACAGCCGTATCCGAAGCCGCTACCGGAGAAGATCAAATGACGAGTATGACGCTCCCCTTAAGCGGGGGTGCCCGCTTACTCCTGGCCAGTTCTAACGTCGGAAAACTCGCCGAATTGCGGCGCATGCTCCCCGATAGCGTCTCGGTGCTGGGCCTGGCCGACGTCGTGTCGTACATACCGCTGCCTGAATCCGGAGCGACGTTCGAGGACAATGCGCTCATCAAGGCGCGACAGGCAGCAGCCGAAACAGGGATCGTGTCGCTGGCCGACGACTCTGGCCTGGAGGTGGACGCGCTGAACGGCATGCCGGGCGTGCTGTCCGCGCGGTGGTCCGGCCGACACGGTGATGACCCTGCAAACAATGCGCTGCTGCTCGCACAGATCGGGGACATTCCTGATGCGCGGCGTGGCGCCGCATTCGTCAGCGCTGTGGCGTTGGTTGATCCGGATGGACGTACCGAGGTGAGGCGTGGCCGGTGGCCGGGCAGAATCATTCGACAGCCGCGTGGCAGTAACGGGTTTGGCTATGACCCGCTGTTCGTTTCGGCCGAGTCCGACGCCGACGGGACCGGTCGTACTAGCGCGGAGCTGACGTCGGCTGAGAAGAACGCTTTGTCGCATCGCGGCCGTGCTATGCGGGCGATGCTGCCGACGATCCTTGCCATGCTGGGCGTCAGCGGCTAGCAGGACAGACATGGGAGACAACTGATAGCTATTAAGTCTTGGGTTGTGTTGTCGATCATGGAATCATGACGATTCTCCTTCCGCACCGCCGCCGAGCGTCGTGGCGTGATCAAGAGCACCTCCTGGCAATGCTTGATGGACTACCCGTTAGTGCGGTCGCCTGTGATCTAAATCTAAATATCGTCTATGTCTCGCCGCGCGCAGCTCAAACAATGGACGCGCTTCGTGGCCCGGTCCGAGCACAGTTCGGCGTCAATGTTGACGACCTTATGGGCATGAATATTCACCGCTTCCACAAAAACCCGGCCAACGTAGAACGTGTCATTTTTCAGCCGGGAAGGCTACCGTTTGCGACGGAGTTCGAGCTCGGTGGCCTCACGCTGGAAGCAGTGATCACTGCCGCACGTACACCCGAAGGACAGATCGTCGGTTACTTGGCAGTGATCAACGACATCACTGCGCGTATGGCGACAGCCACCGCGCTCTCACAGACCGCTACGCACCTTGGCGACGTGACCACGAGTCTGGATCAGGCGTCCGGGCACCTCGATGCCGTCACGACGAATGCTACTGATCGTGCAGGGGCAATGTCCGCGGGCATGGACAGGTTCCTCGAGCTGGGGCAAGGGGTTGCCGACGGTGCCGGCATGATCCGTGATAGCACGCTGAAGGTTATCGATGCGGCTCACGCCGCAACGAGTAGCGTCGCTGAGCTGGGCAATGCAAGCGGGCAGATAGGTGACTTCACCGCGCTGATCACGTCCATTGCCGAGCAGACAAAGCTGTTGGCCCTCAACGCCACTATCGAGGCGACCCGCGCCGGTGCGGTGGGATCCGGCTTCGCCGTCGTTGCTAAAGAGGTCAAGGAGCTTGCGCTACGCTCCAAGGCCGCCACGGACCAGGTAGCGATCGTGATCGAGGCTATCCAGGCCAAGAGCAGCGCCGTGAGCGATGCGCTGCTGGCGATCGTCACTGGCATCGACCTGGTCGGGGAACAGCAACTGTC
Organism: Nakamurella sp.; assembly: GCA_039924545.1. GTDB lineage: Bacteria > Actinomycetota > Actinomycetes > Mycobacteriales > Nakamurellaceae > Nakamurella. The sequence continues at coordinate 6,175 of JBDTAR010000028.1, read as the reverse complement.
TGTCAATGTGCTCGTCGATCAGCAGGTGGCGCAGCTCGGTGATATCACCGGTTTGTCGGCAAACCTTGTCCGCGACATGGCGGATCTTGCTGGCGCGGTCGTCGAGACGCGGAGTGTTGCAGCGACGCTCGGTACCAGGTCGCGCGCGCTAGGCGACGAGATTGCCGGTCGCTAGGGCAGTGGGCTCATGGGGTAGCCCCGCACACGGCGCTACTACCCGTTGACTGTTGGCGGAACCTGCTTCTTGGGAGTCCCTGTTACTTCGGAGTAACGGCGAGGATGCCGTGTTCGCCGCGTTCGGCATTGGCCATGATGTGCGAAATGAACGGGTAGTGGCCTGGCTCGGCCAGCGTCATCTCGACAAATCCGCCTTGTGAAGGTTGGAGTGCGAGCGTTTGGCTACCGCCGTCTTCCGCGTTGCCGGCTCGTAACGTATACGCGCCTTCGAGGAACACAGTCTTGAACTGCCCGCCCACTACATGGAACGCCAACGGCTCGTTGGGTCCGGCGTCTAGCACCCAGATGCGCACGGTTTTTCCGGCCGCGATTGTTAGCGGGTCAGCGTCATATTGGTTGGCATACCCGTTGAACACCACCGCGTCGGGCTTGATTGCCAAGGCCTTGGCCACGTCGACGGTGCCGTTCTGCGGGCCGAGGTAGAGCTCTGACGCGATCAGCACGTACTGCTTGTCGACTGGCGCGAGGTCCGGCGGGTCTATTACCACGGCACCGAACATGCCGTTCGCAATATGCGCGACCATCGGCATCGTCGAGCAGTGGTACATCCAAATCCCAGAACGGTGGGCGGTAAAGGTGTAGTCCAGCGATTGGCCGGGGGCGATGTCGCGCATCGGCAGGTCCGGTGCGATCTCGCCGGCATGAAAATCAATCGAATGGCTCATATCCCCGTTGTTGACCAGATGCACGACAAAGGTGTCGCCGACCCGACCGTGCAGGGTCGGTCCAGGCATAGCGCCCGGTTTGCCGTCGTCGCTGTACGTCCACAAGGTCTGCTTCACTCCGGGCGCGACGCCTGTATCTACATCAGTCACCGTGAACGTCACATGATGCACCCGTCCGGGGAGAAGTGGCGGCAGCGTCGCGTCGTGAGCGGTAAATCCCTTGGGTGCGGTGGCTTGGAAATTGAGGTCGCTGGCCGCGGAAGGGCCGCTTGAAGCGCCGTCGCCACTGCCGGCAGCAGGATTCATTCCGGACATGCCGCTCGTGCCAGAATCTGCCTGGTTCGATGACGATTGACCGGTGGCGCCCGCGACCGTGATCTGCATCACCATGCCCAATTGTCGGTGGCCGACGATGGAGCACCAGCCGTTGACCGTGGTGCCGATGATGCCGGCGTTGACGGTGGCCGACGCTCCCGGGGCCAGGCGACCGGATGTCACGCCTGTCTCTAGCACCAAATCGTGCACTACCGTGTCCGTATTTTTAACGTCGATGACGAGCCGGTTGCCTGCCGGAACCTCGATATTCTGCGGGTGGAAGCGCATGTCGTACGCTTCGACTTTGACGACGGTGGTTTTACCGGTCGCGGTGACTGTGCCCGCTGCGGAGTGCACCGGCGCAGCGCCCACATCGGCGGGGCTCAGCGCTACGGCTCCGGCAACCGCGAGTGCCACGATGGCGAATCCTGCGGCGGCTGGGCCGGCGAAACGGCCGGGCCGCTTCAGCTCCGACTTGGCCGCTGCCGAGGCCTCTCTGCGTTCATCGAGCGTCGGCTGCGGGGATGGATTGCGACGTTCGTGAATCGACGCCCGCAACGCGAGGGCGAGCAGCGGCAGGAACGATACGAACCCGACCAGGGCGGCACTGGACGCGACCACGGCGACGGAGGAGGGGACTGGCATTGCCCACACAGCGATCCCGCACGTAATGATGGAAACCCGCCACGCGGCGCCCCGGTCCAACATGGCCGTGGCTGCCCGGGTGGCGACGGGCCCGCCACCGGCGACTACCGGCACGAGGTAACTCAACGCGCCGAGCAGAACCTGAGCGGCGAACCCGCCCGCGAGCGGTCCGATCACGACTACGAGGTCGCCGGAGAACGCTGACCAGGTCGGGGATATCGCTGCCAAGACCATCAACCACACGAGCCCAACGACTAGCCACACCAGGCCAGCCGCCACGGAATACGTTGCGTAGCTTGACGGCGCCTTGGTTTTCGCTTCCCGGACTAGCGGCACTAGCGCGACGACCAGGCCCGCTAGATATCCAACGAGGCCAATGATCGCTACTGGCGGCGGCGCCCACAATGCGGCGGCAGCAATGGCGAGGACAGAGGCTGGAAGAAACCACAGTGCGCGCGAAGCAGCCTTTTCGGCGCCGTCGACGATCTTGGTCCGAAGCATGGTCGCCCACAACGTCACCAGGGTGCCGATGATGGTGATGCCGACCCAGCCGAGCAGGTTGATCGCCATATGGGCGACGACCAAGCGGTCGTAGTCGACATCGCGGGCGAGCAGGATTCCCGCCGCGGCCCCAATGGGAAGCAGCGCAGCGGCGGCCAAGTAATAGCGCACCGTCGGCTTGAACCGGGACGGCAATGCTCGGCGCATCCGGACGGCCAGCGTGATGCCGTGCCATAGGACTATTGCCCCGACGAGACTCCCACCGATGAGAACGGAAATCCACGAGGGAATCGTCATACCTAAAACCACTGCGGCGACACCCACGTTGAGCAGCCACAATCGCACCGTTTGGCCTATGACCCTGAATCGTGACGGACCAGACCGGAGCACCGTGTCGGCGAAATGGCTTGACCACACGACGATCGCGTTGGTGATAGCTCCGAGCAGCAGCAGGTGTACCAGCAGCCAGGTGGAGGCAGGCAGGAACCGGTGCGCGACCGTGACCACCACTAACGCGACGAGCCAGAACACCACGCCGGCATTGGCTTTGAAATGCCAGCTGGCACGCTTATTCGGCACGTATTGCTCCTTCGGGCTTGGCGACGAAGTCAGGTGCGCCGGCACGCTCTACGCTGGCCCGTTCTGTGCTGGCCCGTTCTGTGCTGGAACGTTCCGCATGTGCCCGCAGGGCGCTACTGCGGCGGCGGCGAGCTCGCAGCGACGCCGTCACGCCTGTGATGATGCCGGAGATTGCAAAAGCCAGAACGGCGATGACGTTGCCGATCCCGCCGATCTGCCACACGAGACGTACACCTTTGAGGTCGCCGCCGATAATGCGCACAGCTAGCGCGACGTGCAGCAACACAGCGGGGAAATACATGATCGGGTGGTACGGCAGCGGGCGGCGAAGCACCGCCGGCAGGATGACCGCGGCATGCGCGAAGATCATCGACATCGTGAACCCCAGCATGACGGCGTGCACCAGTGCGTCGTAGGCGCCGCCGTCAAACGGATTCTTGGCCAGCGTGAGGATGCCACCGGCCACCGCCAACCAGACGTAGCCGGCCATGAGGCACGCGGCGGAAAAGCGCGGCAAGCCCTTGGACCGCAACATCTTGCTAGCGACGTCCACGTTGAGCAACGCCGCGACGATCACTAGCAGCACCACCCCCAGCAGCGGCGCCGTCCAGCCGGGGAACAGCAGCTGCAACATGATGGCCACTACGAGTGCGACGCCCGCACCCAGCACCGCCTTCTCGGCCTTGTCGTCGGATCGGCCCAATCGGGCGAGCTCCATCCGCTCGCCGGAAATCAGTAGAACGACATAGCCGATGAGCCAGCCGAGGACCGATGCGGTGGTGGCACCGCCGGTGAACAGCATCGCCGCGCCGAACGCACAGACCGCGCCCAGGGATTGGACGAGAACTGCCGCGTCACGTCGCCTGCGCCACAGCGGGAGGAAGATCGCGACCTGAACACCGGTTCCGGCCATCAGTAAGACACCCGCCACAGGCAACGGCAGCGGTGAAATCAGGGCGATACCGCCGAGCCCCATGAAGGCCGGTGAGGCAAATGCCCACTTCTTGCCTAACGCAACGGCGCGCTCCAACGCGATCACGGTGCCGATGAACCCCAAAACCATCAGCATTCCGTGTACAGCTGACACCCGTTCGCTGGTGACCGGTGCGGCGACGCCGAGCTGAAGTAAGGCCGCATCCAAGCCAGCCACTAAGGCGATACCAGCGCCCACCATGAGCGCCAGACGCCCACCCATGGGTCGGGGCTTTGCGGGCGGTCTCGGGATCCTAGGGGGGCGGGGAGGGTGACTCGCGGGCGGCGTCGGCGCGGTGTCCGGCGGGGCCAGTTCGCTCATGTGGGGTCCGGGAAGTTGAGGAGGCATGCGCCGGGTTCCGCGAACGGGTGCAGATCAGCGGACTCGGGGTCGGCGCCAAGTTGCTCCATCGCACCCCGGACGATGCCCAGGTGAATCTGGCACACCACTTCGGGGTGGCGCTTAGCGGCGTCGAGGAATGGGCAGGTGGTGAGCCGCATTTTCTTCGGATCATCTGTCGATTGAGACTCGAAACGTAGTTCGCGTAAGAGTTCGGCGACCTGGGCCGTCGGCTTCGAACTGGGCGCTGTCAGATTTCCCACATGACGTTCGACGAGGGTGCGCCCCCACCGTTCGCCAGCGGCGCGTGCCATGGCGCGCGGATCCGGACTCGTGGCAGAAACCTGGTCGATCAGCGCGACCGCGAGCGCCACGTACTCTTGTCCGTCCGCGCCGACGGGGCCGGACATCAGATCGCTGCCGTCCGCGTCGCCAGCAGTGACGGTGGCGAAGCGGTACAACCATGCTGGGCGGCCACGACCCGACGGCGCCCGACGAAAGCGTTCCACGCGACCGTTCGCGACCAGCGCATCAAGATGCTCGCGTACGGTGTTGGGGTGCTGATTCAATTGTTCGGCCAGCGAAGCGACAGTCACCGGGTCGTCGGTGGCGGCAACAGCGCGCAGTACTCCAGCGCGCGCGCCGGACAGGTGTGGCAGCGACGGCCGCGAATGTCGCGGACCCAGACTGCTGCCAGTGGCGTTGACGTCGATAGACTGTGTCGCCGTGCGCTCGGAACTATTTATCACGATAATGACTGTAATAAACTCACGGCATGCCCGCTACCGATGGGTGTGAATCTCACTGGAAGGCCGAGGAAGATATGACGACAACCATTGCATCAACAACGATCGATGGGGCAGTGACGACGGAGGCGACTGCGCTCGACGCGATCACCCAGCATCACGCCCAACTTCTCGGGACGGTGATCGCGCACGCCACCGCGCTGCTAGATGCGTCATCGGCGGGGAGCTTGGAAGGCGCCTCGTCGACCCGACGTGACTTGGTGTTGTTCTGCCGGAGTGAGCTTCTGCCGCACTCGATTGCCGAAGAAGACACGATCTACGCGCTGGCGCGGCAGCTGCCGGGCACCAAAGCGTTGGTCGATGCGATGATCGCCGATCATCGTGCTATCGCAGAGCTGATCGACGACCTTGCCGGTGCTACCACGCCCCTGGGCGCGTCGGCTGCGGCGTACGCGCTGCGCGTGGTGTTCGAGCTGCACGTCGAGAAGGACGGCGACTACATCCTTCCGGCGATTGCTGCGAGCGATGATGTGTCGCTAGTTGATGGGCTCGTCCAGCTTCAGGCGCTCACCGACGAGTTGAGCTCGGCGGCTCAGGGTGGCGGAGGCTGCTGCGGTGGCGGCGGCGAAGGCGGCGGGTGTGGCTGCAGCGGTGGCAGCGCCGAGTCCGCTAGGGCAGTGTCAGAGCCGGTGCAGGCGAGTGGTGGATGTGGCGGTGGCGGTGGCGGTGGCTGCGGGTGCAGCGACGGCGCTGCCGAAGCTGCGGCACCAGCACAGACGAGTGGTGGATGTGGCGGTGGCGGTGGCTGCGGGTGCAGCGACAATGCCTCCGAAACCGGGTATGACGCTGATTCGGGCGTTGCCCCTTCAGCGGCGCCGAGCCGTCCCGTGCTGGACGCACGCCAGGTCCCGCACAACATCCGGCACGCCACCGTGTTCGGCGCTCTTGATGCTGTACGTCCGGGCACCGGCCTGGAGCTCATCGCGCCGCACGATCCGCTTCCGCTGCTTGCACAGATCGAGGAACGCGACCCGGGTGCCTTCGACGTCTCCTACTTGGAGCGTGGCCCGGAAGCGTGGCGCATCGCGTTAGACCGTCGCGTGCCGGTCAACGCCTAGTCACCTGTAGCTTCACGCAACAGAGTGTGCGGCAACAAGGCTTCAGACAACAATGGC
>JBDTAR010000027.1:0-25662 GCA_039924545.1 Nakamurella sp. | reverse complement strand
ACCGCGACCGACAGCGACCTCTTCGCATTATCCTGGCCGATCACGTACTGATCGAGGTACTCACGAATGGCGACTGGTTTGGGGAGATCCCCAAGTTTCACATCGTTAGTCTCGGCGAGTTCTTCTTCAATGATCTCGTTGCACAGCTCGATGCACTCATCGCAAATATAAACACCTGGGCCCGCAATTAACTTGCGCACCTGCTTTTGGCTCTTCCCGCAGAAAGAGCACTTCAGCAGGTCTCCACCCTCACCAATGCGTGCCATAGCGCCTCTCGCTTACCGCTGTGAACCTTACGGTGACCGCGCCTCGTCGACCCGTCACCTTCCCTATCGACCCAGAGTAGCGGTCTTATGAAGGATTGCGTCGGTAACTCAGGCCAGGGCGCGGCACGGCGTTCTACCGCGCGGTCACCCCTGTTTCTAGTCGGAAGCACACGGCGTCCGTCAGGCGTCTACCAGCTTGCGGTACGCCAGAACCTCGTCGACAAGACCATAGGCTTTAGCCTCTTCAGCCGTCAGAATCTTATCCCGATCAACATCGGCGCGGATCTCTTCTGGCTTCTTGTTGGAGTGACGCGCCAGGATCACTTCCATGGACGTTCGCATCCGCTGGATCTCCTTCGCCTGAATCGCGAGATCGGAGACCTGCCCATAGGCGCTTTCCATTGCTGGCTGGTGAATCAAAATTCGCGAGTTCGGGAGTGCCAATCGCCGACCAGGAGTACCAGCCGCCAAAAGCACCGCCGCCGCCGACGCCGCCTGCCCGAGGCACACAGTCTGAATGTGCGGCCGAACGAATTGCATCGTGTCGTAGATCGCCGTCATCGAGGTGAACGACCCGCCGGGCGAGTTTATGTACATCGTGATCTCGCGGTCCGGGTCCGTCGACTCGAGCGTCAACAGCTGGGCCATGACGTCGTTTGCCGACGCGTCATCGATCTGCACGCCGAGGAAGATGATGCGTTCTTCGAACAGCTTGTTGTAGGGGTTGGATTCCTTCACGCCGTAGCTGGTGCGCTCAATGAAGGACGGCAGGATGTATCGAGCCTGCGGCTGGGAAAGCGCGTCGCCGTGGGCGTACCCTGCGGGGCCACCGGAGGCATTATGCATGTTCATCGGTATTCGGTTCACTGTTCGATTCACTCCGCTCACTTGCTCGTTGCCGTACCGGAGCTGGCCCGGGAGACCACCTGGTCGATGAAGCCGTACTCCAACGCCTCGGGGGCAGTGAACCAGCGATCTCGGTCGGAGTCCGCGATGATGCGCTCGATCGGCTGCCCCGTGTGCTGGGCGATAAGTTCTGCCATTTCCTGCTTAGAACGCTCGAGCATTTCTGCCTGAATAGCGATATCTGCTGCCGTACCACCAACGCCAGCGCTCGGCTGGTGCATCAGGATCCGGGCGTGCGGCAGGGCCGAACGCTTACCGGGAGCGCCTGCCGTCAGCAAGAACTGCCCCATCGACGCCGCCAAGCCCATCGCGGTCGTGGCGACATCCGGCTCGATCAACATCATCGTGTCGTAAATGGCCATGCCCGCCGTGACGCTGCCGCCAGGCGAGTTGATGTACAGGGTGATGTCTTTTTCGGGATCTTCCGCAGCGAGCAACAGCAGTTGCCCCGTGATCTCATTGGCGTTGGTATCGCGCACCTCGGAGCCAAGAATGATAATTCGCTCGCGAAGCAGCCGTTCGGACACCGAATCGGTGAGCGACATGCCTGGCGTCCCACGCATCACGGCGGGAAAAATCTCCGGCGCTGCCTGCTCGATCGCAGCCAACGGGTGGGCCTTCGTCACGTCGTCTCCTTGCACGTATTCCTACACTTCAGTCCGGGCTAAGCCATTACGGCGCCACCGTGGGTGGCGCCTTTAGTTTCAAAACGCAGCTAGTTTCAAAACGCAGCGAAATCCAATGCGAGAACGTGAAGCTGTCACTACTGGCTGCATCCATTACCGACCCTAGCGACCTCAACCGACGCGGTGCCGCCCCGCGGGCCGGTTTTCGCTGTCGGCGTGATCGATCCTGCGCTACTCGGCGGCTTCTGCTGTTGCGTCAGCATTGTCCGAATTGTCAGTGGCGTCATTCACAGTTACGTCATAGTCAGGTGCGGCATCGACAGGTGCGGCATCGACAGTTTCGGACACGACTGTCTCGCCGGACTCATCGTAAGTTTCGATACCGAACAGCGTCTCGAAATCAAGTGCGTCACCCGACAGGCTGGCAATCTTCGCCTGCTGCACGGCAAACATCAGGCCCTTGCCGCGCCGAACCTCGGTGAACACGCCGCCGAGCTGATTTGATTGCTGCAGCCGCTGGAAGTACTCGTCTGGCTGCATACCGAACCGCTGCGCGTTAAACATGACGCGCTCCGTGAACTCCTGCTGCGTCACACCGGCGCCGGACTTCTCCGCCAACGCGTCCAACAGCAGCTGGCTGCGCACGGCTTCATCCGCCGATGTTTCAATTTCAGCGTCGAACTCTTCGCGAGTCTGGCCGATCGACTCGAGGTGGGCCGTAAGCGCTTCTTCGTTGTGATCGAACGTATGGATGGCATCGTGCTGGCGACCTTCGATCTCGGCAGCACGCGCACCTTCAGGCACCGGGATGTCGAGCGTATCGAGCAAGTGCTGCAGGATCTTATCGCGCGCGTCCCCGGCGCGATCCAGATTCTTGACACGAGTGACCTTCTCGACCAGATCGGCACGCAGCGCTTCAACGGTGTCGAATTCGCTCACCAACTGTGCAAAATCGTCGTCGACCTCTGGCAACTTACGCTCGGCGACCGCAGTCACAGTGGCCTCGATGTCCGCATCCTCGCCAGCATGCTCACCTGCGACGAGAGGGCTCGTGAACGTCGTCGATTCGCCTGCAGACAAGCCGATGATGGCCTCGTCGACTCCTTCGACGAGATCACCGCTGCCGATCCGGTAGGTAAGGCCGTCGGCAGTCGCATCGGGAAGCGGCTCACCGGCAATCGTCGCAGCCAAGTTGATCGTGACGTGATCGCCATCGGCGGCGGGGCGATCAACGGCCACTGACGTGCCGAAACGCTCACGCAAAGCTTCAACCTGCTCGTCGACATCTGAATCGGTTACTTCGAGATCGTCAACTATGACGCTGATCTCGGACAGGTCCGGCAACTCGATCTCTGGGCGGACGTCTACCTCAGCGGTGAACTCGAGCGACTCGCCATCCTTGATGTTGCTGATTTCGAACTCCGGTTGACCGAGAACATTGAGCTCTTCGGCGCCTACAGCTTCGCCGTATTTCGCGGGCACTGCCTCATTGACAACTTCGGTCAAAACAGTGCCGCGGCCCAGCCGCGCGTCAAGAATGCGCGCGGGAACTTTTCCGGGGCGGAAGCCCGGAACCTTCACCTGCCCGGCGAGCGTCTTATAAGCCTTATCGAAAAACGGTTTCAGCTCGTCGAACGCGACCTCGACGGTGAGTTTGACCCTGGTGGGATTGACATGCTCGACGGTGCTCTTCACGTGCTTCGACTCCTAGTCGGATCAAACAGTCGGATCAAACAGATGCAGTGCCTGCGAACGGCACAAGGCGACGCACGGCCAATACAGGCAGACCCGGTCGATTCTAGGGCAGGTCACGGCCGGGCGACACCCTGCGGGGTGTGCTGGTGGCAACACTTGCTTCCGACGACAACACAGTCACGCTGGAATGTGCACATCCGAGGGCAGCGTCATACCCGATGGCATGGTGCTCGAAACCATGCACATCGTAGGCTGATGTGGTGACGACCGACGAGAATCCGCAGACAGCCCAACTACAGCGCCCCGACTACCCGCATGCGGATTCGGTCGCTGATTTCGCCGCGAATATGGCCGATGTAAGAGCCCGCATCGATGCTGCCGCGCTTCGGGTCGGCCGTAATCCCGGCGATGTCCGCCTGTTATCGGTCAGCAAGACGGTTCCACAAGAGCGCCTGCGACTCGCAGTCGAGGCCGGCGCGCACGAACTTGGCGAGAACAAGGTGCAGGAGGCGAAGCGCAAATCGGAAGAGATGGCCGATCTGGACATTTCCTGGGCCCTCATCGGGCACCTGCAAACCAATAAGGCCAAAGATGCTGTCGCCTTCGCCAGCGAATTCCACGCACTCGACCGCATCAAGCTGGCCGAGACATTGGACCGCCGACTCCAAGCAGCCGGCCGCAGCCTCGACGTATATGTACAGGTCAACACGTCTGAGGAAGAATCAAAGTACGGGCTGGCACCAGAAGCCGCCGTGCCGTTCCTACGGGAGCTCGCCGCTTTCGACTCGCTGAAGGTGCAGGGCCTGATGACCCTTGCGATGAACACCACGGACATCGACCAGGTGCGTCGCTGCTTCGGCACTCTGCGCGCGCTACGCGACCAAGCGCGGGATGAGAATCCGGATCTGGTCGGACCCGGCGGGCTTTCCATGGGGATGTCAGGTGATTTTGTCACCGCGATCGAAGAAGGCGCCACCGTCGTTCGCGTGGGGCAGGCAATATTCGGTGCGCGAGCTCTGCCCGACAGCTATTACTGGCCAGCTGACTAACCGGAGCCGCATCCTCGCGGTGCTCCTCGCTGCATTCTGTCGAAGTGACCGTGTCAGGGTGACCGTGTCGATGTGTCGGATTTGAACCTGCGACACCCTGCTCCCAAAGCAGACTCGCTACCAAGCTGCGCTACACCCCGCTGCACACGTCGAGTCCCCAGTTTCGGCAGTGCATAAACGCATAGTCGACCATTCTGCGGGCAGAAACAGGCGTCACCAACTACGCTAAGAGTATGAATGATCCACGCTCCGCCGGGCAGGGTAGTGCCGAAAGCCATGACGCGTTGAAGCCGGTGCGGTCGCTCGGCTCAGGCCGGATCGTCGTGGGAGTAGATGGCTCTCCGGGTTCTTTGGCGGCGCTGCGGTTCGCGCTGGCAGAGGCGCGGCTGCGAGACGCCGAGGTACAGGCACTGTGCGCGTGGCACTACCTGGACACTTTTGGTGGTCCGGAAGTCCTTCCTGAGGGCTACGACCTGCGGGCGGAAGCCGAGCGCACCGTCAACGACGCGGTCGCCGCCGTCGACCCCGCTGAGCGGGCGGGAGTCCTAGTGACGCCTTCTACTCCGCACGGGAGCCCAGCGCAGGTGCTACTGGACGCTGCCGCCGGGGCAGACCTACTCGTCGTCGGCACGCGCGGCCATGGCGGCTTCACCGGGCTGTTGCTGGGCTCGGTCAGCGCGCAGTGCGTGCACCACGCGCCGTGCCCGGTCGTCGTGATTCCGGCGTCACGCAGCTGAAACAGGCACGTTTCCAGTACACAGACTCTGTTATTACTGCCGACAATCGTGGTGCGCTATCAACATGTCGGTGGCGTACTTCTGTCAGCTCGAGGCAAGGTCCGGCAAGCACCAATCGCCTTCTTCACGATGCACTGGCGCCACGTATTGTCCCTAGTTCAACCGAAAATCGTCGGCCCGGTAGTGCCGAATGGCCTTGATCAGCCTCTCGGAGCAGCGCTGTCGACGGTCGAGCACATCGATGGGCACGCGCGTATTTTTCACCCGACTTTCTGCTTGACGAAGCGTATTCGTCGTAGGCCTTTCGTCTCTAGGAGCGGGGTCTCGATCGTTCTAGAGTCCACGGTATGAGTGACGTCAGTGATCAATCCGCGCACTCTTCGGCGGGCGACCTACCACCGGCCTCGCCGCATCCGGGCGAGCCGCACATGGGCGGACTTGCGGCTCGGCTGAACTGGCTTCGAGCGGGGGTGCTCGGCGCCAACGACGGCATCGTGTCCACCGCCGGACTGGTCGTCGGAGTTGCGGCCGCGGCAACCGCCCGGGGTCTGATCCTCACCGCGGGTATCGCCGGTCTCGCCGCGGGGGCGGTGGCGATGGCGCTCGGTGAGTACGTCTCAGTCAGCAGTCAACGTGACACCGAACGGGCACTACTGGCCAAAGAGCGCGCCGAACTCGCGCAGGACCCATCCGGTGAGCTCGCCGAGCTCGCCGCTATCTATCAGGCCCAGGGCCTGACGGCCGAGACGGCCGCGCAGGTCGCACGGGAGCTCACGGCTCACGACGCCTACGCCGCCCACGTGCACGCCGAGTTGGGTATCGACCCTGCCGAGCTCACCAATCCCTGGCACGCAGCAGCAGCGTCCGCGATATCGTTCACCGTCGGTGCGCTGCTTCCCGTCCTGGCGATCCTGTTACCTGCTGCTATCCGCATCCCGGTGACATTCGTCGTGGTGCTTATCGCTCTAGCGCTAACGGGCACGATTAGCGCCCGAATCGGCGGGGCGCCGCGAAACCGCGCAGTGGCACGGGTCGTGCTGGGAGGGGCGCTGGCGATGCTGATCACATTCGGGATCGGGCAACTCGTCGGCGCGGTCAGCATCTGACAACCAGGACATGGGGCCGCGATCCCAGTCACATGTCGGCGTCGCGTACTGCCTGCTTGGGGCGCCGTTACAAGGGAGTGACCCGGTTACAGGCCGAAGGCGGTTGACATGCCGGGGGCCGTTGCGGCGTAACCCAGCGGAGGCAGACCTAATAGGTCCTCAGTCATGCGCAGCAGGCTGTAGTGGTCCAGCCGGATCGGTACGACGGTACCGCGCGAAACGCTGGGCGCGATGACGATTGTCGGGATGTGGTTGTCGGAGTCGCCGTGGTGGCTTTCGTCCCAAGTAATGACGATGACAGTATCGCCGTTCCGGTAATTTGGCCCGTTCACGAGGCGTGTGACCCAGGTGTTCAGCCACGCGTCGCCGGTGGTGATCGGGCAGTTGGCGTTGTGGGTGTCGTTGCACATGTTCGGCGTGACGAACGCGAATGCAGGCAGCGTCCCGGCGTTGATGTCGTCCGGGAATGCGGGATCGAGCGGGAGGTCGTTGCGCTGACAACTTGCTTGTAGCGGAAGGTAGTACGCAGCTGGGTTGTGCTTCGGGTGATACAGGCCGCTCGATGTCGTCGCACACGGTGTCGGCATGGCTTCCTCGTAGCTGCGCCACGATAACCCTGCATCGTCGATTTGTGAGAAAAGCGATGCTGCGTTGACAACATTTTTCGACGGATCGTCGTCGTTAGTGACACCAAAAGTCGAGCCGCTGGTGGCCGCGAGATAGCTTGGCAACGACGGATGCCCAATGCCGTGATAGTCCCCCGCCAAGCCGCATGCGTGCGCAACAGCATTTTCAAACGGTGCGTCGGTCGAGCCTATGACTTCCTCGAAGCTCTGGTTTTCCATCCAGATCCACACGACGTGCCGATATCCCGGCAGCGCCTGCCCGATGCCACACGGATTCGCGACGGTTGCGGTTGCGGTTGCGGTTGCGGTGCCCGGAGTCGCGACGATACCGGCCGTGGCCGACTGCAAATTCCGACTCGGGTCCGAATCCGACGCTAGGCGCGGTGAGTCGCTACACGCCGCTGTGCCGATCAATGCAACGGCCAGAAGAACCTGTATCCACGTTCGTCTCCCCACGGCGCTCCCGTCACTAGATCCCAAGTCGATATGCGAGTAGCGACCTCCGTGATATTTGGCCGGTTGCCACCCCAGGTGCTTAGGGTCGCATGGAGCCCAACAACGGGGTTAGCAGGCCGCGTCGAGACGGCAGGGTCTTGGGCAATGGGCCCATCCGACCACTACGGCCCACCCGCACAAAAAAATAGCGTGAACCTACGTTTCGTAGGTTCACGCTATGCCGATGTCGTGCGACATCACACGGTCGGGGTGACAGGATTTGAACCTGCGACATCCTGCTCCCAAAGCAGGCGCGCTACCAAGCTGCGCTACACCCCGTTGCACACGTCGCCACCGCAGATAAACGCTCCGCTATGCCGGGTGTGCTCCGATAGCCTACCGCCAGTTACTATTAATGTGTGCCCCGCTCCGTCGGGGCCAGGCGGGCGTAGCTCAGTGGCAGAGCCTCAGTCTTCCAAACTGATTACGCGAGTTCGATTCTCGTCGCCCGCTCGTAAGTGCCGCATACCGCAACGGCGGGGCTTCCATCCGGAATGCCTCGCCGTTGTTGTATGTCAGCCGGGCTGCACCTGGTGCGGATACAGTCCGAGGTCTATTTTGCTCAGCATCCGTTTCGCCGGTTACCCGTACGACCTGTTACCAGTGTCGCCAGTTAGGAAGAGATCACGATGGCCGTTTCCAAGGTTGCTCTCCTCACGGCAGGCGGGTTCGCGCCCTGCCTTTCCTCCGCTATTGGCGGCCTTATCGAGCGATACACGGACTTAAATCCTGAGATCGAGATCATCGCGTACAAGCACGGATACCAAGGCTTACTTTCCGGCGACAGCTTCACGATCACCGACAACGTGCGCGCCAATGCGGGCATGTTGCACGAATTCGGTGGCTCCCCCATCGGCAACTCGCGAGTCAAGCTCACCAACACAAAAGACCTCGTCAGGCGCGGCCTGATCAACGAGAGTGACGACGCCCTGAAGGTAGCCGCTGACCAGCTCACTGCCGATAGCATCGACGTGCTCCACACGATCGGCGGAGACGACACCAACACCACGGCCGCCGACCTCGCCGCCTATCTGGCCAAGCACGACTACGCGCTCACCGTCGTGGGTCTGCCAAAAACCATCGACAACGATGTGAAGCCCATCCGGCAGAGTCTTGGTGCGTACACCGCAGCCGAACAAGGCGCGCGCTTTGCACAAAACATCGTCGCCGAGCACAACTCCGGCGCGCGCATGCTCATCGTGCACGAGGTAATGGGTCGCGGATGCGGCTGGTTGACAGGCGCCACCGCTAAGGCCTACCGCGACTGGCTAGACACCCGCACGTGGCTTCCAGAGATCGGGCTGTCCCGCGAGTCCTGGGACGTGCACGCCGTCTACATCCCCGAGATGGATATCGATCTCGAGGCTGAGGCCGCGCGGCTGAAGCACGTGATGGACACCGTCGGCAATGTCACAATTTTTCTGTCGGAAGGTGCTGGCACCACATCGATCGTGGCCCAGATGGAGGCTGCTGGCGAGGAAGTCCGGCGCGACGCATTCGGCCATGTCCGCCTCGACGAGATCAACCCCGGCGCCTGGTTCGCGAATCAGTTCGCGGCGAAGTTGGACGCCGAGAAGGTCATGGTGCAAAAGTCCGGCTATTTCTCCCGCTCGGCTCCGGCAAACACGCAGGACCTACGACTGATCAAGTCGATGACGGATCTCGCAGTGGAGTGCGCCATGCGCGGCGAGTCGGGTGTCATCGGCCACGACATCGAGCGCGGGAATGTGCTGCGCGCGATCGAGTTCGACCGCATTGCCGGTGGCAAGCCCTTCGACACGTCAGAGTCGTGGTTCTCCGAGATGCTCACGTCCATCGGCCAGACCGCCTAGTCACTTCGCCGCCGTGGATACACCCCCGGAATCCGGGCAACCGTCACGTCGCCGCCGGCGCAGCTCCCGCGGGGCAGCGGGCCAAGGTGTACCCGACGGCAGCGGTTTCGACGGCAGCAGTTCCGGCCCTAGCATCTCGCAGCGGCGCGCGCGCTCCGGCAGTCACGACGGAAGCCGGGAAATCGACTATCGGCCGACGCAACTTTCGTTCGAAAGCGCTTTTCGCGCGAGAGAAGTCGCAACGCCGAGCCCCGAGGATCTCGCCGAGGCGGCCGAAAACCTGATCCTGGTTCGTCGCAACTACATACCGCGCGATACTGGCGACTAGTCGGTCGAAGAATCCGCGGAAGGTGCTACAAAAGCCTCCGGCGCCGCCTCATAAGCGGTCAACTGCGAGATTCGGCGCGCGTGCCGTTCACCGCCGGAAAACGGCGTCGTCAAGAATAGCTCCACCAACGCTGCGGCGGTCGCCTCGTCGTGCATTCGGGCACCGATGGAGATCACGTTGGCATCGTTATGCTCCCGGGCCAGCTGCGCCGTGTCCGAACTCCATGCCAGCGCGGCCCGCACACCGATGACCTTGTTCGCTGCTATTTGCTCACCGTTACCGGAGCCGCCGATCACCACGCCGAGGCTGCCCGGGTCTGCGACCACACGTCGTCCTGCCTCGATGCAGAACGCGGGGTAGTCGTCCTCGGCGTCAAATCGGAGCGCCCCGATATTCACCACATCGAAGCCTTGCTCCGACAGATGCCGCAGCAGGAATTCCTTGAGTTCGAAACCGGCATGGTCACTCGCTACATAGACACGCATAACTACCAGTGTCTCAGGCAGGTATGACGACGTTCTAAGGGACTACCAGCACTGGGAGTTTTTGGCTCGAAACAACGGCGTGCGACACGGACCCGCTGGCGATGCGATGCAGGAACTGGGCAAACCCAGTGTGCCGCTTCCCCACCACGAGACATGCTGCGCCACGTGCCTCGCCCACTCGAATTAACTCCGCCGCTGCATCGCCACTACAAGATACGAGTTCCCACTCAACTCCATCAAGTTCTCCGCTTGCAGCAAGATCCGCCGACAGCGCCGCCTCAATCGCATCCTCGGCGCCGTCATCGAGCTGCACATCTTCCGGGATAGGTACATAGCCCTCGACGAGCGGCACTGCGCGACGCCGCACATGCACCGCAACGAGCGGCCTACCGAGCGAACGCGCCAAAAAAACTGCTGCGCGCAGTGGCCGCCCGCAACCGGCAACGTCGTCCACGCCGACGACTACCGGTCCACTGGGCAAATCTGGCGGCAACGGCACACCGAACGGGCTGGTCTTGCGCTCCGCGACCGGCGTGATGGGCTTCCGCTCACCACCGGGCGTCGCTGGTGTTTTCTGGGATGTTGTCACTTGGAACCTCCCTGAAGGATGTGCTTCTACAGTGACACATCCAACGGGGAATTGCCCAGCCGCCGCGCGCATTGCCGCCGCTAGCACCGGCCGAAAAGCGTCATACCCGTCTTTACTCGGCTGGAACGTCGGAGTCCGTGCCGACGGCGGCGGCCTCGGGAACTTCAGAGACCTGCGGCGACTCGGTGCGCTCTCGCTTGAGCTCAAAGAAGTACGGGTACGCGGCCAATGTCACCGTGGCGTCCCATAGCTGTCCTGCCTGCTCCCCGGTCGGCACGCGAGTGATGACCGGCCCGAAAAACCCCACGCCATTGACGTGAATGATCGGCGTGCCCACGCCCGCACCCACCGGATCGACACCTGCATGGTGGCTTTCTCGCAGCGCTGCGTCGTAATCAGTACTGTGCGCGGCCTCGGCCAATTGCGCCGGTAAACCTAACTCGGCCAACGATTCGGCGATCACTGTGGCGATATCCGTCATTCCCAGGCCGTGGTAGCGCCGACCCATTGCCGCATAGAGCGGCCCCAAAATACCGTCGCCCTCCGCCTGCGCAGCCGCGATCGCGACACGTGGCATCCACCAGACCTCGTTATCCATGAACGCTTCGAGTTCAGCTTCGGGCGTCTGGTCCTCGTTGAGCACGCCCAGACTCATCACATGCCAATGGATCTCGATTTCACGAACCTTGGCAACCTCGATCAGCCATCGTGACGTCGCCCAGCAATAGGGGCACAACTGGTCGAACCAGAAGTCTGCAACATTGCTTTTCTCGCCTGACATGAATACTCCTCATGCGCGCTGACCGCGCTCTTAAAAACTCGCCGATGAAAACTCACCAAGACGCCTCGCCACTACAGGCCCTGCGGGAACAAACCAGGCTCACCGTAGGGTTATTCCATCAGACGTGTTGTCGTGGTCTGCATCACTGTTACGCACGGCGCACTCGAGTCGCCTACTCCGCTACTCGGATCACCTGTCGACCACCACCCAGTCGGCTACTACGCGAAGGACCGTTCCTGTGCCCGATACCCCGAATCTCACCCGAGACCAGGCCACGCAACGCGCGGCACTGATCTCCGTCGACCACTACCTCATCGCGCTGGACCTCACTAATGGCGCCGGGGAGCCCGGTACTGATACGTTTTCCAGCCGCACCGAGGTCCGATTCAACGCAGCCGAGGTCGGCGAATCGACATGGATCGACTTCGTCGGGCATGCCGTCACTGCAGCTACGCTCAATGGCCAGCCATTGGACGTATCCGGATGGTCCAGTGTCGGGGGCCTCACGCTGCCGAACCTGGCCGCGGACAACGTACTCGTGGTGGACGCGGTGGGCCGGTACATGAATACCGGCGAGGGCTTGCACCGATTCGTCGATCCTGTCGACAGCTCCGTATACCTGTACTCGCAGTTCGAAACGGCCGATGCGAAGCGAATGTACGTGTGCTTCGACCAGCCGGATCTGAAGGCTCGCTTCACGTTCGAGGTGACGGCTCCTGCCGCTTGGCAAGTGGTGACCAATGGCGCCCCGGTGCAGGCCGCGGCCGGCCCGGGCGGCTCACAGGTACACACGTTCACGACGACAGTCCCAATGAGCACCTATGTCACGGCCTTGATTGCCGGTCCGTACCACGTGGTCCGCGACCACCACGACGGCATTGATCTCGGGCTCTTCTGCCGGGCATCACTTGCCGAACACCTCGACGCGGAACGCCTGTTCAGCGAAACCAAGCAAGGTTTTGACTTTTATCATCAGTCGTTCGGCGTGCGCTACCCGTTCGGCAAGTACGACCAGCTGTTCGTACCGGAGTTCAACGCCGGCGCCATGGAAAATGCCGGGGCCATCACGTTCCGCGAAGAATACGTATTTCGGTCCAAGGTCACCCGCTACTTCTACGAGCGCCGCTGCGAAACGATCCTGCACGAGATGGCGCACATGTGGTTTGGTGACCTAGTCACCATGCGTTGGTGGGACGACCTATGGCTTAACGAGTCGTTCGCGACGTGGGCCTCAGTGGTGGCGCAGTCATCGGCTACGGAATACACGTCTTCCTGGACCACGTTCGCGAACGTGGAAAAGTCGTGGGCCTACGACCAGGATCAACTACCGTCGACTCACCCGATTGCCGCCGACATGGTCGACCTCGAAGCGGTCGAGGTGAACTTCGACGGAATCACCTACGCCAAGGGCGCCTCCGTACTCAAACAGCTCGCTGCCTACGTGGGATTCGACGAGTTCCTGGCTGGCCTGCGTACCTACTTCGCCGAGAACGCTTTCGGTAACGCCACGTTGGCAGATCTGATGCGGCACCTGACGGCCGCATCTGGCCGGGATATGGACGCATGGGCAGCGCAGTGGCTGCAAACCACCGGCATCAACCGCATTGAACCAGACTTCGAGGTCGGCCCGGACGGCTGCTTCACGTCGTTCGCGATTCATCAGCATGGCGCTACGCCCGGAGCCGGCGAGTTACGTCCACACCGCCTCGCTGTGGGCATTTATGACGATGATTCGGACGGGAAGCTCGTTCGGACACATCGGATCGAACTCGATGTCATCGAAAGTCTGACCGCAGTGCCTGGGCTGATCGGTGTGCAGCGCGGAAAACTGATCCTCATCAACGACGACGACCTGACGTACTGCAAGCTCACTTTGGACGCCGTCTCTTTGGCAACCGCGGTCGCGCGTGTCGGAGATATCGCCGAGTCGCTGCCTCGGACCCTGGTGTGGTCCGAGGTATGGGAAATGACTCGCGACGCACAGATGCGCGCCCGAGACTTTGTGGCGCTGGCTTTGGGGGGCATCGAGTCCGAAACCGAGATCGGTGTGGTGCAGCGGATTCTGGCGCAGGTGCGGAGCGCGGTGGGCTCCTTCGCCGATCCGGAGTGGGCAGCAAAGGAAGGCTGGCCACAGTTCTCCAGACAGCTTGCGACGCTCGCACAGGTCGCCGAGCCGGGTAGTGACAAGCAACTGGCGTACGTCGGTGCACTTGCCGCTTCAAAGCTGTCTGACGCTGAGATCGGCGTGATCGGCGGCTGGCTCGGCGACTCTCCATTGGACGGCTTGGTGCTCGACACGGATCTTAAGTGGACGCTGCTCGGGGCGCTGGTGGCACATGGCGCCGCTGGTGACACCGAGATCGACGCCGCCGCGGCAGCCGACGCCACCGCATCCGGCGATCGGCGCGCCACGCAGGTCCGTTCGCTTCGGCCAGAAGTTGCTGACAAACAGGAAATGTGGGACAGGGTCATTCGTGACGACACCATGGCCAACGCACTGCAGGACGCCGCCATCGGCGGGTTCAATCACCCGGCGCAAGGCGAGATCTTGGCGGCCTTTGCGGACCAGTATTTCGCGTCTGTCGCGAATGTATGGGCGAATCGGTCCAGCGAGGTAGCGCAGAAGGTAGCGGTCGGCTTGTACCCACGATGGGCGGTAGCTGAGGCCACGGTGGCTGCTGCGCGCAGCTGGCTGGCAGTCGACGATCGTCCGTCGGCGTTGCGCCGCTTGGTCACGGAAGGTTTGGCGGGCACTGAGCGGGCGCTCCGGGCTCGCGCCGCGGACCGAGCATAAGGCACGAACGACGTAATGGACGGCTGCGGCCCAGTGACAGCGTCCCTGGGCCGCAGCCGTCCATTACGTCGGTAACAGCGAAAGCTGTTACGCGCCCCTCGTCACCACGCCTGCATGGTCGGTGAGGATGCGAATGCCATTGGTCAGTCCACCGTACAGATCTCCGTCGCCACAGGCGGCAATCACCGACAGCACCGCGGCGCGCGCGCCACGCTCCGGGATGCGAAGCGCCGCTTCGGTTCCGGTGACGATCTCCACTACGCGCTGGCCAGGCGAAAGCGCCACCAGAGCGGTGTACGCCGCATCGTCGCCGAAGGATGCCACGATCTCTTCTGCTCGCGCCCGCGAATCCTCGCCGAGGTAGCCGATATAGGCCGCGAAGCGCAGACCGGTAGCATTCTCCGCGTCTGAAATGATCGCGTCGAGCCGCTGCAGTTGACTCGTCGTGAACACTTCATCGTTTCCGACCGGGCCGCACGACGGCACGATCTTGACGAGGACACCGGTCTCGACACGCGCCATCCCGGGGTTGTGCCGTTGGCCACGAATCACTACATCACCAGCTGGCATGTGCACCTCCCAGTTTAGTTCCGACGCGGTCTGCGAACGGCACGGAGGCAACAGGAGCGACGCCAGCCCACAGCCGGTCGTCTCGCTCCCACGCCTGGCCAGGTTCGTAGGTCACCTTGGCGCGATGCCTGCCGACTCCCACCGTCATCACTCCGAGGAATGCGACGATAAGGCCAGGGGTCACCACATAGACGAGTAAGACTTCCCATACGCTCACACGTTCACGTTAGCCGATCAACGCCGCAGATTCGCGTCGGGTCTGCTGAAAGAATGACGAGTATGACGCTTCCCGCCGGCGCTCCTACTCCCAACAGCAAGACTTCATTTTTCGAAGCGGTCGGTGGAAGCGCCACTTTCGATGCGATAGCCGAGGTATTGTGCGACGAGCTCGGGGCTAGCGCGCCGCTGGCACCGATCTTCGACGGGGCGGATCTAGCGCAGCTGCAGACTCGTCTCGCAGCATTTCTGGGCCAGTATTTCGGTGGCCCCAGAACCTACGCGCAGTTGCGCGGCGAGCCACGGTTACGTATGCGGCATCACACCTACTCGATCGGCGTAGCCGAGCGAGATGCGTGGCTGTCCGCCGCCGCCCGCGCGATCGATACGGCGCCTCTTACTGGTGCGCAACGCGACACGATCTGGGCATATCTAGCGGCCACAGCCGAGGCACTCACCGGCAAATGACGGGGCCCCTGGCCCAGGCATGAACACCCGGCCGGGCACCCAATGCGGAAGCACTACGGCAGAAACCTCATGCGCACTGCTACACCAACGGCAGGTCGGCCATGCGTCGACGTGCTACAGCACCTTCGGGCGAGTCGAGGCGTAGCCACGTGTTCGTCACTCGGACTCGGATGTCGCTTCCCCCGGTCTGATCCACGAAACTCATCCCGGACAGGGCAAACAGCATGCGCATTGAAATCGGTATGCGCCCATTCGCCGTCTCAACCGTCATCAGGCACTGATCCAACACGACGGGCGGCACCGTCGCTTTCGTCTTCGCGCGAAGCTCGTTCTCCCGGTCGATTTCCACTGCCTGTTCCGCCACCAGCTTGGCCGCGCGAACCTCCCGCATGATGTCGGTGACCGCTAGCAAGCCCACATCGGTCCATCCGTCGGCCGGCGGGAGTTGGGTGTGCCATTCGTCGGGGGCATCCGATCCGGCGTCCACCTCGACGGCGCGCGACACCGCAAGCGCAGCGACCAGGTTGGTCGCATAGACGGTCAGTGGGTCAGGTTCGACTCGGCCTGAAACGGACCTAGTAGCCACCACCCCGAAACCGCCCCGTGCCCAGAGATCGACGGCTTTGCCCCGAGAGATGAGACGAACGAGCGCGGCCGCGTCCAGCTGCGCCACCCTGCCGACAAATGCCGTGGCGAGCTCGCGATCGCTGGCGGTAGCCGGCGCGAAAAGCGTCATACCTGCTCCGGTGAAAAGCGGGCGAGATAGGCCCGTTCGACGGCGTCCAACCGGCGTGGCCGGAACGTCGAGAGGTCCACGGGAACCAAGAGGGTCGAGGCATCAACGGCACGGTGACCGTCGGCCTCCACCTGGTAGTCAACGGTGAATGACGCGGAGCCGAGCGCTGAGATGCCCATCGAGACTGTCACCGGGGCGCCGTATCCAATCGCCCGGCGGTAGTCGACGACAGCGCGCGCGACCACAATGCCGTCGGTCAGGCGCTCTACGCCGCTGCTTCGCGCGTCAATGAAAAGCCAATCAGCGCGCGCCTCTTCTAGCAGCGTCAACGTACGCGCGTTGTTCACGTGGCCGAACGCATCGAGGTCCGACCACCGCACTCGCACTTGAGTCTCATAGCGCAGCCCATTGGGCGTATTTCGTTCCGTCACTGTTGGCGGATCACTGAGCGGATTTCTCGCGCCGCCACCGAAAGCGCAGCGAGATCGCCGGCGCCTGCCTGATCGATCTCGGCCAGCGTCATCCGTGCCCGGGTAAGGCGCGACGAGTTCTGCTGCTCCCACTGCGCAATTTTGGAGCTGGCGTCACTGCCAGATCCGGTCGTGGACAGCACATCCGCCGTAATCAGCCGCAACGACCGGTACAGATCGTCACGCACCGCCTGCCGCGCCAGAGCATGCCACCGATCGCCCCGAGGTAAGTTGCTGACCTCGGTGAGCAGGTGATCGAAGTCCAGATGCGCTGACAACGCATAGTAGAGCGTGGCCGTTTCCACCAGGTCACGGCCGGATTCCTCGGCGACGTCGGCAATGTCCAGCACGGAGAACGAGTGCAGGCTGTACGTGGCGCGCTCAGCCAGATCCTGCGTCGCCCCCATCTCCATGAGCTCCGCGACGTCGCGGGTCACATTGTCCTGCTCCACCCCGTCCAGCAGCTCTGCAAGCTTCGGCATCAACGCATCGACGGCGGCCCCATATCGTTCGATCTCAGCGGAGACCTCCAGCGGTTGCGGCCGGTGCGCTAAGAACCAGCGCGTCGCACGGTCGAGCAATCGACGCACCAGCAGCGTCATGTGATCCTGGCATGCAGCGGGTACTTCGTGGTCAGCTAAATCGATGTCTCCCACAAGTTCGGGAAGTCCGAACACCGAGCTGACGACCGTGAATGCACGAATCGCATCGACGGCAGGCGCAGCAGTTTCTTCGCCGAGCCGGAAGGCGTAGGAGATACCGGCCTGGTTGACGACCTCGTTGACGGTCATCGTGGTGACGATCTCGCGCGCCAAGGGATGACTTACCAGCACATCGGCGAACCGCTCGCCCATGGCAGGCGGAAAATATTGCACAGCACGTTGTCGATAGGCCGGACTGGCTGGCAAGTCCGTCGCCAGCATCTGCCGCGAGAGATGCGACTTCGTGTAGGCGATCAGCACCGCCAACTCCGGTGATGTGAGACCGGATCCGCTGGCGATTCGCTCGTCGATCTCGGCTGAGCTTGGCAGGAATTCCAGGTCGCGATCGAGGTGTCCATCAGCCACGAGCGCGTCAATTTGTCGTGCATGGACCGAGAGCATTGGCCCGGCGTGGTGGCGGGACACTCCCAGCAGGCGATTTTGTGCTTTGTTGTCGGCAAGCACGAGTTCGGCCACGTGATCCGTCATTTGCGCGAGCAATTCGTTGCGCTCACCCAGTGAAACTGCGGCGCTAGCAACCAGCGGCTGCATGGCGATTTTGATATTCACTTCGTGGTCGGACGTGTCAACACCGGCAGAGTTGTCGATGGCGTCGGTATTGATCTTGCCGCCGCTCTTCGAGTATTCGATACGGCCGAGCTGGGTGACACCGAGGTTGCCACCTTCGCCGACGACCTTGACGCGGAGTTCGTCGCCGTCGACGCGGACGGAGTCGTTGGCTTTGTTCCCGACTTCTGCGTGAGTCTCCGTTGACGACTTGATGTACGTACCGATACCGCCATTCCACAGGAGATCGACCTGCGAAAGGAGGATTGCGCGGATCAGGTCGGTGGGCGTAAGCGACATAACGTCGTCAGCAATCCCCAGCGCGGTGCGCATCTGCGCTGAGATCGGGATGGATTTGACGCTGCGCGACCAGACTCCGCCGCCAGCAGATATCAGTTCAGGCCGGTAGTCGCCCCACGAGGATCGCGGCAGATCAAACAGTCGTTGCCGCTCCGCGAAGCCTTCGACGCAGTCTGGATCGGGATCGACGAACACATGACGATGATCGAACGCCGCGACAAGCTTGATGTGCGGGCTCTGCAACATGCCGTTGCCGAAGACGTCGCCAGACATGTCGCCGATTCCCACGCAGGTGAAGTCCTGGTTCTGGACGTCGACTCCGAGTTCCCGGAAGTGATGCTTCACGGACTCCCAGGCACCACGGGCCGTGATGCCCATGCCCTTGTGGTCGTAGCCGGCGCTGCCACCTGAAGCGAACGCATCGCCGAGCCAATATCCATACTGCGCAGAGACTGCGTTGGCAATATCGGAGAAACGCGCCGTTCCCTTATCCGCGGCGACGACCATATACGGATCGTCATCGTCGTAGCGCACTACACCGTCCGGAGGCACGATCGCATCGCCGACTCGGTTATCCGTCAAATCAAGCAGACCGGCGACGAAAATCTTGTATGACTCGATTCCTTCGGCTTGTACCGCGTCACGATCCGTGCCCGCATCGCCGGTCGGGGCTGGTGGCCGTTTCAACACGAAGCCGCCTTTCGCGCCGACTGGCACGATAATTGCGTTCTTCACTTCTTGAGCCTTGACCAGGCCCAGCACTTCGGTGCGGAAATCTTCGGGGCGATCGGACCACCGCAAACCACCACGGGCGACCGCGCCGAAGCGCAGGTGGACACCCTCCACCCTCGGCGAATACACCCAGATCTCGTGGGCCGGAACCGGTTTGGGGATTCCCGGTACCCGGTGCGGATCGAGTTTGAAGGCGAGGTGCGGCATTCCATCGACGAGGTTGGCGGCGCGGTACGCGTTAGTGCGAACAGTGGCGTTGATGAGCTGCAGGAATGTACGAACGATGCGGTCGGCGTCCAAGCTGCTGACCTGGTCAAGTTCCGCCGTGATCTCAGCGGTCAACGCGTGGCAGCGAGCGTCACGGCCGGTGCCGGGGAGCGCCGGGTCGAACCGAGTAGCAAACAAAGCCGCCAGGTTCGCGGTGACTGTCGGGTATTGCGCCAGCACCTGCTCCATGTAGCCCTGGGTGTATGCGGACCCGATCTGTCGCAGGTACTTCGCATAGGCGCGTAGCACCGCTATTTCGCGCCACTCCAGTCGCGCGGCGAGCACGAGGGCCTCGAAGCCGTCTACTTCAGACCAGCCATGCCACGCAGCGTTGAATGCGGCACTGAACCTGCGTTTCGCGTCGACCAAGTCTTGACCACTGACGCGCCGCTCTGCGCCAACTGCGAGGCCGAAATCGTAGATTCGAGACAGGGTCCCGTCAGTACGGCGCACCTCATAGGGACGTTCGTCAATCACATGAACGCCCATGGACTGCAGAATCGGCATCACCTGGGACAGCGATACCGTCGAGTCCGCGACATACAACTTGAGCCGGCTGTCTCCGGAGGCTCCCGCCGAAGGCTTGCCTATTGCGATCACCAGGTCGTCAGGCCCAGAGACTTCGTCGAGGCGTTTGAGGTCTTCCACCGCATGGGAGACGGTGTAGTCCTCTTTGTAAGCTTCGTCGAACGCATCAGCGTAACGACTGAGCGCGCCCGCAGCGTCTAGGTCATCGTCTCCGCCGCCCACGGGGATGGCCAGGTGGTCCTCCCAGCGGCGGACGGAATGACGCAGATCTCGGTTGAGGGTTGCAATATCGACGTTAGGTGCGGTACCCGACGTCGCTGTCGGCTCGGTAGCGACAGTGAAATGGACGGATGCCAAGAGCGCGTCACTGATGTGTGCCGTGTAGCGGATTGCCACGCCGTGGAAGGTGTCCATGAGGACGCGCTGCATCGCCAGACGCTGCGCTGTGGTGTAGCGGTCGCGCGGCAGAAACACTAGAACTGAGGTGTAATGCCCTTGCGGATCGGGTTGCAGAAATGCTTGCACCTGGCGCTGATTAGACATCTGCAGCTGTCCAGAAACAACATCGGTGACCTGCCGAAGGCTAGCCCAGAACAATTCTGCCCGCGGATAATCCGACAGGGCTTCAAGAGCCCGCTGCCCGGAGTACGAGTCGGGTGCGGCACCGATGTGCGTAAGGACCTGACGCACGACGCGGCGTAGGACGGGAACAGTCGTGATGTCGGCGCTGCGTGCCGACGGCGTCAGTCCGACCAGGAATTCCGAGACTCCACCGGTGGAATCTCCCGACTCTGCTACGGAAACGAGCAGCGTGGCCTGGCCTCGGCTCAGCGCCGTGTCGAGCCAGAGTTGATGGACAGCGAACTCGCCGGTCGGCAGCGGCAAATCGAGCGTGCCATCAGCCGTGCCGAGCGACGGTTGGAGCTCCGGACGGAGCAGCCCGTATCGACTGCCATCGCCCGCCTCAGCGGTGTCAGCGCCGTCAATCTCAGGCCCGCGACGGCTGCGATAGCCCAGGAAGGTCACATTGCCTGCGGACATCCAATCAAGGAGGTCAGCGGCTTCGCCGTCTTTACTCTGAGGATTTACCGCGCTGTTGAAAGACTGTGCCGATCGGAGGTTGTGCGCGACTTCTTTTGCGCAATCAGCGATTGCCGCCGCGTCGGTGACTACTGCGCGGGTCAACTCGAGCGCTTGACGAACGCGCGCGAGGATTTCGTTCAACCGGCCCTCGTCGGACATTCGGTCGACCAACAGGTGCATCCAGGATTCTGGCCGGGCGTCGGGCTCGACGGTACCGGGGCCATATTCACCGACAACGTCAATGAGCGCGCCATCGGAGTCTCGTCGCACCGCCAGGATCGGGTGGATCACCCGGTGCACCGTCAAACCTGCGACCGACAATGCGGCGACCACTGAGCCCACGAGGAAGGGCATGTCGTCATTGACTATGTCAATCACGGTGGACGTGCCGCCCCAGCCGTCGTCGCCAGACTGCGGGTTATAGCTGCTTATCAATACCTCGCCCGAGGACCGACTCGCGGCAAGCCGACGATGCGCCGCAATGAGCGCGACGATATCCCCGGATCTACTCGGCTGGTCTTCAGCCGCGACGCGCCGAAAGTAGGCGCGAATGAGCATTGCGTCTGGCGGGCTGGCAATAGCCGCCAGATCGACAGAGGCTTGCAGCTCGCCTGGTCCGTTGCCCCGTGAATTTCCGAGTACATCAGCCGGAGCAGTGGACCCGGTCGGCTCGCTCATGACGTGCATCTCCTTGGCGGTCGGTTACGCGCAATGAGTCTGAGCGTATCCGGGCGCACTCAGGTCGGCATTGTCGACTGCCACGCAGTGATCGTCATGCATCGTGAACTGCGGAGACAGCGCTGGTTCAGTCGCGGGTCAGCTTTCGGTAAGCGACACGATGTGGACGGGCCGCGTCGGCGCCAAGCCGCTCAACCTTGTTCTTCTCGTAATCGGAGTAGTTGCCTTCGAAGAAGTACCACTTCGATGGGTCCTCGTCCGTGCCTTCCCACGAAAGAATGTGAGTACAGGTACGGTCCAGGAACCACCGATCGTGCGAGATCACGACAGCGCAGCCAGGGAACTGTTCCAAGGCATTTTCTAGTGAACCGAGTGTCTCCACATCCAGGTCGTTGGTGGGTTCGTCGAGCAGGATCAGGTTGCCGCCGACCTTCAGCGTCAGAGCAAGATTGAGCCGGTTCCGCTCACCGCCGGAAAGAATACCGGCGGGCTTTTGCTGATCAGGACCCTTGAAGCCGAACGCCGATACATATGCGCGGGAAGGCATCTCGACATTGCCGACGTGGATGTAATCTAACCCGTCGGATACGACCTCCCACACATTCTTTTTGGGGTCAATGCCGGCCCGATCCTGATCGACATACGACAGCTTGACCGTTTCACCGACGCGGACGGTGCCGGCGTCCGGTTCTTCCAACCCGACAATCGTCTTGAATAGTGTCGTCTTGCCGGCACCGTTGGGGCCGATCACGCCGACGATTCCGTTGCGTGGCAACGTGAATGACAGTCCGTCGATCAGGACACGATCGTCGAATCCCTTGCGCAGATTGTTGACTTCGACGACGATGCTGCCCAAGCGTGGCCCCGGCGGAATCTGAATCTCCTCGAAGTCGAGCTTGCGCGTCTTTTCCGCTTCGGACGCCATCTCTTCGTACCGAGCCAGTCTTGACTTGGACTTCGCCTGCCTAGCCTTAGCGCCCGAGCGGACCCAGGAGAGCTCGGCCTGAAGTCGCTTCGCGAGCTTGGCGTCTTTCCGGCCCTGAACTGCAAGGCGATCCGTCTTCTTCTCCAGGTATGTGGAGTAATTGCCCTCGTAGGGGATCAGGCGTCCGCGGTCGACCTCCGCGATCCACTGGGCGACGTGGTCCAGGAAGTACCGATCGTGAGTCACGGCCAGGACGGCGCCTTCGTACTTCTGCAGGAACTGTTCGAGCCAGCTGACGGACTCGGCGTCCAGGTGGTTTGTTGGCTCGTCGAGCAACAGCAGATCCGGCGCGGAGAGCAACAGTCGGCACAGCGCGACGCGACGCCGTTCTCCGCCGGACAGGATCGATACATCGGTGTCTGGCGGAGGGCAGCGCAGCGCGTCCATCGCCTGATCGAGCTGCGAGTCGATGTCCCACGCCCCCGCATGGTCCAGCTTCTCTTGCAGTTTGCCCATTTCCTCCATCAGCTCGTCGGAGTAGTCGGTAGCCATCAATTCGGCGATTTCGTTGAAACGGGCCAACTGCCCGTACACCTCGCCGAAAGCACCCTGCACGTTTTCGAGGACGGTCTTGTCCTCTTCGAGCACCGGCTCTTGTTGAAGGATTCCGACGGTGTAGCCCGGCGTCAGATAGGCCTCGCCGTTCGACGGCTGATCGAGTCCAGCCATGATTTTGAGGATCGTCGACTTGCCGGCGCCGTTAGGGCCGACGACGCCGATCTTCGCGCCCGGGTAGAACATCATCGTGACGTCATCCAAAATGAGCTTGTCACCGACGGTCTTGCGGGCCTTCTTCATGGTGTAAATAAACTCGGGCACAGTTTCCTCTCGCTGCAGCACAACTCTGGCGAGTCCGGACAGCATCCTGAAGGCGCCACGGACCGCTACCATTCTGCCTTATCAGCTGCTGGGCGGGTGCCAACCACCTGCGGCGGCCCCGGGGCGATGCCGCGCCGACTTGACACGACAACACCCCGGAACAGCGCTACACCTCAATACGAACCCAGATTTCAGAAGCCTGCTGCGACAGGTTCCGCAGAATCGAACGCATCGACAGTGACATCGTCGAAGTCCTGCGTCGGCGCAAAATCATCCGAGCCGAATTGGCTTTCGTCGTTGGGCTCATCCGAGCCGCCAGCACCGTCAAAACCCGAGCCCGCCGCGTCGAATCCGTCGCCGCCAGCCGTCGCGGACTCGGCCCGCGCCTGCACGGAATCAACGTGAGTGAATCTGGTGAATCGCCCGGCTGTCCCCTGCGACAGGTCGTGTCCGACGAATTCGGCGGTGAGCTCAGTCATCCAATGGGGCTGCTGGCTCTCGTCGACGTACTTTCGCTCGGAGACCCTGCCCTGGACCAGGACCGGGTCTCCCTTTCGCAGCGCCTGCGCCACCCCACGTGCCAGCTTCCGCCAACAAACCACGTTCATGCCGTACTCGCCGACCTGTTTCCATTCGCCGGTCTCAGGGTCCCGCCGTCGGCGGTTGGATACCACCCTGAATGTCACACGCTCTGGATCGGTTGCGTGACCGCTGACTCTGGGGTCGGCAACCACATTGCCGGAGATTGTCAATGTTGCTGTGTCGAACATCGTCCGAAGTCCTTCCTCGAGGTGCACAGCCGACTCGATGTCGACCGCGTGAGGAAACGGTCCATCAGCGCTCGATCTGGTGCAATGCACCGCTGAAGGATTGTGGATAGAAATCGGACAGGTGGATAACCTGGTGGACCTGTGATGTCTCGGGACCTGGTGGACCTGGTGGACGACGAGCGGCGTACGGCTGATTTGTCGCGCTACAACCGCACGGAGCCGTTCCGTACGCCATTTCGTACGCCATCCTGCTGCGCGAGTGTCGCCAACATCAGGTTGTAAGCATTGAGTTCGGCGTCGTGCGTGAGTTCGGCCTTGCGGGCCTCTCGTTTCGACTCCCGTTCGTCGCTGCGCGACCACTGCATCATCAATGCCAGCATGACGACGACCAGCGGGATCTCGGTGAAGCCCCAGCCAATACCCCCACCCAATTGCTGATCGGCGAGCAGGTTACTCACCCACGGAAGATCGAGGCGAGTGAAGAAGTCCGCGCCGAGCAGATGGTGCGAACTCATCAGCGCGAGCCCGAAAAACGCATGGAATGGCATGGCGACGAGCACCAGCGCAAGCTTGACGGGCGACGATAGCTGACGTGGAGCAGGGTCGACCCCGATGATCACCCAGTAATACAGGTAGCCCACCAGGACGAAGTGCACTTCCATGAACAGGTGCCCTGGGTGCGACGAAATCATCACGTCGAACAGGCTGGTGAAATACAACACGTAGAAACTGGAGACGAACAGCGGCAATACGACCAGCGGATTCGTCATAAATCGCATGAGCGGCGAATGCAAGAAGCCGACGGTCGCTTCGCGCAGGCCCGGTGGATCGTCGCGTCCGGCCGCCGGTAGGGCACGGAGCAGCAGTGCTATGGGCCCGCCGAGCGCCAGGAAGATCGGGACCAGCATCGCCAAGAACATGTGCTCGATCATGTGCATCGAAAACATCGCCTGGCCGTATACGCCCAGACCAGACGATGTCGTCCAGAGCAGGGTCGCACAACCCAGCATCCAGGCGATGGTGCGGCCGACCGGCCAGGCATCCCCTCGTCGGCGCAGCCGAAGGACGCCTACCAGGTACAGCGCCGCAGCGACGATGGCCGCAGTGCCCCCGACCAGGTCAAACCGCCAGTACAGGAACATATTCGCGATACTCGGCGGGCCAGGCAGGTCGAAACCGAGCACCAACGCGGTATTCGACGGCACGACACCAGAAAGCGGTGGCGTCGCGGTGCGGCTTAGCGTTGCTGCGACACCGACTGTGATGGCCATTACGACCAGTTCAACGGAGGCCAGTCGGATCAGCGGGCGCGAATCACCAGCATCGCTAATCTGCGGCAACGTTTTGCTTCGATGCAGGTAGCCGACCGCACCTAGGACGACGAGCAATACGATCTTCGCTGCGACCAAACGCCCGTATGCCGTGGTCCACATTTCGGAAAGAAGCGGAATCCGAAG
>JBDTAR010000026.1:0-6909 GCA_039924545.1 Nakamurella sp. | reverse complement strand
CGGTCTTGCGGATCCACCCAGTGAGTGAGTTGCTCGGAACCGATGACCAGCACGTTGCGCGCATTGCCGGTGCGGATCGAATCCGAGGCAACTGCAAGCCCGTAGCAGAAGCCGGCGCATGCGCCGTTGACGTCGAATGATCCCGGGGCGTGAACGCCGAGCGCGGCTGCGATCCTGGTGGATGCGTGGGGAATCTGGACCTCTAGCGTGCAGGTGGCCGTGATGACCGTATCGATATCGGCTGCGGTGAGCCCAGCGTCGTCCAGAGCGGCCTGGCCTGCGATGGCGCCCATCGACGAGATCGTTTCGCCCTCTTCGGCGTATCGGCGCTCAGCAACACCGACTCGGGAACGGATCCATTCGTCATTCGTCTCGATGATCTTGGCGAGATCGTCGTTGGTGACGACCCTGCTCGGCCGATAGTGACCAAGCCCGGCGATGCGAGCTCCGGGCACTGTTGCCGGGGTAAAAATACGAGCGGTCATAGGTGCGCCTCGTTCGTGCTGTCGTTTACGGTGCTGTCGCCGGTAATGGGGCCGTCAGCGGTGGGGGCAGGTGTCGCGTGTTCTGCGATAAAGTCGCGGGCTTTGTCGATATCGTCCGGTGATTTGACTGCCAGCCTTGCCACGTTGGGCAGTTCTCGCTTCATCAATCCGGTGAGGGTTCCAGCCGGCGTGAATTCGATGACGCCGGTCACGCCGAGCGCGACCAGTTGAGCCATGCACAGGTCCCACCGCACCGGACGGGTGAGCTGCCGCACCAGCAGCGATAGGTACTCTGCGCCGTTGGTGACGACATGCCCATCAGAGTTGGTGAGCAGCGGCCGCGTCGGGTCGTGAGGTATGACGCTGCCCACAGCCCGGGCGAGTTCGTCTTCCGCCCCTGCCATGTACTGGGTGTGGAATGCGCCCGCGACGCTCAGCGGAATCACTCGTGAAGCGTCGGCTGGCGGGTTGTCCTTCAGCGCCAGGATGGATTCCAGCGTCCCGGCCGCCACGATTTGACCACCGCCGTTGACGTTCGCTCCGACCAGTCCGCGGTCGGCGAGAGCAGCGAGCACCGCCTCTTTGTCGCCGCCGAGAACAGCTGCCATGGAAGTGGGAGTAGCCGCGCAGCAGGCGGCCATGGCGCGCCCACGTCGGGCTGCGAGTCCGACTGCGGTGACGGGGTCGAAGACACCCGCAATCGCTGCAGCGGCCAACTCGCCCACGGAATGCCCTGCGGTCGGTGCGTCTTTGGGCAGGCCGATTTCGGCGTCAAAGACGCCCGCGACCAGCAGCGCGGTCGCTACCACCAGGGGCTGAGTAACGGCGGTGTCTTGTATCTCGTCGGCGTTAGCGGTGGTGCCGAGCGTCACGAGGTCGAGGTCAGCTGCCTCGGACATGGCCCGAACTCGGTCAGAGACAGAAGCCAGTTCCAGCCACGGGGTCAGCATGCCGGGTTTCTGAGCGCCCTGGCCGGGTGCGAGAAGTGCGATCACACTTGTAGCCAACCATGATGCGGGATCTCCGTGGGCTCCAGCGGGCACTAAGTCGGTTCGTCATATTTGTAGGAACCCTCTAAGCGTTACGGGCGAACCGTCCAGTCTCTTTTATAACAATGGTGGCGCGAGGCGACCGAGGATGAGCGCCAACGTGAGCGTGAGCATGTCGCGCGGCGACCAGGGATCTCGCCCAGTGATGTCAGTGACCCGTCGAAGCCGGTACCGCATGGTGTTCGGGTGGACGAAAATGCTGCGGGCTGCGGGCTCGAGCGAGCCGCCGTGGGCGATGTACGAGTCGAGTGTCTCGAGCAGTGGTGCGGAACTTGCCGCCAGGGGCGCAAAGATCTCGCGGCGCAAAAGCTCGATGGCGGTAGCGTCGCCGGCTAGGACGCGCTCCGGCAGCAGCTCGCTTGATTCGACGAGCGGCGGTGCGGCAGGCCAGGCGGGTGCTACTCGATATGCCGACAGCGCTTCCGTGGCCGATCTACTAGCCGCAGCCAAACCAGGTGCGACCGGTCCCCGAATGACGGAGCCGCGTCCAAAGAGGTCGGTGACGGTAGAACTAGGTGGGCTCTCGCCGGAAAGTACAACTATGAGCATGGTGCCGTGGACGGCTGCCAGGGCGCGGCGGTGTGCGCTGCGGGACCATTCGCCTACAGCTACGACGGCCTGCTCGCGGCTGGTCTGTGGGGCTGCGCCGACGAGGATCTGGGCCGGTCCGGCTGAGTCCCAGCTAAGGGCGGCGGCGCGTGACTCTAGCGCCCCGGAATCTTCGCCGCGGACGAGACCATCGACGATAGCTGCCTCTACTCGCGCGTCCCATGCACCACGGGTTTCGGCGGCGGTGGCGTACACAGCGGCTGCAGCAAAAGCAATCTCGCGGCTGTAGCGCAGGAGTGATTCGCGCAGCGCTGCCTGCTCGGCGACGGTTTCTGCGATCGCCGGCAGCTCTTCTTCTGCGACAGTGATCGCTACGCGGACCAGTTCGACGGTTCTCCGGAGCGATACCGCGCGGAGTAGTTCCCGAGGCGCGGCCGTAAAGACCTGTTCCGCGATCCGAACGTTGTTAGTGGGGTTGTTCACCCATCCGACGTATCCGGCAATGCCAGCTTGGGCGACGATCGTTACCCAGGACCGTTGCTCCGCGGATAACGCCCGGAACCAGCTGAACTGTTGATCCATTCGCGCGACGGATCGCGTTGACAGGCCGCTGGTTGCTCGTTCGATCGCGCGCAGCGTATCGCTGGCGATCGGCCCATAGGGCAGAGGCACAGGCAGCGGAGAACGCTGTGGGGTGCGAGGGCGAGAAGGATTCACGTAGTCAAGCATGCCAGCGGTACCGCGCCTGCCGGACAGTGTTTATGCCGGGTGCTGACCCGGTCAGGCTGGGCTGACTCCGACGGCTTGCGGCCCTTTGTCTGACTGCTCGATTTCGAAGTTGACCTTTTGGCCCTCTTCGAGCGAGCGGTAACCGGTGGTCTCGATTGCCGTGTGGTGGACGAAGACGTCGGCACCACCCTCATCGGGGGTGATGAAGCCGTAACCCTTTTCCGAATTGAACCACTTGACGGTGCCCTGCGACATGCGTGCTCTCCTCGAACGCTCATCCACGAAATCGAATCCGCGGGGTGACAACAGCTTTGGCGGGACTTTTCCGCCTGGGGCGGTGGTGCTTTACCCCGACTGATGTAGGTGACCATGAGGAGGTAAGGAGCATTGCTGGAAACCTTAACCGGCGAGGTATTGGCGTGCATAGACCGTGACGCATGGATTGTGATCGGACCGAGACACAATTCTGCAAGAGGGCGCCCATTTATCGTTGCGCGTGCGTGATTCGTGAAATTCAGTACGGTGCAGTGGGCTACTCGACGATGTGTGTACACGTCATCCGGGGGCACTTTGGCGGCTCTTCGGAGACGCGGTTTGCCCCGCGGCGTTGAGCCTGACGCTCTACGGCCCTACACTCATGGATCAGCGCGGCTTCTCGATGGTTGCCCGAGCAACAGCGATGGGGACTGCGCAATTACCTCTAGTTGGACATGTACTGCGGAAGGATGAGGTTGACTGTGAGCGGCATGGCTGGGAAAGCCACTACGGCGGCATCCCGGCTGGGATTGACGGTCGGTGACATTGTTGGGGAATTCGGATTCGACGATGATGTGGACGAAAATCTACGGAACTCGTTCGAATCCATTATTGGATCTCCCCTCGCACCCCACGACGCTGATGAGGCTTTTCACGCAGCGCTGGTGTGGTGGCGTGCTGACGACGGCGATCTGACTGATGAACTCGTCGACGTCACCACGTCACTCGAGGATGAAGGCGTAGTGCTCTTGGCGACGCCTCGTCCGGGTCGTGAGGGCTACATCGACGCAGCCGAGATCGGCGACGCGGCCAAGACGGCTGGCTTTGGGCAACCGTCGAGTGCGCATCCGGCAGGCGACTGGGTCACGGTGAAACTAATGCGGTCAAAGCAGTCCGGTAAAACTCGACGGTAATTGTCGTGCCGTTGTAGGAATTGTCGTGCCGTTGTAGGGGCGCGTAGCTTGTCGGGGAGTGTCCCGGGACGGTTTCGAACCGCCGACCCTCGCGGTGTAAACGCGATGCTCTACCACTGAGCTACCGGGACCTGCCCGCAAAGGTTACCCGAACTCTGCGCGACAACACACGCCGGCCCGAGGCTGGGTGGGACCGCCTGTGAGCCTGCAGTCCAGCGCGGCTCGCGGGGTGCCCGCAGCGGCAACCCGGATGCTGCACGACTGATGTATGTCTGCGACCGGCGCGCCTGGTGCTCGACGGTGTTGATTTGACATTACTGAGGACATCAGCCAGTCCGGGATTGGTTCGGCCGTCCGCCGCTGAACTCCTAGAGTTGCTCCTCGCCGCCCTGACATTCCGGTGACAGCACGTGCGCGGGAATGTCACCCCCTCTTACACCGCCTCGTCCTGTTCGTCATCGATGCCGCGATTGCGGTATGGACGCACGATTCACGTCTCGCCTCTTTCAACATGGCGCAGATCTGAAGGTGGACTCGGACCGGAATCCGCTCGGCCACATCCACCCGCTGAGGCCTCAGGGGCTGCGGTGCGTCCCACACCGCGACGTGCCTTACACCGAACGACATCCACTGCCAAAGCAACAGGAGTGCGACAATGGCAAGTACCCGCATCATGGTGACGATAGCTACTCCGCTTGAGGCGAAATTCGTGACGCGAATCGCCGCAGTCGATGATCGCGTCGACGTCCGCTATGAGCCGGAACTTCTTCCCCCACTTCGTTTCCCGGGCGACCACCGCGGCGTCGACTCGTTTAGCCGAACCGTTGAGCAGGAACGGGACTGGCAGGCACTGCTGGCCGATGCCGAGGTGCTGTTCGGAATACCCGGCGACTCGCCCACAGGGCTGGCCGACGCGTTGCGCACTGGCGGCCGGTTACGGTGGGTGCACGCCACCGCAGGTGGTGCAGGTCAGCAGGTCTGCGACGCAGGACTGAGCATCGAAGATCAGGACCGAGTGCTGATCACCCGCGCGGGCGGAGTGCACGCCGGTCCGCTGGCGGAATTTGCAATGCTCGGCCTGCTCGCATTCACCAAGGGCCTGCCGCGGCTGCTAGCCGATAAACAGGCGCGACGGTGGGAGCACTACCCGATGAGTGAATTGGGGGGGCGCCAGAATGCTTGTCATTGGACTCGGCGAGATCGGCACGGAGGTGGCCCGGCTGGCGAAGGCGTTCGGCATGCGGGTAAGCGCAGTCAACCGCAGCGGGCACACTGACTGCCCGTACGTCGATGAGATTCGCACTGCTCGTTTCTTGGCCGACGTGCTCCCGGTCGCTCACGGGATCGTGCTCAGCTTGCCGCTGACCGACGAGACCCGCGGGATGATCGATTCGGCCGCGTGCGGACGGATGCATTCGGGCGCGGTGCTTGTTAACGTCGGCCGCGGCGTCGTCGTCGACGAAGCCGCGCTCGTGCACGTGCTCGAATCCGGGCAGCTAGCCGGCGCCGCCCTAGACGTGTTTGCGACCGAGCCGCTGCCGGCCGGCAGTCCGCTGTGGGACCTGCCTAACGTGCTGCTCAGCCCACACACTGCTGGCTTGTCGGTGCGGGAAAACGAGCGGATCGTTGATCTGTTCCGGGAGAATCTGCGTCGCTATCTGGCTGGGGATGAGCTAGTGGGCAGGGTCCATCCACACTTGCTGTACTGAACTGGCGCGGGAATGAAGGGAAGCGACACGTGATGGCAAATATGCACGCAGTGAAGGTCGGGCGACGCTACGGTGTGCGCAAGCGCGGGGATGGGTTACGGGTGCTGGCCGGTAGGCGGGTGCTGACGTTGTGGACTGCCAGCAAGCGAGCCGATATCAGTGAAGCCGTGCTGCTTGCCGAACTGCTGCACCCATGAATGCCGCACGGCCAGCCGACACCAGCTCGGTGGATATCGGCGCCTATGAGGCCTGGCTGTTTGATCTGGACGGAGTGTTGACCAAGACGGCGGTGGTACACGCAGCCGCCTGGAAGCAGGCCTTCGATGAGTTCCTCAACCAAGAAGCGGAGCGGTCGGGCAAGACATTTGCGCCGTTCGACTCGGAGAATGACTACGACCGCTACGTCGATGGGGAACCGCGAGCGGACGGCGTACGCAACTTCCTCGCTGCTCGAGACATCAAGCTACCGGAAGGCACCGACGATGACCCTACCGATGCTCGTACGGTTTCCGGTCTGGGCAACCGCAAGAATGAACTAGTGCTCGAAGTACTGCGGGTAAAGGGGGTTCAGGTCTACCCGGGTGCGATTGCGCTCGTGAAAGCGCTGCGCGCGCACGGGACGCGGATCGCTGTCGTCTCCGCGAGCGAGAACACCCAGGCTGCGCTTGATGCAGCCGGGATCGCCGAGCTATTCGACGCCCGCATCGACGGACACGTTGTCAAAGAACTTGGACTTGAGGGCAAACCGGCACCCGACAGCTATCTCGAAGGGGCGAAAGTGCTCGGCGTCCCAGCAGACCGCGCCGTCGTCATCGAAGACGCCGTCGCCGGTGTCGAGGCGGGCCGAGCCGGACACTTCGCTCTGGTAGTAGGCGTTGATCACCACAACCATGCCGACGAACTTCGCACTCATGGCGCCGACGTCGTCGTCACGGACCTGGCCGAACTGCTCGACTCAGATACCAGCAAGTAGTCCACAGACGGCTGGCCTTCGACGATTCTCAGTCGTTTGCGCTTGAATGTTCGTGTTTGGACGCGATACTGGCGAGCAGACCCGTCCAGGACTTGTCGAAGGACTTCGCACCATCGCGCTGCAGCTGGTCGGCCAGCCCCAGGTGGTCGATGCCCGCAGCAGTGAACTCAACGAGCGTCTGCTGAGCGTCACCGCCGTCGACGGCCATCAAGCCGTCGACGTTTCCATGGTCGGCGAACGCGTGCA
>JBDTAR010000025.1:0-19097 GCA_039924545.1 Nakamurella sp. | reverse complement strand
GGGTGTCGGCGGAGTCGCCGATGAGGATGCTAACGAGGAAGGCTCATTGTTCAGTCCTTACCTCGGCTCGGCCCTCGCGACCCTGGCGGCTCGTTTGCACGAGTCCGGCGCCGATGTCGACGCGCTGACCACGGTCCGCGAAGGCATCCACTTATTCGACAACACCACGGCGGATGACTTGCGCCGACACCGAACTGCCTTGGACGCCGCTCGACTACTCCGCAATGAGCTCAGCCCGGACGAGCACCATCTCGACGAGGAATTCGGTGACGAGTTCGTCAACAAGCACGACCTGAACGAGTAACCCGGGTCAGCCTGCTCCGCGGGGCTTCACTCCGCACGGCCGACCATGCACGCCTACGCCGACGTCACCGCCAACTTAGCGCCGATAGCCCCGCACGACACTTCACAGTCGGCTAGCGAAAAGCAGCCAATCCGGCGCAGCCGGGCCTAAACAGACTCGCTCACGCGAACGCTGTCGCCGAGAACCGCTCTACAGCACCTTCGAGAGGAAGTCTTGGGTGCGGCGATGCTGTGGATTCGCAATCACGTCGCGCGGGATTCCGGTCTCGACGACCTGGCCCGCGTCCATAAACACCAGCGTGTCGGCAACTTCGCGTGCGAAGCCGATCTCGTGTGTCACCACGACCATCGTCATACCCGCATCGGCGAGGTTACGCATCGCGTCGAGCACCTCGCCGACCATTTCCGGGTCGAGTGCTGAAGTCGGCTCGTCGAAGAGCATCAGCTTCGGATCCATCGCCAACGCCCGGGCGATGGCCACGCGCTGCTGTTGTCCGCCGGAAAGCTGCGACGGGTAGTACGTAGCCCGGTCCGACAGGCCAACCTGTTCCAGGAGCGCCATGCCCTTTTCTCGAGCCACAGCCTTGGACCGATGTAGCACCTGAATCTGTGCTTCCATGATGTTGCCAATGGCCGTCATATGCGGGAACAGGTTGAACGACTGGAAGACCATTCCGATGTGTTGACGCCGCTCGGCAACTGCTTTATCACCCAGCTCGTAGAGCTTGTCGCCACGTTGCCGGTAGCCGACCAGCACGCCGTCGACGCTCAGTCGACCACCGTTGATCTTCTCCAAGTGGTTGATACAGCGCAGGAAGGTGGTCTTGCCCGAGCCGGAGGGGCCGAGCAGCACGGACACCTGCCCCGGCATCACCGTCATATCGATGCCCTTGAGCACCTCGAGGTGCCCGAAGGACTTGTGCACCGCCTCCGCCAGCACCATCGGGACTGGTGCCAACGAACCGACCAAAGTCCCTGCCTGGGTACCGTCGTTGAACGGCGTCATGCTCGTCATACCTGGAATCTCTGTCATGCCGGCCCCATCGTGGCAATCCGTCGCTTGGCACGCTGCTGGCGGGAACCCGCGACACCACGGCCGAAGTGCCGCTCCAGGTAGAACTGTCCGACGCTCAGAATCGTCGTCACCACCAGGTACCACGCGCTCGCCACTACCAGCAGCGGAATCTGCTGGTAGTTGCTGTTGTAAATGTTTTGCGCGGTCGTAAAGAGCTCCGTCACCGCAACGAACGCAAGAAGCGAAGTCGTCTTAAGCATCGAGATGACCTCGTTGCCGGTCGGAGGCACGATGATCCGCATCGCCTGCGGCAGCACGATGCGACGCATCACCTTATTCGAACGCATACCTAGCGCCTCGGCGGCCTCGGTCTGGCCCTTCCCGACGGACATGATGCCCGAGCGGACGATCTCGGCCATGTACGCAGCCTCGTTAAGACCCAGTGCCAGGACTGCCGCGACGATGACCGGAATGAGTTCGTTCACATCGAAGTAGATGAACTGCGGTCCAAACGGAATGCCAAGACTTATGTACCGATACAGCTGTGCAAGGAACGCCCAGAATACGAGCTGGACCAGCACCGGTGTGCCGCGAAAAAACCAGATATATAGCCACGCGACGGTCTTGACGACCGGGTTGGGCGACATCCGCATGACCGCCAAGATAATGCCCAACACGATGCCGATCACCATGGACGCGGCCGTGATCCACACGGTCTTCCATAGGCCCTCGAAAATGATCCTGGTGAAGACGTACTGGGAGAATGTGTCCCATCGCCACTTCGGATTCGTGATGAAGCTATTGACGATCATGGCAGCGAAAACCATCAGGACGGCCACAGCCACCCAACGCCCGGGGTGACGAACCGGGATTGCCTTAATAGGCAATCCGCGGCCCGTCACCTCAGGTTTGTCAATTATCGACATAGCGTTATTTCCGATCGATCACAACCCATGAGGGCCGCGAATCGGATCAGAAGATTGCCTTGTTCACTTCGGCCGTCTTGATGCCTGCGTCCTCTAGGCCCCAGTTGGCCAGGATCTTGCCGTAACTTCCATCATCGATCAGCTTCTGCATCGCTTTCTGGACCGCGCTCGTCAGTTCGGCTGGGGTTTTCGGAATTGCGATGCCGTACGGTGCGACGCCGACGTCGGTGCCGACCTTTTCAAATTTGTCTCCGGTGACCTTCACTGCGTACTCAGCCACAGGGGTATCGGCCATGTAGGCATCCAAGCGGCCAGAGGCCAATGCCACGTTGACGTCATTCTGGGTGGGAAGACCGGAGAACACCGGCGCCGCCTTGCCAGCGTCTTTGCACGTCTTGACGACGGAATCGTCGACATCGGCCTTGGTCAGCATGTCGAACTGGGTGGTGCCGTTCTCGGCGCCGACCTTCAGGCCACAAAGATCCACGGCGGCCTTCACATTGTGCGGGTTGGTCTTCGCCACGACGATCGACGTACCCGCTTCGAGATAGGTCACGAAGTTGACCTGCTCTTCACGTTTCTTCGTGTCGGTGAACGACGACATCGACAGGTCGTATCGACCCGCATTGAGCCCTGCGAGAATTCCGTCGAAGCCGGTGTTCTTCCACTCGGTCTTCAAGCCGAGCAGCTGCGCCATGGCGTTGCCCATGTCGACGTCCATCCCGATCGGGTCGCCCGCGCCGTCCTTCAAGAATTCGTTCGGTGCATAGGACGCGTCGGTAGCGAATGTCAGGACTCCCTTCGCGGCGATGCCGCTCGGAACCAGCGCGGCGAGCGCGGCGTCCTTGGCCAGGTTCAAGTTCAGTGGCTCGGGGTCGGCCGCAGGCGCTGAAGGGGCCTCGCTCGAAGATTCTGCGGGCGTCTCAGAAGAAGATTCGGCAGGGGCAGAAGATTCGACGGGGGCCTCGCTCGAGGATTCTGCCGGTGCCGACGAGCTTGATGCTGCCGAACTATCCGACGAGGAAGCCGCCGTCGGGTTCTGTGTGGAAGCGCCACAAGAAGCCACCATTCCGGCAACCGCCAACGCAGCGATCACCGTAGTGACACGCGAAATACGAAACATCCGTTCCTGCCTTTCTGCAGACACAATTACGTTTCGAAATCCGCACACCATCCCGGCGCGCGGATACCGCCCCGTGCCATCGCAACAGCACGTCTGACACTGATCGTGGCATAGCCGAGCGTTTCATGCGCAGTCTCAACTCGGTCACGATGCCCCTAGGTCAGTATCAATAGCCGCCGACC
Organism: Nakamurella sp.; assembly: GCA_039924545.1. Taxonomy (GTDB): domain Bacteria; phylum Actinomycetota; class Actinomycetes; order Mycobacteriales; family Nakamurellaceae; genus Nakamurella. The sequence continues at coordinate 15,548 of JBDTAR010000025.1, read as the reverse complement.
TGCGAACACCGTCGCCGTTGTTTTCGCCCATGTCGCGACTCAACAGTGACCGAAGGGCCCCAAGTGTCAGCCGATCCGCCGGCACCCAATCGACCGCATCAAGATCATCGCACCCGATCCAGCGCACCTCCGCATGGACTGTGGTTTTTATTAAGTATGACGCTTCCCTGGTGGTGGGCTCCGCCCGGAACACACGTAGCTCGCGGGGGCGACTATCGATCCCAGCGTCGAGCGGAATGCCTGGGCCAACGCGCGGACCAATCTGTACCGCGAGGCTGAGTTCTTCGAGGAGCTCTCTGGCTAATGCAGCCTGCTCGGTCTCCCCCGCCTCCACCTTTCCACCGGGCAGTTCCCATTTCCCGGCGAGTTCCGGCGGGGCTATCCGGCGAGCGATTAACAATTTGCCGTCCTGAATGACGGCGCCAGCTACGACGACGAGGAGCGAGTCGTCGGTAGTGCTAGAGGCGTCATGCCGCACCCGGACAGCATCGAAGCGGCGGCCATCATGTCGATCCCTGCCAAGGAATGTGGCGGCCTGGCTGTCGGCCGGAGCCGACCACACCTCGTGCGGCGTTCCGACCTGCACGATCCGCCCTGCCCGCATCAGTGCGATTCGGTCTGCGATGGCGAATGCTTCGTCCTGATCGTGCGTCACAAAGATGGCGGTGGTGCCCGTCGATTCAAGCACCTGGGCCAGGTCTGCGAGGAGCGTGCCGCGCAGTGAGGTATCCAGCGCGGCGAGGGGCTCGTCAAGCAGTAGTAGCCGCGGGTTGGGGGCAAGTGCGCGGGCGAGGGCGACGCGCTGTGCCTCACCGCCGGACAGCGTGTCGACGCGTCGGTTGCCATAACCGGCTAGGCCTACCATGTGCAGGAGGTCGACAACCCGCTCGGTCGCGTCTTGACGGCGGTGGCTGCGCCCTTGACTGTCGTCCGCATCAGCACCTCGGCGAGCTATACCCCACCCACTCTTGCCCTGCAGTCCGTACCCGACATTCCCGGCGACCGAGCGATGCGGGAACAGCACGCCGTCCTGGAACATCAACCCGAAACCCCGACGGTGCACGGGAATCGTCGCCAGGTCGACGCCATCCCAATCGATCTCGCCCGATGCGATCGGTTCGATGCCAGCGATGGCACGCAACAGGGTGGATTTACCGCAGCCGGATGGGCCGAGTAGAGCCATCACCTCCCCGTCGGCGACATCAATAGAGACATCGTCAACGGCCGTCGCCTCGCCGTACCGTACCGACACACCTCGGAGTCTGAGCATGTTAGAAGCCTCCGATTCCCGAGTCGCGGCCGCCGCGACTGGACATCACGTCGACGATGAGCACAATGGCGGCGCAACCGAGTGTCAGCAGCACACCGGCGGCTAGCGCCATGCCAGTATTAACCACGCCGGGCCGGGAGATGAGTCGCCCAATCATGACTGGCAGGGTTACGGTTTCCGGCCGCGCCACGAACGTCGTAGCTCCGAATTCTCCGAAACTAGTAGCCAGTGCGAATGCGGTAGCGCCGCCCAAGGCGCGGCCCATGATGGGCAGATCCACACTCGCCCACACTTTCACCGGGCCAGCACCGAGCACCGCAGCCGCCTGTCGAAGTCGCTCGTCGGCCGCGCGTAGCACCGGCAGCACCATGCGCACCACTAGCGGTGTAGCGATCATCGCCTGCGCAATCGGCACCAGCAACGACGAAGACCGGAAATCCAGCGGTGGCCGGTCTAGCGCGATCAAGAATCCGAACCCCACGGTGACCGCCGATACACCTAGCGGCAGCATCATGACCGCGTCGAGTGTGCCGGTTGCCCAGCGCGCCATGCGCTTTCGCGGACGCCGTGCCAAGACCACGCACAACGCGACACCGACGACCACCGCGAACGCAGCTGCGATGACTGCCGATGTGAGCGAATTTTCCAGTGCCTGGAAGCCGGACACCAGCATGACATTGTGCTGCCCTACCGTAGCGAGGTCGCGGTAGTTGTCGAGGCCCCAGCCGCTAGGGGTCTGCAACGACCGCACCACGAGGATCGCGACCGGCAGGGCGATGAGCACTGCGGCGAGCACTCCGGCAAACACTGCTGGGCTGTCCCGCAGGCTGATCTGCCGGACCGTGCCCGCCACCGAACGCAGTCGTAGTTGTCGCTCACTGCGGCGTCGCAGCCGTGCCGCAAAAATCAGTACCGCTGTCACCAGCAGGATCTGCACGATCGACAGCACTGCGGCGGTCGGCAGATCGCCGACCTGCGCGGTTTGCCGGTAGATCTCGGTTTCCAGCGTGCTCCACTTCCCACCTCCCAGGACGAGGATTACCCCAAAGCTGGTGGCGCAGAACAGGAACGCCATCACGCCGGCCGAGGCGATGGCCGGTCCCAATGCCGGCAACGTCACGGTGCGGAACGCGCGGATCGGGCCGGCGCCCAGGCTGCGGGCCGCGTCGATGGGCCGCGTATCCAAATGCGCCCAGGTGGCGCCGACGGTGCGGACGACGACGGCATAGTTGAAGAAGACATGCGCGGCCAGGATGGTGCCTACCGACCCGTCCCAGCCGAGCGGCCCCAACCATCCGGCTGGAGCAAACAGGGTGCGAAACGCCAGCCCGACCACCACAGTCGGGAGCACAAACGGCACGGTGACCAGAGCCCGAAGCACGGTTCTGCCGCGAAATCGCCTGCGATAGAGCAGGAACGCGCCCGGGATACCGAGTATGACGGCAAGCGCGGCGGACGCTGCCGCCTGCCACACGGTAAACCATGCGATCTCGACGAACCTGCTCCGCGACGCCACTCTGGCGAACGCGTCGATGTCGAACCCGCCGGGACCGTTCAGCCCGAGCGACACGATCGACGCCACCGGGTAGAGGAAGAACACGCCGAGCAGCACCACTGGAACCGCGGCCACGGCTATCAGCCCACTGCTGCGGAGTGCGGCGGATCGGCGATCCGTCCGCCTTGCGATCAACGGCTGGCGACGCTGATTGTGGTGCTGCTCGTCGCGGAGCGACGGACGTCGGCCCGACGGAGCCGCCATGGTGGCAACTCCGTCGGGCCTAGGCTTCGTCATCGACATAGCGTCATCGACATCACGTCACCGAATCTCAATTAGCCGTGCACGATATCGGCAAATGCGTCGATCCACTGCTGCCGATGCGCGTCGATATTGCTGGCTCCGAGCTTTTCGGGGTTCTTGGCGATCGGGGCGTAGGCCGCCCAATCCGCGGGCAGCTTCGCGGAACGATCGACCGGGTACATATACATCTGCTCAGGAATCTGGGTCTGGAACGCGTCAGACAGCAGGAAATCAACTACTTTCTCGGCTCCTTGCGGGTTCTTCGCGCCCGCTAAAACACCGGCGTATTCGACCTGCCTGAAGCAGGTATTTAGCAGCGCTCCGGTTGGTGCTTCGGTCGCGCCTTTTGGCACTTCGGCCGGTGGTGACGACGCATACGAGACCACCATTGGCCGGTCGCCGTGGCCGCTTGAACCGGAGAAGTCGACGGAATATGCGTTATTCCAGCCCGAGTCGACCTTGAGTCCGTTGGCTACGAGCGATTTCCAGTACGCCTGCCAGCCATCGGCGCCAAAGTGCGCAATGGTGCCGAGCAAGAAAGCCAGGCCGGGCGAGGATGTCGCGGCGTCTTCAGTGACCAGTAGGTTCTTGTATTCCGGCTTGGCGAGATCCTCGAATGTAGTCGGCTCCACGAGACCGTGTTTCTTAAAGTACTGATGGTCGACGTTCACACACACGTCACCGAAATCGATAGCGCTGAGCCGATTCTCGGGGCTACCTCCGCTACCATCCCCGGAAGGAATGGCGTAGGCGTCCGCACCATTTTTTGCGAGCGGAGACGCGTATGGGGCGAGTATTCCGGCCTCAAGTGCCTTGGTTGCGAATGTGTTGTCAATTCCGAAGACGGCGTCGCCCAGCGGATTCCCCTTGGTGACGATCGCCTTGGACAACATCTCGCCCGCGTCGCCCTGCGCCAGAACTGTCACCGTGATGCCCGATTTTTTCTCGAACGCTGCGAGAACCGCAGGGTCCACCGCGAACGAATCGTGGGTCACGAGTGTGACCTTTGTCTGCGCGACGGTCCCAGCGCTCGCAACTGGGGTGGCGTCGCCAGTGGCCGCGCTGCTGGAACCTGTTGCGCCGGCACTACCGCATGCCGCGACAACGGCAAGTATGACGGTTCCGGCGGCAGCTGCACGGACCCGGACGCCGAGTCTCCTGGCGAACCGTTGCCGTACCGACGGGTACTGCTCCTTCACATGCTTCACTCTGTGCCCCTTCGACCTTCGGGCACGGGTTACGTTGATCGAGAGGACGTTCCTTCGTCGGCATGACCCGAATCAGGTTCGACGGTCCGGGGCTTCGTGCCCCGCTCTCAGCCCGGCGCACCGGACTCCCGTGTCGCCCGCAAGTCTACGTCACCGGACCGCGACAGGGCCTGAGCGGAGCCGTTTGCACCCGACAGCAGTAGTCCGGGACTGTGTCAGTCCGCGGCGACTTCTTCAGTCGCGGACACCGTCATATCTGCTGGCACATGCACCAGGGCGATGAGTGTTCCGCTGTCGACCGGCAGCTTCATGCTTCGATTGGCGACTTCAATGGTTCCGGCCGACCGTTGTACGAACATCACCACAGCATCTTCGCCAAAGCGCACGTAAAAATTGTCGATGGTGAATTCCGGCGCTAGATCGATCCGGCTGACCACCATGCCGGACGCGAGACGCGACCCCAAGTCAGCGCGAGACACCCATGGCATAAATGCGTAGCGGGCCGTGAGGTGCCGCGCGGTGTCGCCGCGCTCGCCATCTGTCCCGGTCGCGTACCCGTCTCGCTGCAGTTGATACGTGTTGGCGCCACCAAAGACGCGCGCATACTGCCGGGCTGCGGTCGCGTTGACGTCATCTTCCGGGGTCGCTGCGATCAGATAGCCCAGCCCAGACACGTCCAAGTCCTTCACCGCGAACTCCGACAGGATGTTGGCGGTCACGGTGGCGAGTCCCGATCGTCTGGCTGGCGCCAACGTGGCCCGGTTGCGCGCCACGATCAGCACCGGGATGCCCATCTCCCGGAGCAACACGGCCGAGTCGACAACCCACGGTTGCACTCCGACGAACAGCACACCTTGCGGGTTGGCCGATGCTAGGCCGAGTTTCTCGGCAAACTTGTTGACGCCGAGTCCATACAGGGCGACCGTACATACGATCACTACGAATACCAGTGGCACCATGCGCGCCGCTTGTGAGGCGAGCCCCGCCAGGTCCGCTGACTGAGTCAACAGCGCATCACGCATCGCCCCGCTGGCCGATGCCGCGCGAGCCGCCAGGGCATCGGCGGCCTGACCAAATCCGAGCGCGAAAATGCTGGTCACGGCTGCGGCAACAACACCGCGCGGCGCCATCCCGACCAATAACGCTCGCTCTTTCCAACTGGTCGTGGTGCCTGCCAGCCCGATCAGCACGCTCGCCGGGCGAACGACTAAGACCAGCGCAGCCAGGAACAGCAGCGCGGTCGGCAGCACCTCTACCAGCTGACTCGGTGTGACTCGCCCAGCTAACACGATGAACAGCGCACCCACGAACAGAATCTGAAGGTGCTCGGAGAACTCGGCGACGTGCTCAAGTTGGAGCTTCGGCCGATTCCCGAGGTACATGCCGAGCAGCGTGACTGTTAAAAGACCGCTCTCGGGTTGCAGCACGTTGGACAGTTCCAGCGCGCCAATGGCCGCCGCGAGGAAGACCACGCCGTGCAGGAAGTCGGGAATGGCCCGGCGCCGCATCAGAAGCTCGAGAACGACACCCAGCACAACCGTGATCATGACGGCCACCAACACAGTCTTGGCAAGGGCGATTGCGACGCTCGCGAACGCTGCCTCCGCTTCGTCGGCGGTGACGGCTTGGAATACCAGGAGTGCGAGGATCACGCCGATCGGGTCGACGACGATGCCCTCCCAGCGCAACAGCGACGCCACCCGCCTGGTGGGACGCAGCGACCGGAGGATCGGGTTGATGACGGTCGGTCCCGTGACGACGAGGATCGCGCCGATCAAGAGTGCGACCCGAAGGTCGAAACCGAGCAAGTAGGCCGCTGCAGTGATCAGTATCCAGGCGATCACCACCGTTACTGTCACAAGTCTGCGGACCGGTTTGCCGAGGCCGCGCACTTGTTGCAGCCGCAGCCCCATGCTGCCCTCGAACAGAATGACACCGACGAGGATGCCCACGCCGTCGAACAGAATGTCGTGACCGAAGACATCCTCGGCTCGCACCAGCTGACCAATGCCGAAGCCAACGACCAGCAGCAGCAAGATCGATGGGATCTTCAGCCGCCACGCTATCCATTGACAAGCGACGCTGACGGCGATCACCAACGCGATATACGCGCCGGGGCCCAAGTGGCGGAATGTGTCCAGTACCGAGGTAGCGGGCACCGGCGCCGCCGCAGCGAAACTGCCGAGGTGTTCAAACATCGAGCCTATTTTTCCAGGAGTCGATGCTGGGAAGCAAATTCGGTGTCAGAACCCAACGACATCGACGCGCATATTCAAATGAGTATCGTTTCAGTCTGCCGCACACGGCGCTGGGTGCGTAGGCTGCCAGATACACATTGCACACCGCTCAGACGAACACTGTTACAAAAGCACTGCTCCTGAGAACCCCGTCACAAAGGACCAGGTACCTATGTCTGCAGACATACGCCATAGCATTGCCATCGACGATCTCGCGCAGCTTCGCAAGAGTTTCTTGTCGAATCCAGCGCACCGGCTCGCCCAGAACGCCATCACGAAGACGACGATCGACGATATCGCGCTGGATCGCGAAGTCGTGACACAGATTGATCCGTCAATGTCAATTCAGTTAGACGACTGGGCGGTCACCAACCAGAAGAAGTCGGGCCGCTGCTGGCTGTTCGCAGGTCTGAACCTGCTGCGTCCTGAGGTGATGAAGACCCTCGGTGTCACCGATTTCGAGTTCTCGCAGAACTACCTCATGTTCTTCGACAAGATCGAACGGGTCAATTACTACTTGGACGCGATCCTGGCCACGAAGGACGCCGATACAGATGACCGTACGGTCGCGTTCTTGCACGATTCGGTGATGGGTGACGGCGGCCAGTGGAACATGTTCGTTTCACTGGTGAAGAAGCACGGCGTGGTGCCGAAGTCAGCGATGCCAGAGACAGAGTCATCCTCAGCAACATCGAAGATGAATGCGTCGCTGCGCGCTGTTTTACATCAGGGCGCCAAGGCGCTTCGCGATGCCACGTCCACGAGTGAGGAAGCGTCGATCCGCGACGAGGTTGTCGCGACCTGCTACCGGGTTTTGGCGATGCACCTCGGCACACCACCGGAATCGTTCATGTGGCAGTGGACGGACAAAGACAAGGTATTCCACCGCGATGGTGAACTCACACCTCTGCAGTTCGCGGCGAAATACGTCACGGACGACCTGTCCGAGTACGTCTGTCTGGTCGATGATCCGCGTGCCACTAGCCCACGCGGACGTACGTTCACGGTCGACTACCTCGGCAACATCGTCGGCGAGCGAGTCATCTACTTGAACGTCGAACCAGGCGTGCTGAAATCGGCTGCAGTCACAGCGATTTCGTCAGGCAAACCAGTGTGGTTCGGCTGCGACGTGGGCAAGCAGATGCAGCGCGACTTGGGGTACTGGGACGCGAACCTGTACGACTACGGCTCCGTATACGACACCGAGTTCACGCTCGACAAGGCTTCCCGCCTCGACTTCCACGAGACTCAGATGACGCATGCCATGCTGCTGACCGGCGTCGATATCCATGACGACGTTCCGAGCCGCTGGCGCGTCGAGAACAGCTGGGGCGATGAGCACGGCACCAAGGGCTTCTACACAATGAACGACTCATGGTTCGACGAGTACGTGTTCGAGATAGCCGCACGCAAGTCCGACCTACCGGCAGAATTGGTGGCCGCGCTCGACGCGGAGCCGATCGTGCTGCCGGCCTGGGATCCGATGGGCGCACTCGCCCGTTAATTAGTCTGAGCGGCCAGGGAGCAGTTCTGCGTCGAGCAGTTCACCGTCACGTAGTTCGCTGTTGCCAATGTCGTGGGCATCGTCCTCGAGCACGGTGATCTCGACGAGCTCTCTGGCTGTGAGCACTCTCGGGGTGTCGTCTATCCCGGTCAATTCTGGGATGAGCTTCGACTCGTCGATTGCCTGGAGCTTTCGGGCAGACGGCAGCACCTGCCGCTCGAGTGAACCCACGAACCTGTTGTAGTCGTTGACCGTCGTGGTGATCGACCGGCCGAGCTTGTCGATATGCGCCGACATGGTGGCGATACGGCCGTAAAGCTCGCGCGACAGATCGAATAGCTTTTTCGCATCCTCGGTGAGTACGTCCTGCTGCCACGTGTAGGCGACGGACTTGAGTACGGACCACAGCGTGACCGGGGACGCAAGCGCAACTTTCTTGGAGAAGGCGAACTCCATCAGGCTCGGGTCTGCCCGCATCGCAGCCGACACCAGCGATTCGCTGGGAATGAATGCGACCACAAACTCCGGGGACGCGTCTAATCCTTCCCAATAGGTTTTGCTCGCGAGCGCGATCACATGCCCGCGCAACGCCTTGACGTGGTCGTCGAGCAGTTTTTTGCGCCTGGCCATATCGACGGGGTCGGCGCCGTCCGGTATGGCGCTCGCCTCGAGGTACGCGGCAAACGGCGCCTTCGCATCGACCGCCAACGCCTTACCTCCGGGCAGGTGCACGATCATGTCCGGCCGGCCTGCGCCCGAGTCGGAACTGATGGACGATTGCACGTCGAAATCGACCCGATCCATCAGGCCGGCAGCCTCCACCACGCGGCGCAGCTGGGTCTCCCCCCACACGCCGCGGGTGCTATTGGAGTTGAGCGCGCTGGCGAGGGAATCCGCAGTACGCCGAAGGCGCTCCTCTGCTGCCGTGGCCGATCGCAATTGCTCGGTGAGTTCGCCGTGTTGTCGGGTGCGTTGCTGCTCGAGTTCGGCCACCTTTGTCTGCATGTGGGTGATCGTTTCTTTGACCGGCGCGAGCGCCTGAAGCACCTTGCTCTCTTCAAGGGTGTGTGCCTGATCCCGCTCGGACTGCGCGCGCGAATCGGCGCGTTGCCGTTCGACGATCTCCCGGTACTGCTCATGCTGCTGAGCTGCCTGGGCCCTCAGCGATTCGAGCGTCGCGACCGCTGAGGCGAGCTGCGCCTGCAGCTGGGAGCGCGTGGCTGCCTCGGCGGACTGCAGCTGCGCCCGCACCTCGCCCTCGGATGCGCGCAGTTCTGCCAGTGCGACCTCATGCTTCGCGGCGAGCACCTCGGGGCTTTCGGCTCCGGTGCCGGCGTTCGCGAGTGATGCGTCGTACCTGGCTTTTCGAACTGACGCGACAAGCACGCCGACGCCCACGCCGATGAGCAATCCGACACCCAGCCCCACCACAAGCGCCACAGTTGAATCCATGTGGACAGGATGACATGCGCCTCCGACAACGCACCGGAGCAGGTGCGGTGCGGTCCGCCACCGAGGGATGCAGCCGTGCACGACGGGCCCCGGCTGTGCCGTTTTTCACGTATGGTTCGTGAATATTTCTCGATAGAATAATCGCATGCCTATTTCTACTACCGCATCGCTCGGTGATCTCGTCACTGAAGACTCTCGCCGTAGTCGCATTCTGGAGAAGTTCGGCCTGGACTACTGCTGCAACGGCGCCGATAGTTTGGCCGACGCAAGCAAGGCCGCCGGGGTTGATATCGACGCGTTGATTTCCGCACTGGACCTCCCCGACGCTGCCCAGGCGTCGGCGACGGCAGCTGGTAACAATGCTTCGCTGGCGCACGACATCATCGACACCCACCACGCCTATATGTGGGAAGAAATGCCGCGCCTGTCCGCCCTCGTGGAGAAGGTGTATCGGGTGCATGGCGAGCGTCATGCGGAGCTGGAGCAGGTGCACGCCGCTTTCTTCAAGGCGGTAGCCGCCCTCGAGCCGCATATGACGACCGAGGAACGCTCGGTGTTCCCCACTATCTCGAAGTTGGAGAAGGGCCAGCCCGCTTCCAGCGCTGCCGACTTGCCTGCGACGTTAGACAAGCTCGTCGACGAGCACCAGGAAGTCGGAGACCTGTTCCACGAGATCAAGCGTCTGACCAATGACTACACGTGGCCAGAAGACGGCTGCAACTCGTACAAGATGATGCTCGAAGTCTTGAGCGAGATGGAGCTCGATTTGCACGAGCACATCCACAAAGAGAACAACATCCTGTTCCCGGCTGCCCGGAAACTGGTCAGCTAGGCGAAAACTGTTCAGCAAAGCGCCAACTCGTTGGCTGCCCAGCCGATTTCAGACGAGCAGCCAACGAGTCGCAACCCTGCGCGCTTACTCCTCACAGAGGCAGAACGGGTGCCCTGCCGGGTCGAGAAACACTCGGAACGAGGTGCCGGGCTGATGCGCATGTTTGGTCGCGCCGATCGCGAGCACTGCTGCCTCCGCCACGTCGAGATCGGCTACTGACACATCGATGTGCATCTGCTGCGGGTGCTCTTGCCCTGGCCAGGTCGGCGGAACGTATCCGTCTACCTGCTGAAACGCGATCTTGTGGCCGTCGGCAGACCGAGCCTCGGCCCATTCGTCGTCCTCAACGTCTGCCTCCCATCCCAGCAGCTGCGCGTAGAACGTGGCCAGCGCGGCGTGGTCGGGAGCATCGAGAACCGTGCGGGGTGAGTGTGCGATTGTCATGGCCGGAAGAGTACAACCGCGGTCCGACAGCCGCCGTGTTCCGAGCGCGCCCGTGGCAGCGATACCGGTTCGCGTCGGCGTGCACGGGCGCAACGTCCGCATCGTTGGCGCCAGAGGCGTGGCCGTCGGGAGCATCCGCCGTGAGGTCCGTCTTACGGGTCTGCTGTCAGTCCTGTTCGGCCAGGGCAGCGAGACGGTCCAGCGAGGCTATCAGCATGTCTGGCGTGGTGTTGCGTGCTCGCTCGAGCCGACCCGGATCATTGAGCGCGGTCCAGTCGTACGTGTGTGTTACGCGCGTGACGCCGTCGCGGTGCGGGCTTAGTTCCCAGCGCCACAGTTGACCGAACGGCCGCTTTCCGGGTTCTGACGGCTGCCACGCAATCCTCTCGCCCTCGGCGAACTCGACTACTTGGTTCTCGCGCACTCGCGCGCCGATATTCGTCATCAAAAAGACGTCACCCACCGCATGGACGCGTTGCCCAGGGGCAGCCTCTGCGAGGTTGTCGTTACCGTCCCAGCGCGGCTGATTCGCCGGATCGGCAATCAGTTCGAAGATGCGCTCCACGGGCGCTGCGATGTCCCGGCTCGCGCTGACAACCTTGGCCCCATTTTCAGATTCCGTCATACCCGTTATCCAACCACCAGCCTGGGCCTCCTCGCAGCGCCAGCTAACTCTGCTCGGTTATCTCTGCCCTAATACCTCTGCTCGGTGACGACCCCATTTTCGACGTGCCAGCGCCGATCGAGTCGCACGGTGCTGAGCATGCGGCGGTCGTGGGTGACTAGCAGTAGCGCGCCTTCGTAGGTTTCGAGGGCCCGCTCGAGCTGCTCGATGGCCGCGAGATCGAGGTGATTGGTGGGTTCGTCCAGCACCAACACGTTCACTCCCCGGCCCTGCAGCAGGGCAAGGCCAGCGCGGGTGCGCTCACCCGGCGAGAGTTCACCGGCGGGGCGTAATACGTGGTCGGCCTTGAGCCCGAACTTTGCGAGCAGGGTGCGCACGTCGGCGACGGACATGTCCGGCACGAGCAATTCGAAAACGTCAGCGAGCAGCTCACTTCCCGCAAAAAGGGAGCGAGCCTGATCGACCTCGCCAATCGCCACTGACGCTCCGAGTGACGCGGACCCAGAGTCCGGAGTTTGCCGTCCCAGTAGCGCCCGCAGCAGCGTCGACGTGCCGGCGCCATTCGGACCGGTGATGCCGATCCGCTCCCCCGCGTTCAGCTGAATCGAGACCGGGCCGAGCGTGAAGTCTCCCTGGCGGATGACGGCAGCGTTGAGTGTTGCGACCACCGCGCTCGACCGATGCGCAGCACCGATTGTGAACTCGAGCTGCCACTCCTTGCGCGGCTCTTCCACCTCGTCGAGGCGGCGGATGCGGCTTTCCATCTGACGCACCTTCTGCGCCTGCTTCTCGCTCGATTCGGTCGCAGCACGACGGCGAATCTTGTCGTTATCGGGCGCCTTCTTCATGGCGTTGCGCACGCCCTGGCTCGACCACTCCCGCTGCGTGCGTGCGCGGCCCACCAGGTCAGCTTTCGTCGCGGCGAATTCGTCATACTCGTCTCGCTTGTGTTGGCGCGCGATCTCGCGCTCTTCGAGGTACGACTCGTAGCCGCCGCCGAAGACACGGTTACTACTTTGCGCGAGGTCGAGTTCGAGCACGCGGGTGACGCAGCGGGCAAGGAACTCGCGGTCGTGACTGACGAGCACGACGCCGCCACGCAAGCCCTGCACGAAGTGTTCGAGGCGCTCGAGGCCGTCCAAGTCGAGGTCATTGGTCGGCTCGTCCATCAGCACGATGTCAAAGCGAGACAGCAAGAGTGCGGCAAGGCCGACGCGGGCGGCTTGCCCGCCCGAGAGTGACGTCATCAAGGATTGCGGGGTCAAACCACCCGGAGCATTGGGTTTTTCAAGGGTGAGTCCTAGCTCGGCTAGCACGATGGGAAGGCGTTCTTCGAGGTCTGATGCGCCGCTTGCCAGCCAGCGATCGAGCGCGACGGCGTACACATCGCCGGGATCGGGGGCGCCAGGAGCTGGCGGTTCGGTGCCGCCGAGAAGCTCTGCGGCCGCGTCCATCTCGCCCGTTGCGCGAGCGCAGCCCGTTCGCCGGGCGATATATTCGGCGACTGTTTCGCCGGCGACGCGTTCGTGCTCCTGCGGCAGGAAGCCCACGAAGGCGTCAGTCGGGGCCAGGCTGAAGGTGCCTTGTTGCGGCTCGAGTTCACCGGCCAGAATGCGCAGCAGCGTCGACTTGCCCGCTCCGTTGACACCCACGACGCCGATGACGTCGCCCGGCGCGACGCTGAGGTCGAGATTGTCGAAGAGCGTGCGGTGCGCGTAGCCACCAGCTAGGCCACTGGCTGCGAGTGTTGCGGTCATTCGTCCACCCTATGAGGGTCGTGCGACGCCGAAGTACACGCTTCACCACGTATGACGATATTTCGTAGCCGAACGGCCTCGGACCCGTATTGCTGGGACTAGGGAATTGCTGATAAATGCACGCTCGTTGACTTCGACCTGCTGCCGAACTGCGCAAACATGACGCACCATCGAAACGAGCGTCGATCTATCAGCGGACCCCGCTCGGCCCTCACCGCTCGGCGTTACGGCAGACTGATCGTGTGGATGATCTGCACGTACGCTCGGGACCTGGCGCGCCGCGGGGCCTGCGAGTGCCGGCCGGAGAACTGATCGAGCAGTTCTCCCGGGCATCCGGGCCCGGTGGCCAGAGCGTTAATACGGCCGATTCACGGGTGCAGCTCAGCCTCGATTTGGGCACGACTACAGCGCTGACCGACGAGCAGCGTCAACGCGTACTCGGCAGGCTTGCTGCGAGACTTTCGGGCACCGTGTTGACCATCGATGCCGCCGAGTACCGCTCGCAGCGGCGTAACCGGAGTGCGGCGAGGCAGCGCCTTGCCGAACTTCTGCGAGACGCATTAATTCCCGTTGCTACCCGTCGTCCGACTCGGCCCACGTACGGCTCGAAGCGCCGGAGGCTCGAAGGCAAGCGCCAGCGCGCCGAGACGAAACAGGGCCGCAGGCATCCGGGGCTCGACTGACTCGAACTTAGATCGAGGGTACGAGGAGTGTCACGTCCGGTCGTGTGGCCACTAGACCTTCGTCCATGGTGGCGAGCTTCGCGTCCGGACGGGAGCCCGCCAGCGCCGCTAGGTAGGCGTCGGTTACTTGGCGATGGCCCCGCACGTCATGCAGATCTATATCGGCATAGGACAGCGTCTCCGGCCAGAATTCGCATCCGTCGCGCTCGCGCACTAGCCGCAGTGCCGTCGCCGCCTCCGTGGCACTAGCCCCGAGTCGAATGGAGAAGCGAATCAACGCGCCTTCGACGATGGGACACACTGCGAATCGGCGAACACCGGAGGCCCAGTGAACCGCTCGCTCGTGATGGACATGTTCACGAGCGGTCAGGGCGATGAGCACATCGGCGTCCAGCAAGAACGTCGTCATTCATCATCCAGCGCAGCGGTGACATCGTCGGATGTGATCGGCCGACCGAAGCTCATCACCGGGAATCCGGATCTTGGATCGATCGCAATAGTGACCGGCTCGTCGAGTTGACTCAGGCCCCGGACCGTCAGTTCAGCGATCGTCGCCGACAGCGACTGCCCACGCGCAGCCGAGATAGCCTCCGCACGTTTCCGCACGGCTGGAGGCAAATCCACACTGATTCGCATACATGCATCATAACTGCATCGCTCATGCATCACCCCGAATCATTGACGTCGCGGCGGCCCATGTTTAGCGCGGTTGTGCCTTCATTACGGGGTTGGCTGCGTGAGCGCTAGGTTCGTGCCACGCATTCGCATGTGGTCCGGCCAGCTCCACGCCATGTATGACGGAGTCATCGCCGATACGAGCGTCGCCAGCCACGCGGTATCGGCGCGTCATGACCTGGCAATATCCGAATCGCAACAGTTCCATACCTGAATCTGCAACGATTTCGCATCCGGCTTTGCAATTGAAATCCCCACGATCACGCAACGGATCTGGACCCGACCTTGCAAGGCGGGTATCCCGGCATCGCGGACGACGCCCGGCCTGGGAGCCGACTTTTCGTCAGCCCGGGCCGCGAATCTTCAGCTCGGTCACCGAGCACCGCTTGTGGCGACCGGAAGTCACGGCAGCGCGTTGAACGCAATCCCCTACAGTGACGCCTTTCGCACCAACGATCGTGCCGCCCGTTCCGCGCGGAGGAGTTGGATCTCGCTGATGGGGTCGTGCCCGTAACCGGCGCGGGTCTTCATTCCAAGCAGAATGCTCAGCGAACTGGATGCTTGCTTGTCTACGGAGGCAAGCAGCGAAACCGCCTCCTGGTGGTCTTGCCGTTTGGAATGCTTCCCTAGTTGAGTGATTTCAGGGGGTGGGTGTTCGGCGCGCCTGCCTGAAGTTGAGGTTGGGGGTGTCCAGAATCGGCGTTGCTAACCCAACGTCGAGCTGGAAGGCCCAACCATGGACGCCGATCTGGACACCCCCCGTGACGGCACTTTACGTCACTACCGATGATTTGTTGAAGTGCAATCCGCAGTACACCCCGGCACGCCGCGCGGTCGGGTTCACACCACAAGTCAGCGATGATGTGTGGATCGCCGATTCCACCCCCGTCGAGTGTGCCCGCTCCCGCGAGGCCGCGCTGCGCTCGGACATGGCCGGGTTCGCCGAGTACGGATACTGCTCCTCCCATTCCCGCTACTTCTGGGGGCTTCGGCTGCACCTGGTGTGCACCCTGCACGGCCTACCCATCGGGGTGGCCCTGACCGGGGCGAAAGCCGACGAACG
>JBDTAR010000024.1:0-57180 GCA_039924545.1 Nakamurella sp. | reverse complement strand
CGCCTGCCGGACGCGATCCGAGTGCCGTGTCGCCGCCACCATGTCGGGCAACAGCGCGTCGACCGCGTCGGCAAGAACCACCGAATCAGTGATCAGCAAACTGGCCGCGCTGGGATCGTGTTCGGCCTGCGAGATCAGGTCGGCAGCAACATACCGCGGGTTCGCACCTGCGTCCGCAATCACTGCAATCTCGGTGGGGCCAGCCTCCGAGTCAATGCCCACGATGCCGCGCAGCGCCCGTTTGGCCGCCGTCACGTACACGTTTCCGGGGCCAGTAATCACGTCGACAGGCATGACGGCGTCCTCGCCGAGAACGGCGTCATACTCGCTGCCGAAACCCAGCAGTGCGATAGCTTGCGCGCCACCTGCCGCGTACACCTCTGTGACACCCAGCAGGCTGCAGGCGGCCAGCACCGTCGCGTCCGGCCAACCGCCGTTGGACTGCTGCGGCGGCGACGCGACAGCAATTTCGCCGACGCCGGCAACCTGCGCCGGGACCACATTCATCACGACGGATGACGAAAGGGGTGCGAGCCCACCCGGCACGTACAGGCCCACTCGACCGACCGGAATCCACCGCTGCGTCACGGTGCCGCCGGGCACGATCTCGGTGACTTTCTCAATGGGCAGCTGCGCGGAGTGACCGAGCCTAGCGCGCCGGATCGCTTCGGTGAGCGCGCTGCGCAACGTCGGATCCAGCGATTTTTCAGCCGCAGCGATGACGTCGGCCGGCACACGCAGTGAAGTTGGGCGCACATGATCGAATTTTTCGGCGAAATCGAGCACGGCAGCCGCGCCGCGAGCCTTTACCTCGGCGAGGATGGGAGCGACCACCTCGTCTGCGGCGTGCGCGGCACCGGCGGCACGCGGTAGCGCGTCGCGCAACTGGGCGGAGTTGAGGCCCCGCCGGGCAGTGAGGTCGATTCGTCGCAGCATGAGGCCAGTTCTTCGAGTCGGAGGGTAATCGGGGTCGTAACTAGTAGCAAGCAGTCCCCACCAGCGTAGGGCGTGGAGCGCGTTCTCCGGCGGGCAGGTCGCGGGCCAGTCGCGTTTTGTAAGGGTTTGCTAACCTTAACGCAGTTTCTACGCTTGCAGGCGGTGAGGTGAGGCATCCCTTGCTGGAGACTTCTGGCGAATGTTGCCACAATGACTACATGACCATCACCATGCGTCGACAGGATGACCGACAGGAAGCAGGCTTCAGCGGCCTACCCGGTCGGCTGAACTGGCTGCGCGCTGGCGTGCTCGGCGCCAATGACGGCATCGTGTCTACTGCAGCGCTGGTGATTGGCGTTGCCGGGGCGACCGGTAGTAGGTCGGCGATTTTAATCGCGGGGCTCGTCGGCCTGCTCGCCGGCTCGATGTCCATGGCCGTCGGGGAATACGTCTCTGTATCCACGCAACGGGATAGCGAACTCGCCGTTCTGACTCGGCAACGCGGACTACTGCAGGCTAATCCGGCCGCCGAAGTCGCGGCGCTGGCCGCTGCCTATCAGGCAAAGGGAATCGACGAGGAGCTAGCGCTACGTGTCGCCCAACAACTCAGCGATCACGACGCGCTCAAGGCGCACGCCGAGGCTCGATACGGCATCGACCCCAACGAACTGACCAACCCGTGGCATGCCGCAATCGCATCGTTGCTCTCATTTAGCGCCGGCGCTCTGGTCCCACTGATCGGGCTGCTGGCAGCGGCACAGGGCTGGGCCACAGTAGCGGTCGTCGCTCTGGCCCTCGCCGTTACCGGCATCGTCAGCGCCCGGCTGAGTGCCGCGCCGCAGACCCGTGCCATTCTGCGCAACGTCGGCGGCGGACTCGCTGCCATGGCCGTGACCTACGGCCTGGGCACATTGGTGGGCTTGGTTCTGTAATCACAAGTTCGGTAATCACCCGGCCGGGCCAGACGGCGGCAGCACGTCCTGTTCAGCCAGTACAGCCTGCGGGACAGCCCGGGTGCTGCCTAAGTCGCGACGTCCGTCCCAGGCGGCCAGGAATGTATAGACGGCGATCGCAATCAGTGGCTCAATAATCATGACGAACGGGGTGCCCATACTCGCACCAGCAACAACGATCGATGCCTTACCGGTCGACCCGACAGTAGCCGGATCCACGCCGCCAGCCATCGCAAGGCCAACCCAGTAGGCGATGGCACTGCCGACCGCGGTGCCCGCCGCGATAAAAGTCAGCGTGGTGGCGCCGCGGATCGCGCGAATGCGCCACGCAGCAACAGCCACGATCAGGCCAACAGCCACACCTGCAAACGCGTCGAGCGCGAGCCCAGTGAATGGATGGTAGTCGGCAGTCGGCAGGCTGATGTACGAGCCGTCTGCGAACACCATCACCTGCTGGCCCGGAGCGATACGGGACCAAGCAATCGCCTGCCCCACGCCGAGAAGCATCGCGATCCCCGCGATCGCTACCCGTGCAACCCATCTATGACGTGTGACCCTGGCGCGGCCGTCCGCAATCTGTGTACTCATGTCAGACAATCCGCCCCGAGTAGCGCCTTGAGATCGCCCATCAGCGCGGAAGAGGCAGTGACCCGAAGCCGGTCGTCAATGGCAAGTGTCGTCGCACTCGACCCCTCCACGACCCGCAAATGCACTGCGGTGGTGCCCGGATGGGCGGCCAAAACATCGCGGAGACGGTCGATGATCGGCTCGGTACATCGCATCGCAGGCACAGATACGCGTACCGGACGATGCCCGGTTGCCCCCGCCAAATCTGGCACTGTCACCTTGTCCGCGTGCAACGACAGGCGATCATCGCTGCGAGCCACTCGGGCCCGTACCAGCACGATCGCGTCCTCCGCGAGCTGCAAAGACACCTCGGCGTACACCTTCGGGAAGAACGCGACTTCCACGCCACCGGTCAGATCCTCAAGGGTGGCGGTCGCCCAGGGATCGCCCTTCTTGGTGAGTCGCCGAGACAACCCGGTCAAGATTCCACCGACCGTCACCGTCGCCCGGTCAGGCACGGTGCCATCCAAAATATCCGGAATCGTCGTATCGGACTGCGCCGCAAGCAGATGCTCGTACCCGGACAGCGGATGACCGGACACATAGAGCCCCAACATTTCTCGCTCGAACGCGAGGAGCAGTTTCGATTCCCACTCGGTGTCCGGAATTGTCAGCGCGAAGGCTCCCCCGACCTCCTCGGCACTCATTTCGCCGAACAGGTCGAACTGGCCGGCAGCCTCTGCCTTTTTCACCGACAGCACCGCGTCCACTGCTTCGGTATGCACCATGAGCAAGCCCTTGCGCGGGTGGCCGAGGGAGTCGAAAGCGCCCGCCTTAATCAGCGACTCGATGACCTTCTTATTGCAGGCGGCAACATCTACCTTGTTCAGATAGTCGGCAAAATCGGCGTAGCGGCCCTTTTCTTTCCGGGAGGCGATGATCGACGCCACTGCTGCGGAGCCGACATTGCGGACAGCGGAAAGCCCGAAACGGATATCAGTGCCCACCGTAGCGAAGTTCCGTTCGGACGCGTTGACGTCGGGCGGCAGCACCGTGATGCCCATCGCGCGACATTCGGCGAGGTAGATCGCCATTTTGTCTTTGTCGTCGCGCACCGAGGTGAGCAACGCTGCCATGTATTCCGCCGGATAGTTGGCCTTCAGATACCCAGTCCAGTACGAGACGAGGGCATAACCCGCCCCATGAGACTTGTTAAAGCCATAGTCGGCGAACGGCATCAGCGTGTTCCACAGCGCGTCGATCGCGGCCTGCGAGTAGCCGTTGGCCTTCATGCCCGCGGTAAATGTCTCGAACTGAGCGTCGAGCTCCTTCTTCTTCTTTTTGCCCATGGCCCGCCGCAGCAGATCGGCGCCTGCCAGCGAATATCCTGCAACGATCCGGGCGATCGCCATGACCTGCTCCTGATACACGATCAGGCCATAGGTTTCGCCGAGTGCTTCGTGTAGCGGAGCGTCGAGCTCCGGGTGGATGGGTGTGACGGGTTTACGGCCGTTCTTCCGATCGGCGTACTCGTTGTGCGAGTTCATACCCATCGGGCCGGGTCGGTAGAGAGCGATAACGGCGGTGATGTCGTCGAAGCTGTCCGGTTGCATCGATCTCAGGAGCGCCCGCATAGCGCTGCCGTCCAACTGGAACACGCCCAGCGTGTCTCCGCTGGCCAACAGCTTAAAGGTCGCCGGGTCGGTAAGTGGAACATTCTCGATGAGCACGGTTTCATCGCGGTTTGCTGTGATATTGTCCAGCGCGTCGTCGATGACGGTCAGGTTGCGCAGCCCGAGGAAGTCCATCTTGAGGAGGCCGAGCGTCTCGCAGGTCGGATAGTCGAACTGCGTAATGATCGCGCCATCCTGCGGGCGCCGCATGATCGGAATGTGGTCCATCAACGGCTCGGACGACATAATCACGGCGCAGGCGTGCACACCCCATTGCCGTTTCAGCCCTTCAAGACCGCGAGCGGTGTCGTACACCCGCTTGACTTCGCCATCGGATTCAACGAGTGCACGGAACTCAGCGCCCTCTTTGTAACGGTCGTGAGAAGAGTCAAAAATTTTTGATAGTGGCACATCTTTCGCCATGACCGGTGGCGGCAGCGCCTTCGTAACCCGATCCCCCATCGCGAAGGGATAACCGAGCACCCGGGAGGCATCCTTCAACGCCTGTTTCGTCTTGATCGTGCCGTACGTCACGACCTGACAGACCTTGTCGTGCCCATATTTTTCGGTGACGTACGCCAGCACCTCGCCGCGCCGGGATTCGTCGAAGTCGATATCGATGTCGGGCATAGATACCCGGTCCGGATTGAGGAATCGTTCGAAGAGCAGCTTGTGTTCAATGGGATCGAGTCCGGTGATGTGCATAGCGAAGGCGACCAGCGACCCTGCTGCAGAGCCGCGGCCCGGGCCCACGCGGATGCCGTGCTCTTTCGCCCAACCAATGAGGTCCGCCGTGACCAGAAAGTACCCTGGGAACCCCATTTTAAGAACGACGGACACTTCGTAGTCTGCGCGCTGCCGGATCTCGGGAGTAATTCCCTGCGGATAGCGGGATTCAAGGCCCCTATCGACTTCCTTGACGAACCACGTGGACTCGGTCTCGCCGTCGGGGACCGCGAAGCGCGGCATGAGGTTCGCTTTTTCGTCGAACAATGCGTGGCATCGCTCAGCGATCACGAGTGTGTTGTCGCATGCTTCTTTGAGGCCGTATTTGTCATCCCAGATGGCGCGCATCTGCTCTGAGGACTTGATGTAGTACTCGTCACCATCCAGCCTGAAACGCTTCGGGTCGTCGAGGGTCGAACCAGACTGGACCGCAAGGAGCGCTTCGTGACTCGTGGAGTCGGCGGCGTTCGTGTAATGCGAGTCGTTGGTGGCCACGATGGGCAGCCCGAGGTCTTTCGAAATCTTCAACAGGCCGTCGCGGACCCGGTTTTCGATGGAGAGGCCGTGATCCATCAATTCCACGAAATAGTTGTCGGCGCCGAAGATGTCCCGGAACTCTGCCGCGGACGCAAGCGCCTTCTTGTAGTCGCCGAGGCGGAGCCACGTCTGTACCTCGCCGGAGGGGCAGCCGGTGGTGGCAATCAGGCCCTTCGCGTATTCGGCGAGTAACTCCCGGTCGGCCCGCGGCTTGTAGAAGAAGCCCTCGGTGGATGACCGTGACGAGAGCCGAAACAAATTGTGCATGCCTTCGGACGTCTCCGATAGAAGCGTCATGTGCGTATAGGCGCCCCCGCCGGACACATCGTCGCTGCCCCCGTTGGCCCATCGCACGGGGGTGCGATCAAACCGTGACGTTCCGGGGGTGACATAGGCCTCAAGGCCGATGATCGGCTTGATCCCAGCAGCCATCGCCTGCTTATAAAAATCGAATGCCCCGAATACGTTTCCATGATCGGTCATCGCAATCGCAGGCATGCCGAGCTCGGTGACTTTCGTCATCAGATCTGCGACGCGCGCCGCGCCGTCCAGCATCGAATACTCGGTGTGCACATGCAGGTGGACGAATGAATCGCTGGTCATACGCGAGCCTTTCTCGTCCCTGGTGACGAGCTTCCTCGTCGGTGCTGCCGTCTTCGACCGTACCGTCTCAACTGTGCCGGCGGCCCCAGCACGGACGACGCTCCGTCATGCCTCCCGAAGCGTCTCCAACGCTGCGGTGAGGTCGACCGGATAGTCACTGTGGTACTCCACCATCTGGCCGTCCGCCGGGTGGGCGAAAGCCAGGGAGTACGCATGCAGCCACTGCCTGGTCAATCCAAGACGCGCGGCCAGCACCGGGTCGGCGCCGTAGGTGAGGTCACCAAGGAGGGGATGTCGGAGGGCCGAGAAGTGCACTCGAATCTGGTGGGTGCGGCCGGTTTCCAGGTGCACCTTGACGAGCGTGGCTGCGGGAAACGCCTCGAGTGTCTCGTAGTGCGTGACAGATTCCCGACCGCCAGCCATCACCGCAAACTTGTAGTCGGCCTTCGGGTGTCGGCCGATGGGCGCATCGATGGTGCCAGCTGACGGGTCCGGATGGCCTTGCACAATCGCGTGATAGACCTTCTGCACGGTCCGGTAGCGGAATGCATTTTTCAGAATTGTGTAGGCGGTTTCGCTACGAGCTACGACCATGGCGCCCGTGGTGCCGACGTCCAGCCTAGAAACGATGCCCTGCCGTTCGGCCGCGCCTGAGGTCGACACGGTAATACCCATCGCGGCTAGGCCGCCGATGACCGTCGGTCCGGTCCAGCCCGGGCTTGCGTGCGCGGCCACGCCCACCGGCTTGTTTACCACGACCAGGTCGCGGTCGAGGTGGATCACCGTTAGGCCGTCGACTTCTTGCGGGGTGATGGTGAGCGGCGCCGGCGGTGTCGGCAACGTAAGTTCCACAAAATTCCCGGCGACTAGGCGCTCTGATCTGCCGAGGACGGCGCCGTCGCTGTGTACTTCGCCCGCATCAAGCATGCTGGCTACCGCAGTACGGCTGAGGCCGAGCATTTTGGCCAGGCCCGCGTCCGCGCGCAAACCGTCCAGGCCGGACGCGACCGGGAATCGCCTAAATTCACCCACGGTCGCCATCGGAACTCTTGTGATGACGGGTGCCGTCATAGTCGTACCCGAGCACAGCAAGGACAACGAGCAACACACCACCGATGCTGATACCCGAATCGGCAGCATTGAACGCCGGAAAGTGCTCAGCATTCGGGCCAAACACTGACACGAAGTCCACGACGTGACCTTGCATGACGCCGGGCGCCCGGAAGATGCGGTCGAGTAAGTTGCCGACTGCGCCGCCAAGTATCAGCCCTAGACACACGGCCCACGGCGTGGATTTGAGTTTGGGGGCCATTTTGATGATGAAGACCACTACGCCGAGCGCGATCACCGCGAGCAGCCACGTCATACCTGTGGCCATATTGAACGCGGCGCCCCCGTTACGGATCTGGGTGAAATAAACCAGCCCGCCGAGCACCCGCACGTTTTCACCGGGCTGGACTGTCGCAACAATAATAATTTTGCTGACGATATCCACCGCTACAAGGGCAAAGGCAATCGCGAACAGGATCAGGGTTCGGCGGTGAGTCGAAACCGTCGGCGTCGTAACAGTAGTAGTCGCCGCAGTAGCGTCAGCAGTAGTCGCAGCGTCAGCGTCGTTCGCAGAGTCGCCCACGTCGTTGCTGTCGGTACCGGGCCGATCTTGTTCTGGTTGTGTCACCCGTTCAGTGTCCCAAATCATTCGGCGGTCGCGAGCCACGGGCAGTCCCGGCGAACCAATCAGCCAAGACTCCGCCGCGCGCCACCGCCCTCAGTCTCCGCTCGGTGGCGGAACGCAACCGCTCCGGCGTGACGATCAGAACGTGATCTCCGGCTTCGAGCCGCACCGCGGGTGTGATGGGCACCGGCAGTCCTGCTCGCACGACGAGCGCGATGGTAGTGCCGGTAGGAAGTCGCAGGTCCGACAGATGCACGCCGCGCAACCGCGACGCATCCGGGACGGTCACCTGTAATACATGCGCTCCAAGATCTTCGATTGCCGCCACGTCGATTTGCATTTCCTGGGCCGCACCGTTGTCGACTACGCCTAGCCACCTGGCAACCGTCGGCAAGGTTGTGCCCTGAAGCAGCGTGTAAATGACGACCGCAACCACGATAATCGCGACGAGCTCAGAACTGTGCGCCTGCCCCACGGTGAACGGGATCAACGCTAAGACAATTGGTACCGCGCCGCGCAGCCCCGAATACGACAAGAATGCCTGTTCTCGCCACGGCACCCGGAATGGCAACGACGCCACGATTACTGACAACGGCCGCGCCAGAACCAGGATCATGAGCCCGATCACTAACCCGGGCACCAGCGCCGCCAGTAGCTGAGTCGAGTCCACATACATGCCGAGAATTACGAACAGGCCGATCTGCGAAATCCAACCCAGGCCCTCCGCGAACGACAGTGTGGACGCGCGCTGCGGCAACGTGCTGTTGCCAAGTACCAAGGCCGCCAAATACGTCGCCAGGAACCCCGACGAATGCGCAAATTCGGCCGTGGAATACGCGCCCGCGGCAACCGCGATCGCCGCGAGCGGATACAGGCCGGTGGCAGGCAACGCGCCGCGCCTGAGCCACCAGGCTCCTGCGAAACCCAGCGCCAATCCGATGACGGCACCGGCGAAAAGTTCGTAGACCACGAGTAGCGGCGCCGTCCAGGTAATGGCGCCAGTGCCGGAGAACAGCAGCACCGCAATAACGACCGGTGCGTCGTTGAGCCCCGATTCGAGCTCCAACGCCGCCTCAAGTCGGCGGCGCACGCCCACCCGCCGCAACACCGAGAACACTGCGGCGATGTCGGTACTGGACAACACCGCCCCCCAGGTCAGCGAGGTGCGCCAGTCGAAGCCCATCAGGAAGTGAACCGATACCCCTGCGACCGCGATGGATACGACGACCGCGACGGTAGCCAGGCTCGCACCGAGACCAAGGGACGGTCGCACATTCGCCCACCGCGTCGTCAGCCCGCCGTCGGTGAGGATCAGTACCAGCGCGGCAAGCCCGAGATGTTCGGTCAGCCAAGGATCTGAGAAGTCGACCCCGAAAGCTCGATTGCCGATCAACATGCCGATGCCGAGATATAGCAGCAGGGTGGGAAGGCCAAACCGGCGCGAGATACGCACGGCAATGACGGCAAGGATGAGAATCAGCGCGAAAAGCCCGAAGACGACCGGGAGCCGAAGGTCCACGCGCGCGACCCCCTATCTGCTTCACTTTTGCATCTTTGGCATCTTTGCTGCGGTCACCTGCACCGTGGTAATCCTGCAGGCCCGATTGGTACCGCGGCGGTGCGGCGCGGGCGGCTACGCGAGCACGGTCCGTTCCTGGCGAACGTGGGTTCTCCTGGCACTGGTACTGGCGCCAATACCCAACTCGTCAAGCAACTTCAAGGTCAATGTGGAGCGATTGAATGTATAGAAGTGCAACGACGGCGCCCCCATATCCAGGAGGTCTCGGCACATGTGCAATGCGTGCTGCATACCGACCGCACGGGCCGCCACCGGATCATCAGCGACGTGAGCCAACTGCGCCGACAGCTCCGCAGGCACCGGCTGTCCGGAAAGCTGACATATCCGAGCCAGTCTGACGGAACTTGTCACTGGCATGATTCCCGGAATGATCGGCACGGTCACGCCTGCTACTCGCGCCCGGTCGACGAGCGCCGCGTAATCGGATGCAGAGAAAAGCATTTGGGTTATGACGTAGTCAGCACCGGCGGAAACCTTGCCAGCAAGGTGAAATGTGTCCGTCTGGGTATCCGGCGACTGTGGATGTTTCGTCGGATACGCAGCGACTCCGACGCAGAATTCGCCGAGCGAACGCGTCAGCCGCACCAGCTCATCGGCATGCGCTAACCCACCATCCTGGGCAATCCACGGGGCAAGCGGGTCGGAGCCCGGCGGGTCGCCCCGCAGCGCCAAAATATTGTGCACTCCGGCGGCGGCGTATGCGCCGATGATCTGGCGCAGCTCAGCAAGGGTGTGTCCGACAGCAGTCAAATGCGCCACTGGCAGCAGCGTGGTCCGGGCCGCGATTTGCTCAGTGACTCGCACGGTGCGATCTCGATGCGAGCCGCCAGCGCCGTACGTCACCGAGACGAACGCAGGACTGCGGGCCTCCAGAGCGCGGATCGTCGTCCACAATGTCGACTCTTCGTCATCGGTGCGTGGCGGAAAGAACTCAACGGAAAAGTGGGGACCGTTGGTAGCCAACTGTTCGCGCACGGTCACCATGCCGTAATTCTACCGAACCGTTAAAAGCCAGCGACCTGTGCACGGCGACGAACACTTTTGATATGGCCGGAGCGCAGTTCTGCCATGGCGGACAACCCCGATTCGGGCGTAAACAGCCAGTCGATGATCTCCGAATCGCCGTACCCAGCGTCGGTGAGCAGCGTAATTGTTCCGGCGAGTCCCCGGACGATCTCGCCGTCGGCCACGAAATCGGCAGGTATTGTCATGACGCCGTCGCGGCGCACACCAATCAGCGCGCGATCGCGCAATAGTTGATGAATCCGGGTGACGATAACGCCGAGTGCCTCGGCGATATCTGGAACCGGGCGGAAATGGGGGTCATCGTTATCGGGCGAGTCCGGCGCAGTGTCATCCACGGGCTCACTTTAGCGGTCGCGCTCGCCCGACACCTCGGCGCGGGCTCGCCCGTCATATGCTCTCGACTTCTTAGGATTGGTTCGTGCAAGTAGAAGGCAACGGCGCTCCCCTCGTGGGGCAAGGCGGTGCGCCTCTCGTCGGACAAGTCCTCGAGGGGCGGTACCGCATCGACTCCTACCTCGCGCGCGGCGGGATGTCCACCGTGTACGAGGGCGTCGATCTGCGCCTGGATCGTCCGGTCGCCATCAAAGTGATGACACCGCAATATGCCGCCGACGCGACATTCCTCAAGCGATTCGAGCGGGAGGCTCGAGCTGCCGCAAAACTCGACAACCCCCATGTTGTCGGCGTCTACGACCAAGGTCGGGACGGCGAATCAGTATTTTTGATCATGGAACTCGTCGACGGTGGCACCCTGAGGGATCTCATTCACCAGCAGGGGCAGCTGTCGGTGCGGGTGACTTTGTCGGTCCTCGAGCCGATCCTCGATGCGCTATCTGCGGCCCATACCGCTGGGCTGATCCACCGCGATATCAAACCGGAAAATGTACTGATCTCATCGCGCGGCGAGGTGAAGGTCGCTGACTTCGGGCTGGTGCGTGCAGTCACGTCAACGACCATGGCTACGGGCGACGTCATACTCGGTACCGTCGCGTACCTGTCGCCGGAGCAGGTGGAGACTGGCGCGGCAGATGAGCGCTCAGATGTGTATTCCGCCGGAATCGTTGCCTACGAAATGCTCACCGGCCGACCACCCTTCGTCGGTGATAACGCAATATCAGTGGCATACCAGCACGTACACGGTGAAGTTCCGCCGGTCGCCGACCATGCGCCGGGCGTGCCGAGCGCCATAGCAGCAGTGATCGACGACGCCACCGCCAGAGACTGTTTGGAGCGCCCCGCTAACGCAGGCGATTTCCTGCGTCGACTGCGCGGTGCTCGGTTGCAAGCGGGGCTGTCCCTGGCGACGGTGCCTGTTCCCCGTGGCACACGCCGCCCGCCCGCCACATCCGCCGCGCACGCCACCGCGGTACAGCCGACGCCCAACAGGCCGGATCACACCCCGCCACCGCCTCGCGCCAAGTCCACGGTGCAATTGCGCCGGCAGCGTCGCCGACGCAGACGGCTCACGGCCCTGATCGCGATACTGGTGTTGATTGCCGCGGCGGCTGCCGGGGGAATCTGGCTGGCCAATAGGTGGACGAGCGCGCCGTCAACAGTGAAGCAGCCGACGTCCGCCGCCGTCAGCATCGTGCAATCTGCCGGGCTGCGGCCCGCTCTCGCCACAAGATACGACGATGCGATGCCCAGCGGCCTGGTCGTCGCTCAGGACCCGCCCGCCGACACTCGGTTGCGCAATGGTGCCGCGATGACGCTGGTGGTGTCCGGTGGACGACCGGCCGTACCCACGATCAAGCCGGGAATGGCCCGTGCCGCCGCCGAAGCCGCGATCCGGTCCGCATCCCTCACGCCCGTCATCAACGCGTCGTCAAACGTGTATGACGACGTTCTCGCTACCGGCACCGTCGTGTCCACCAAGCCCGCATCGGGGCAGCACGCAAAAATCGGGTCCGATGTGCTGTTGGTGATCTCGCGCGGGCCGACGCCGGAACTCGTCCCGGAAGTCGCGGGGAAACAGACGGAAGATGCGCAGAACAAACTACTCGTGACCGGATTCACACTCGGTCCGCTATTGACCCGCTTCGATGCAGATGTAGTGGCCAGTACGGTGATCGGCACCGATCCTCCGGCCGGCTCCGCGAATCCGCGCGGTACATCAGTCTCGCTGATTCTTGCAGTGTCGAAAACTGTCCCGCAGGTGCCGTCACAGTCGATCGACACTGCCGCTGCCACGCTCCGCGATGGCGGATTTACCGTCACCATCGGCAACCCCGTGTTCGACGAGACGGTGCCCGGCGGCGACGTCGTCAGCATCGAACCCATTCCGGGTACCCGTATTGATCCAGCTGACCCTCAGGTCACGTTGATCGGCTCCAACGCCGTCACGGTTCCCTCGGTCACTGGAAAGAACGTACGGCAGGCAAAGCAGCTGCTCTCAGACAGCGATCTTTCCGCCACCGTGCGGTCCCTTTTCGGCAGCGATTCTGCGGTAGTGACCGATCAGCAGCCGGAGTCGGGAATGCTTGCCGAACCGGGTTCGACGGTACGGCTGAGCGCCTGGCCGTGACCGGTCCGGTCCGTAACGAACCTGGCAGTGCCGAAACTGATGTGACGAGGCTAGCTTCGCAGCATCTCTGAGACGAGGAACGCCAACTCCAGCGACTGCTGCGTGTTGAGTCGCGGATCGCAGGCCGTCTCGTAACGCCCGGCCAGATCCGAGTCGCTGATCTCCTGAGCACCACCGAGGCATTCGGTGACATCTTCGCCAGTCAACTCAATATGCATGCCACCCGGGTGGGTGCCGAGTTCACGATGCACTTCGAAGAAGCCCTGAACCTCGTCGACGATCCGGTCGAAGTGGCGCGTTTTGTATCCGGACGGAGACTCGTGAGTGTTGCCATGCATCGGATCACACTGCCAAATCACCTTGTGACCGCTGGCCTCGACCTTCTCGACAATCGCCGGTAGCACGTCGCGGATCTTGCCATTACCCATGCGCGAGACCAAGGTCAGCCGTCCCGGAGTGTTATTCGGATCGAGCCGCTCGACGTATTCCACCGCGAGTTCCGGGGACGTACCTGGACCGATCTTGAGCCCGATCGGATTGGCCAGCAGCTCCGCGAACGCGATATGGGCGCCATCCAGTTGACGGGTACGCTCACCGATCCACAGGAAGTGTCCGGACAGGTCGTAGAGCCGCGCATCGTCACCCGTCCCGCGGGATGTGTCCAGACGCAGCATCGACCGCTCATAGTCGAGTAACAGAGCCTCGTGTGACGAAAACACATCGACGGAATGCAATGAGTGCGAATCAGCGCCGCACGCACTCATGAAACGCATGGCGCGATCGATCTCGGCCGCGACGCGCTCGTAGCGCTGCCCCGCCCGCGACGTCTTGACGAATTTCTGGTTCCAGGAGTTCGCGCTGGCAAGCCCGCCGGATTCCGAACCGGTCACAGCACGAACCAGGTTCATCGCGGCCGACGCGTTGGCATACGCGCGGATCATCCGCGACGGGTCCGGAGTACGAGCTTGCAGGTTCGTCTCCAGGGAGTTAATGATGTCGCCGCGGTAGCTCGGCAAGCCCAGCGCGTCGATAGTGGAGGAGCGTGGCTTGGCGTACTGACCGGCGATCCGGGCCACCTTCACTACTGGCATCGAGGACCCGTAGGTGAGCACCACGGCCATCTGCAGCAGGGTGCGGATATTGCCGCGAATATGCGGCTCGGTGTTCGTGACGAATGTTTCCGCGCAGTCGCCGCCCTGCAGCAAGAACGCCTGACCGTGCGCAACCGCGGCGAGCTGCCGGTGCAATTCGTCGACTTCGGATGCGACCGTCACCGGCGGCACCGACTCAAGAACAGCTCGAACCGCCTGAACCTGCTCAGCATCGGCCCATTCCGGCTGTTGGGCAGCGGGGAGCGCCAGCGCGGCAGCGAGCCGGTCGCGCATCACATCGGGAAGGGGTGGCAGGGTCGGCAGTACATCGGCCGGGATATCTACAGTCCAGTTCACGTCATCAAGGGTATCGGCGCGCGGTACCCACCCTTTCATCGCTCCCCCATCAGCATCGGCCGTAGCCCGGCGGCAGCGTCATACCTGTGGTGTCTCGCGCCAACCCGACCGAACCGCAATCGGCCCTGCAGTCGATTCCACGGCCAGTTCTGCGGCGTGAAAACGCGCGAAACCGACCCGTGCGTCAGCCAGAGCATGGTGCCGGTCGCCGGGTGGCTGCTCTGCCACGGGACTGCCCGCTGCCTCCCAGAATTGGCGGATCTCGTAGGTCAATCGTGGGATAAGCCGCGGCAGCGATGTCATATCGCCCCACAGTTGGGCAAGCGCGACATGGTCGTAGGCAGCGCACCAGGCCCACAGTTCGATCGGCACTCCAGGCGCGGTGAAAAACGCCAGGAGATCGTCCCGGATCTTCGATCGAGAGCGCCACACTGGATCGGCCGGCTTCGGTAAGTGGGGCAGCACATGCCGCCGCACCCAGGTGCCAGCTCGGGCCTCATCGAATTCGGTAGACACGGCGTAATACTCACGGCCGTCGTCGCACACCACACCGATAGAGATCAAATCGATAGTACGGCCGTCCTCGACGAATTCGCAGTCGTAGAAATAACGAGCCTTATCCCGAGTTGCAGAAGCGCCGGTCATCAACTCGCCCGTTGGCCGGGCAGTTTTGTTACGGTGCGTTCGCGGCCGCGGTTCGCCTGTGCGTGCTCTTCCTCAGCCATCTCGGCCTTGCGCTTAGTCGCATACATATCGACATATTCCTGGCCGGACAGTTCCATGATTCGGTACATAATTTCGTCCGTCATGGACCGCTCGACGAATCGGTCGCCGGCCATGCCCTCGTATCGTGAGAAGTCCATCGGTCGCCCGATGACGAGCGTGATGCGATGCGGACGCCACATCTTGGAGCCGAGCGGATTCACCTTGTCGGTGCCGAGCATCACCATCGGAATCACCGGGGCACCCGACTGCAGGGTCATCCGAGCCACACCCGTCTTGCCCTTGTATAGGCGACCGTCCGGTGACCTGGTGCCCTCCGGGTAGATACCTAGGAGCCTGCCCTCGCCAAGCAGACGGACGCCCGTGGCCAACGCGTCATGCGCCGACGATGTGCCACCCCGGTCGACCGGAACCTGCCCGATACCGGAGAAGAACCACTTCTTCAGTTTGCCCTTCACGCCTTTTCCGGTGAAGTACTCGCTTTTCGCCAGAAACGTCACGCGCCGCTTCATGTGTAGTGGCGCGAAGAACGAGTCCGCCACTGACACGTGATTCCCAGCGAGGATCGCGCCACCCTTTTCTGGGATATTCTCAGCGCCGATGACGGTGCAGGGGAAAAATAACCGTAGCGGCGGGCCCAAAAGCACATATTTCATCAGCCCGTATAGCACGCGCATGTCTCCTAGCGATCTGCCGAATCGTCACTCGCAACCGTACGCTCTTGATCAGCACACACGAATCCGTGCCACCATGAAGGACGTCATCGTGACCGTACTGCGGAAAGAGATGTGATGGGTCCAACAGATTCCGCGCGGCCGTTTGCCAACAACGGCGCCGGCACCAATGGCGATGTGGGCGTCTTGCTGTGCCACGGATTGACCGGCAGCCCACAGTCTCTCCGACCGTGGGCGGATCACCTTGCTGCGCAGGGCTACACGGTGCGGCTGCCACTACTTCCGGGGCACGGCACTCGTTGGCAAGACGCTAATCGGACTGGCTTCGCAGAATGGCTGGCGACAGTCGCTGCCGCGTTAGCGGAATTGCGCACGCAGTGCCGCTCTGTGGTCGTCTGCGGCCTATCCATGGGCGGGACACTCACCCTGCGCCTGGCCGAACTACACCCGGACGCAATGAGTGGAATCGTGCTGGTCAACCCCTCGATCCTGTCGCTGCGACGAGACGTGAAGTTCTTGCCGCTGATCAAGTACTTCATCCCGGCGCTCAAGGGCATAGCCAGCGATATTGCCGATCCGTCCGCGGCCGAAGATGGCTACGATCACACGCCGCTGAAGGCAATGGATTCGCTGCGACGCGCATGGAAGGTGGTTCGAGCAGGACTCCCCGCAATCCAGATGCCGGTGTTACTCCTACACTCGGCTACCGATCACGTTGTCGAGCCGGAGAACTCGCGAGTTCTGCTGGAGTCGATCGGCTCGCCGGACGTCACCGAAGTAGTCTTGCAGCGCAGCTTCCACGTGGCCACGCTTGACTACGACGCACCTGAAATTTTCACACGGGCATCCGATTTCATTGCTCGTGTGACGGCAATAGCACCGACACCGACACCGAACGAGGTATTACAACCGTGAGCATTGCGGGCGCCCCCATGGACCGGGGAGACAACGGTCGCCAGGACGATGGCAGCGCCGTACCGTCAGGCGGAGCCCCGGACGATTGGGACAAGGAATTCACCGCGATCGTGTCCGGAATTACCGGCGATATGCGCTGGGAGGCGACCGCGCAGGATGCCAATTCGCGTCGCGACACGCAGACCGACGACAACACTCCACCCCGTAGCATTTCACGCGCGCCCGACTCCATCTGGGCCGACGCGACGCCGGATACGGCTGACGACCGCCGCCTTCGCCGTGAGATTCGCCGCGCAGAGCGCGCCGAGTCACTAGTTGCTTTCCGACAGGCGCAGGAGGAGCTGTCTGCAGCCCGAGCCGCAGACACTGCACATTACGTTGCGCCCGAGCCACCGAAGATGCCACGGCTGAAACGGCGCACGGTGGGAGCATTAGCGATGATCGTGGCGGGTCTTGTACTCATCGTATTTCCGGTGCTGTTGCCTGCGTCGTTTGAGCTGATAGCGATCCTCGGCCTGGGTTTGATCCTGGGCGGCGGCGGCATCCTGTTCAACGGACTCCGCCGGCACCACAACGATGGCGGCGGCTGGAACAACGGTTCACGCGTTTAAACCCGGTTGTGCACGCGCCTTAAGTAGTGCTCGTCCGCCATGAGCGCCGCGCCAATGGCGCTGGCAGCCGCCCCAAAGTGTGCGACCGCTATCGTCGGTGCCGGTCGATACTCACTGCCGGTGAGCTGCTCCTTCAAGACGGCCTCGGCCGCTGGCAGGAATAGTTCCGCCGCCGAGGAGACACCACCGCCTATGACGATGATCTCGGGATCGAGGACGTCCGCGGCGATAGCCATACCTGCGCCCAGCCATCGTCCGAGCTCGGCGAATGCCTCGATCGCGACAGTGTCGCCCGCTCGCGCCGCCGCTCCGACGGCGCGGCCGGTGAGTGAATCGATCTTCGCGGCCAGCGGTGTCTGAGCGCCAGCACCTATCCGCATGCGCACATCGTCGACGAGGGCCGTTCCGGAGCAATATCTTTCCAGGCAGCCGCGCTTACCACAGCCGCACAGCCTGCCATCGGGAACGACCGTTAGGTGGCCAAGTTCCGGCGCGACACCGAACCGGCCGCGGTAGATATGTCCATCAATGATGAGCCCGGCGCCGATGCCGGTACCAACGGCAATGACCAGGCTGACCTGGGCACCGGCAGCAGCGCCGGATCGATATTCGGCCCACGCGGCGCAATTCACGTCGTGGTCCATCACTACCGGCAGGCCTACCCGCTCAGTAAGACGCGCAGGGACGGGGCTATCGCGCCATGCCAGGTGCGGCGCAAACATCACGCGGCTGCAGTCAGCAGAAATGAATCCGGCGACAGCCAGACCAACCGCTGTCACCTCACGTCCCGCCCGGAGGTGCCCCACCATTCCGGCCAGCAGGTCTTCGATACCTTTTGCGGTGTCAGGTGTCCTGTCCGCAATTTCGGCTACCAGTTCGCCATCTGGAGTCACTACGCCCGCACGCACCGAGGTTCCCCCGATGTCGATGCCGATTGACGTCACTCGACCGACTCCGCCCATTGCCAGCCCACGGTCGGCCCCGACCTTTTTGACGATTCATGCATAGCGGGGACGTTACCGTCCGACGGGAATACGGGTGACCGTGGCCCCGCTGCGGGCCGCGCGGATTCGTTCGGTGTCGATGATGTAGGGGCGTTCGACCCGCTGGAAATGGCCAACGTTCACGCACTCCGTCATGCCGTATCGGGTGCGCGCTGATAGCGGTTGATGTACGTGGCCGAAGAGCGCGAATTGGGGGCGTACGCGCCGCATGAAGTCCGTCAGGCCCGGGCCGGCCATTTCAATGCGGCCCGGCACCGTGTCATAGCGCAGTAATGGCAGATCGGGCGGGATATGGCTGCACAGGACATCGGCACGGCCCAGACCGTCCACTATCTGGCGATATTCCTGTTGCGAGCGCATCATCGGCCGCCAGGGACTAATCTTGGCAGCGCCTAGCTGCGGGCTCAGTGTGCCTGGTGCGCTCGCAGAGCTGGCCGGGTTCGATCGGTTCGATGTGTTCACGCTCACTGGCTGGCGACTTACCCCGCCCGCAACGAATGCGAAACTCACGCCGTCGATATCGATCATTTCATCGTCGCGGTACGGCACCCTATCCCCCGCCACTCGAATCCATTCCTCGGCCACGTCGACGTTACCGAGCGTCACCACTGCGTCGCCTGGGATCGAATCGAGCACGCGCCGGTACCGCTGCTGCACGATACCCGAAAGCACCCCGACAGGGTCCGCCATCGATCCCCACAAGTCCACATTGAATTGCCGCAATTCGGCAAATGCACCTTGCGAGCGCAGGACGGTGAAGTGACGAACATTATCTTCGCCGAACATTTCACCCAAAATGCCTCGGGTTGGTTCGTGATAATCGACATAGTCGAGGAGGTCGCCGAGGATGATCAATTTCTCGGATTTTTCCGCTACTCGCGCCAACGCGTCGAAATTGCCGTGAACGTCGGCGACCACACTGATCCGCACCCGCTCACGCTACCGCGGCGCTGGGATCACTTGCGCCCGGCTGCCGCTGAGTCGCATTCAGCCGCATTTCAGCCGCGTCAGTCAAGGAGAGCCGCCAACCGCTCTGCGGACGCCGCCCATGTCCACTGGGTTCGAACCCACGTCCGGCCCGCCGCTCCCCACCGGGCAGCGAGATCCGGATCGGCCAGCAGCCGCACCAGTGCCCGCGCCAGATCGGATTGACTGCGGCCGTTGACGACAAGTCCTGTCTCGCCATCGATGACGGTTTCCGGGGCACCGCCCGAGGCCCCCGCAATGACCGGAAGGCCACACGCAGAGGCTTCCAGAAATACAATGCCCAGCCCTTCAACGTCCAGGCCCCTGCCGCGCGTCCGGCAGGGCATCGCGAAGATATCTCCGGCTTGGTAATGCGCGGGAAGCTCGGCGTACGGCACCCGCCCAGTAAGGGTGATGAGATGGGACACCACAGAGCCCGCCGCAAGTTTCCGGATTCTCGTCTCGTCAGATCCGCCGCCGACAATCAGCAGGCGCGCGCCTGGGTGCGAGCGCACCACGGTGGGCCACACTGCGATGAGTACGTCCTGGCCCTTGCGGGGCACCAGCCGCGAGACGCACACGACCGTGGGCGCGTCACCGAGACCGTAGCGCGAGCGGATTTGGGCGCGAGCCGCCGAGTCCGGCCGAAACAGCGTGGCGTCGACGCCCGGACTGAGCGCCTCCAACGCGGCGTTCGGTCCGCAGGCGACAGAGATCCTCCGTCGCGAGTACCTACTGACAAATGTGACGACATCCGACTCAGAGCCGATGCGCCGGAGCATCTGTCGCGTTCCGGGCAGCATCGACCAGCCAACTTCATGTCCGTGAGTGGAGGCGACGACCTTATGGATGCCGACGCTGCGCAGGTACGGTGTCATCAGCCCGAGCGGGGCCGCCGCGCCGAACCAGACGGCGTCGATCCGGTTACTGCGAATCAGATCCGCAGCCATCCGCTTGACGCCAGCAGTCGGCAGCAGCATCGAACTTGGATAGCGCACAACTGCAAACGGCTGATCACGGTCGAACTGCGCCGACCCCGGATAGTCGGAGGCAAGGACCGTCAGTCGATCAGCAGCCAGGCGGGACGCGAGTTCGTGAACGTACGACTGAATACCCCCGACTCGCGGAGGGAAATCGTTGGTGACGAGAAGCGTGCGTCGCACAGGCAGGGCGCGAACCGAGGCGGCCGGGGCCGACTCAGTAATTCACGCGGTGCCCAACAGGGTACGGACCGCCGCGGTACATGCTCGTGATGTACACCGGTACCCCTTCAGTCGATGCCTGAATGATCTGACCATTTCCGATGTAGAGCGCGACATGGTGAACCGGGGAGTAATAGGTAATGAGGTCACCGGGCCGCAGCTGGTCGAGCGGAACTACTGGAAGCCCTGCCTGGCTGGCTGATGTCCTCGGCAGCGAGACGCCGGCCTGCGCCCACGCCCATGATGTCAGTCCTGAGCAGTCGTAAGCATTAGGGCCGCTTGCGCCGAACACGTAGGGCAGGCCGAGAGTAGTGAGCGCCGCCTGTATTGCAATCTGAGCCTTGGGGCTTGCCGTATCGACCGCGGCACTGGTGTCGCTGCTTTCTGCTACGGCGGCGCCGGCACCCGCCTGCTGGGAAATCTGAGCTTCAGAACCCTGCTGCGCCGCTGCGGCCTGGGACTGCAGTTCCCATGCGGCCTGCTGGGATTGCATCGCCGCTTGGCGTTCCTGTCCGCTCAGCGAGGAGAACAACCGGTGGTAGACCTCTACCTGCTGGTCCAACGTCGACTTCTGGTCGGCGACTTTCTTGGTCGCCGCAGTGGCGTTAGTCAAAGCCTGATTGGCACTATCCGCTGCTGCGGTTGCTTCCGCCTCTGCATTACTGGCAGCGTCAGTCGCGGCCGTGGCCGTATCTTTAGCCGCGAACGCCGCGTCCAAAAGGACACGCGTACTACCAGCGACCTGGTCGAGCGACGAAATCTCATCTAGGTAGTCCGACGTCGATTCGGCGGTGAGGAGCGCTGATAGCTGTCCGAGCCTGGCACCGCGGAAGCTTGCACTCGCGAATTGAGCGAGGTCACCCCGATAGGCCGCGTATTGGGCGGACGCCTGGACAGAAGCAGCCTGAGCGGTACTCGCGTTCAATGTGGCTTGAGACAACGCGACCTTGGCGTCAGCGACACCCTGCAAAGCCAATTTCTGGGCCACTTGTGCGGTGAGGAGCGCCTCGTTTGCTGCTTCGGATTGCGAGGCTGCGTCGAGCCAGGCCTGCTTTGCTTCGGTGACGTTGGTCGGAACCGACGTGGAAACGGAAGACGACGCTGTAGTACTACTGGGAGTGGTGCTGCCGGGCTCAGCAGCCGCTGGAAGGACGGCAATGAGCGTGCTCACCAGGGCGGCAGTTGCCGCAGTAGTCAGCGCGGCACGCAGACCACGCTTCGTCACAGCGGGCGTCAACCGACGAGGACTGAAGGAATGCAAGCCTCGGCGCACCACAATTTGCCTCGTCGCAACCGCACTGCAGTCTGCAGGATCCTGCGTCGCCAAGGGTGACGCCCTTTCTTCCATGCCGCCTGTTGGGGGCCCGCGCATCAACATCGGGCAAATCCACATCCGCGTCTGACCGCGATGTACCCCACTCGCTATCTCGGAATCCTGCTCTGGGCTCCTCGTCGATTCGGCGGTGCCTTCGGGACCGTCCTACTGACCGTCCTACGAAGGTCTCGTTTAGGTTACGAGATGAACACGTCCCGGGTCCAATGGAAAATGATTTTCACTCGCCGACTGACCCACAAATGCTCCGAACAGGCCTTGACAAGATCACCGACCTGCAGAAACACCAGACTCAGTGCCGATTGCCAGATACCCACGACGGCTGCGCATCACGAATTCCGGCGCACGTGGTTTGCACGGTGTGTAGCGATCCTTTGCTCTGCGCAGTTTTTTTGGCAGAAGCTTTACCTACTGATGGGAATTAATTAACCGAACAATGGCGAGGTCATGAGGAAACATGCTTATGACTTAGATCACAATGACGCAACGGTGTGACCGATTCAGCGTCATTGATCCCTTCAGTCGGTCGGGTCAGACAGTCAGATCTCCAGCTCCGTGGTGACGCGAACCTCCAATCGGTCACTGGACTCGCAAGGGAGAGAATTTCAAGGATGAAGCTGTCACGGGGAAACGGTCACGCTAAAGCCGACAGCAAAACCGCGGATGCGGCGACTCGCGCGCCGGTCCGTCGAACACTGTCGGCCACTTCGCGATCCGAACTGACCACAACCACCACTCGCCCGATCGGTTCGGCGGCCGCCATGTCCCGTATGACGTCATCCGCGATGATGCCCGGCGGCGAGAAGACCACCCGAACCTCTCGCGTGGATGAGGTGGGCACTACTACTGCTGCTCCGTCGAATACGACAGTGACCTCGGCACCGGTCCGGGTGGCCAGGGTCGTCAACGAGCGGGTGAGGCGGTCTCGCTGATGTGCCAACGACAACTCTCCATACCCGGTTTTAGTCACGTTGTACCCGTCGACGATCAGATGCGCCCCCGGGAGCTTTAACCACTGCAAGAGCAACGCCGCGTCGACCGGCCGCATCGGGCGCGGCCCAGGGTTGGCGTAATCGCGCACTACAACCTCAGCAGGATCCGCCCCACCGGTCGCCAGCCGCCACTCACGCTTCAAACCAGCCGCAGCATCGATCACAGTGTCGAGCAGCAGACTCATTCGGCGATCCGCATCCAGTCGCGTTTGCGTCACGTGTGCTCGCTGGCGCTCTAAAGCCTCCTGCGCGAGATCGGCGCGGCGCGATTCCTGCGCTAACTTTTGCTCCCACTTCGTGGTGTGAGCCTGCTCCCGCTCTAAACGCGCCGCCGCCTCATTGCGCGCTGTCTCAGCCTCCGCGATCCGCCCGTGCGCTTGGTCCTCAATCTCCCGCATTCGCGTGCCTTGAAGCCGAAGGCGAGCACGGAGCTTATCGATCTCGGCCCGTGCCGTTGCGCCGCTCGCAAGCGCTTCGTCGTTCACGGCCGAGGGCGGCAAGACGGCCTCGGCGGCACCCAGCTGCCCAAGCAGTGACTCAACAGTGGCGGTTAAGTCCACAATCCGCTCACGAAGCTCAGTGAGCGTGTCGGCCCGGACCGCGGCAGCAAGCAGGTCTTGACTGTGCGGTAACCGCACGATGAAAGCACGCGCGCACGCCCGAACAGGATCCGCCGGGTCAGCGCCAAACGACGCCGGTAGCCGCACGGCGACCATGGCTCGAAACGACGCATCCTCGTCCAACGCTTTGGCCAGCGGAACCGAGCCCCGCTTCGCGCGTTTCGCCGGAGTGAATCGCGCGACTTGCATGAGCGCGGCCGGAATCTGGCCCGCATCGACGGATCCCAGAATCCGCGCCGCCGCATCGACCGCCGCGGTGCGAACTTCGGCCGGAAGGTCTTCCCACTGCAGCACACCGTCGCAGCTCTGCTGCCCGTCGATACGTTCCGCCATCACGTAATCCCCCATTTCAGTCGCACCTCCCTCATCTTGCTTGAAAAACCTGCACGATAATTCCGTCTGAGAATTCTGGCGGAATAGTTTCCTTGAAACCGTGTCGGTGAGTGGATCTACCCTCGGAGTCATGACCGTGTGCCGCGCCGCAGCTGCCCCGCAGCCCTCGTTCGACGATCTCGAGCCACCGCTGAGCGAGGAAACGTTCGTCGTTGTAGACCTTGAAACGACCGGCGGTTCGTCGAAATCTGAGGCGATCACCGAGATCGGGGCCGTGAAGGTACGCGGGGGCGAAGTACTGGGCGAGTTTTCCACTCTGGTCAACCCAGGGCGCCACATACCACCACAGATTGTGATGCTCACCGGGATCACCGACGCAATGGTCGCAAACGCGCCCCGCGAGAACTCCGTCATACCAAGCTTTCTCGAATTCGCGCAGGGTTGTGTATTAGTGGCGCACAATGCCCCGTTTGATATTGGATTCCTGCGGGCGGCGTGCGCGCGACTCCATATCCCCTGGCCTGCCGCAACGGTGCTAGACACTGTCCGCCTTGCGCGCACTGTTTTCACTCGTGCGGAACTGCCGAGCGTGCGGCTTGGTGTACTTGCCGCAGCGCTGGGCGCGCGCGTCACACCGAATCATCGTGCGCTTGCCGATGCGCAGGCCACCGTCGATGTACTGCATGCCCTGATCGAGCGCGTCGGGCCGCTTGGGGTCGACACGCTGTCCGGGCTCATCGACGCTCAGCGGGCTGTCGACCCGGCCCGCCGGCGAAAGCGCCATTTAGCCGATTCGATCCCGTCCGCCCCCGGCGTCTACTTGTTCCGTTCCGCCGATGACGCTGTCCTCTACGTAGGCACATCCGGAGATCTGCGCTCTCGGGTGCGCTCATACTTCACCGCTGCAGAGACCCGGGGCCGCATCAAGGAGATGGTGCTCCGAGCCGACCATGTCGACTACGTCGTGTGCTCGTCTCGGCTGGAAGGTGAAGTCCGGGAGCAGCGCCTCATCGCCGCCCACCAACCGCCCTACAACCGCCGATCGAAACATCCACAACGCATGTACTGGCTCCGGATCGGACCGGCACCGAGTCGCTTAATGACACTCACTGCTATACGACCGGAACCCACCGACAACGTGCTTGGTCCGTTCACATCCCGGACAGCTGGGCGTCTCGTCATCGACGCGGTTCGGTCCGTGCGTGGCGCCGAACACCTGGCCGAGGGTCGCGTCGGTGACGTCCTGAACGACCTGCGCCGCCACATGGAACTGCTATCGACAGAAGGGCACTACGACGCCGCAGCACAAGCGCGTGACCATTTGGCGGCAATCATTGACGAGTTGGGTCGGTCGGAACGGTTGCGGGCGTTCACCGGCATCGACGAGTTGATCACTGCGACTCCAAATGGGACGGGTGGGTGGGAAATCACCATTGTGCGGCGCGGGCGACTGGTGGCCGCTGGCGTGGCGCTCAGAGGCGTCGATCCAATGCCGGTAGTCAACCTTCTCGTCGAGTCAGCAGAATCGGTGCTAGACGGGCCCGTCCATGTCCCCGCCGCGTCCACGGAAGAGTCCGCGACGATCCTGGCACATGTCGAAGGACACGGTGTCCGTATCGTCCGAAGCACGGCGGGATGGTCGCTTCCGGCCGACGGCGTGAGCCGGTGGCGGGATTTCGCTAGCCTGGTTTCGGCTGCACACCGTGCGGTGGAATTCGACTCACGATGATCGACCGCGCTTGTGCTGGCGGTCAACGATACGATCGGCCTGGCGTCAGTTATGCACCAGACGCCATCAATCGCTTTGTAAGGGGAGTTTCATGGTCACCGCGATCGTGCTCATCGATATTGAGCCCACCGAAATTTCCGAGGCGGCACAGGCGATCGCAGATCTCGCCGGCGTGCAGGCTGTCTACTCATGTGCGGGGGATGTTGATGTCATCGCTGTCGTACAGGCCGACGATCATGAGGGCATCGCGTCGATCATTCCGGAGCATATTGGCAGGGTTCGCGGGGTGAAGAGCACCGTCACGCATATTGCGTTTCGGTCATATTCGAAGCGCGACGGGGACGACGCCTTCTCCATCGGCATGCATGCCTAGCGCTTCGCCCTGCCGGAGCGACCAGCTACGAGGCTTGAGCGTCCGCCAATCGCGT
This sequence comes from Nakamurella sp., assembly GCA_039924545.1. Lineage (GTDB taxonomy): Bacteria > Actinomycetota > Actinomycetes > Mycobacteriales > Nakamurellaceae > Nakamurella. The sequence continues at coordinate 31,403 of JBDTAR010000024.1, read as the reverse complement.
TGAAACCGTCTCCCACCGCTGCACTAAATCGCTGACTGCACCCGAACGAATCGCGGCGCGAGCACGGTCAATGCCGACGGCAAGATCCGCGTTGACGTCTCCCGAGAGACCCGTATGAGCGGCCAACGCCGCGGCTGCATTGAGCACGACAGCGTCGGTCACCGGCCCGTTTGCCCCTTCGAAAACACGCTGAGCCACTTCGACGTTGACCGGCACGTCTCCGCCGCGAAGATCCGCCGGGACGCTGCGCGCGATACCCAAAGCAGCAGGGTCCACCGTGGTAGTAGTGACTGCCCTGTCACGAACGATCCATACAGTCGACGTTGTCGTCGTGGTCAGCTCGTCAAGTCCATCGTCCCCGCGGAAAAGCAGCACATCGCAGCCGCGATCCGCGAAAACCTGCGCCATGATGGGCGCCATTCGCGCGTCACCGCAACCGATCGCCCCGGCCGCGGGTTGGGCAGGATTAGTGAGTGGCCCCAGGAAGTTGAAAACAGTGGGGATACCCATCTCACGCCGCGGCGAGGCCGTGTGCCGGAACGAAGGATGAAACACCGGCGCAAAACAGAAACCAATGCCAACCTCGGCGACACATGCCGCCACGGCCGTGGGCGACAGTGAAATCGCCACGCCTAATCCTTCCAGCAGGTCAGCAGAGCCACAGCTGGACGATGCCGCACGGTTTCCGTGCTTCACGACAACGGCGCCGGCCGCGGCAGTCACTACGGCGGCCATCGAGGAAATATTGACGGTGTTAGCACGGTCTCCGCCAGTCCCGACGATGTCGACGGATCGACCAGGGATATCCAGCAGATTCGCGTGCCCCAACATTCCATGCACAAGGCCCGCCAACTCTGCGGGGGTCTCGCCTTTGGCACGAAGCGACACGGCGAACGCAGCAATCTGAGCCGCCGTCGCCCGCCCGCTCATCACCTCGTCCATCACCCACGCCGTCTGCACGCTCGACAGGTCGGCGCGCGCTACAAGGCCGGACAACACAGCCGGCCATGAAACGGAGTGCGCGACGGACGTCACTGTAAGGCGCTGCCGACTGACGAAGCCTCCGCTCGGCGGCGCAGAACCGCAGCAACGGCCTCTGCAGCGCTGACTGGGTCTAGCGGGTACATCAGCACCTCGTCAGCCTTCGCCCAGGTCGACAACCACCGGTCGTCTTGGCGCCGTATCAACATAATGACCGGCGGAATAATGGTCGCCTCCAAATGAATCTGCCGACTCACACCCATCCCGCCAGCGGGCTGCGCTTCAGCGTCGAGGACCAGTACATCCGCGGCGTTGTCGTCGACCGCCATCAGTACTTCGGCAACGGTCGAACATTCCAAGAAGTCGACGCGCCCTACGTCACGAGCGGGCCGCCGTCCGATTCCCAGAATCACGGTTTCTCGCACCTCGGCGCGGTTGCTATATACCAACACCACCGGATTGCTCATCGCGATCGTCCACCTTTTCGTACTCGATCGGGCATAGCAGAGCCACAAGGCCCCTCCGCGATCGTAATGGGCGCACATCTACCGGCACACAGCGACTGCCCAGAGAGTCTCCAGATCGCGCACGGCCACCGCTGTGTTCTGGGACCGATGCTGACAGATCGACGTGACGAAGCTTCATGACGCCGGTCAACCAGCGCCGCCACGTGAGCTACAGCCCGCCAGAGCGGGTCATTTTGTGCACCGCCACACGTTGTACAGGCACTTTGCAGCACAAGTTGCAACCCGCCGACCCCCGGGGGAGCGAAGCGAGCGCGAAGGCGCCATAATCCACGTGTGACGACTACGACGCCGGCAGACAACTCTGCGATCAGCGCGCGCATCCATACCTTGAACCGACCGAACATGGTCAGCGTCGGGGTAATCGTGTGGCTCGCAAGTGAGTTGATGTTCTTCGCTGGACTCTTCGGTATCTATTTCACCGCCCGCGCCGTGGCGCCCGGCGGAGAGTGGCCACCTTCGACAGTCCACTTGGACATCTGGTACGACCTCGTGTTCACCATCATTCTGGTGCTGAGTTCGTTTACCTGCCAGTTCGGTGTGTGGGCCGCAGAACGAGGCGATGTGTTCGGCCTGCGACGCTGGTACCTCATTAGCTTCCTGATGGGCCTGACGTTTGTGATCGGCCAGAGCTTCGAGTTTTACAACATGGTCTCTGAGGGAACGACACTGTCTTCCAGCGCGTATGGCACGGTCTTCTACCTCACGACGGGTTTCCACGGGTTGCACGTCATCGGCGGTTTGATCGCCTTCTTGCTCTTGATAGCACGGACAAAGATGAGCAAGTTCACCCCTGCTCAGGCCACCAGCGCCATCGTTGTGTCCTACTACTGGCACTTCGTCGACATTGTCTGGATCGCGCTCTTCGCCACGATCTTCATCATCCGGTGATCTCAGTGCATCGACGAGGTAAGCAGTCCGAGCCCATGCAACACGTTCAGGAGGATGGTGTGACACACATGAGCGGTGGGCGATTCCGCCGCCGATCGAAGACACTTCGTAGGGCGACCGCGTTCGTCGCGCTGGCCCTAGCGCTGGGTGTCCTCGGAGTCGGCTATTCCGTGTTCGCGCCGACCGGCAATACTGCCTCGGCAGAGTCCGTCGACGCGCAGACGATCGCGCACGGCAAAGACCTCTACGACCGTACGTGCATCAGTTGCCACGGCGAGAACCTGCAAGGGGTCGACGGCAGGGGCCCATCGTTGATCGGCGCTGGCCAGGCAAACACCTACTTCCAATTAGCCACCGGCCGCATGCCCGCGAAGGCGAACGGCGCCGAGATGCCACGCGCTATCCCCTTCTTCTCCAATGAGAAGGACATCGACGCTATCGCTGCGTACGTACAGTCGATTGGCGGCGGCACACAGATTCCTGGCACGATCGACATCTCGAATGCCGACGTCGCGAAGGGTGCCGACCTCTACCGCCTGAACTGCGCGTCTTGCCACAACTTCACCGGTAAAGGCGGCGCACTCTCGCAGGGTAAGTACGCCCCGCCGCTCGATAAGGCGACGGACAAAGAGGCCTACGCAGCAATGCTGTCCGGCCCAGAAAACATGCCGACATTTTCCGATGCTCAACTAACCCCGAGCGAGAAGCTTGACATCATCAAGTACGTCCGCGCATCCGCGGACACCGTTTCGCCCGGCGGATACGACCTCGGAGGTTTCGGTCCCGCACCTGAAGGCCTCATCGCCTTCCTCGTCGGAATGGGTGTCATCGTGTCCATCTCACTGTGGTCGGGGTCGCGCTCATGAACGTGAAAGACACCAAAATCCCCACCAGTGACGAAATGGCCGGGATGACGCAGGAAGAGTTGGCGCGCCTCGGCGCACGACTCAACGGCGTTGAACTCGTCGAATACGGCCCGCGATTCGAACCGAACTCCCCCGCCGAAAAGCGAGCGGAGCGTCAGGTCGCTAAGTGGTTCTTCCTGTCAGGGCTGTTCGGCCTCGCGTTCGTTGTCATTTTTGTGGCATGGCCTGCCGGCTACGAAGACCCGTTCTCGTCGAAGCAGTGGACCTACGCGCTCTTCACGCCGCTCCTCGGAATCACCCTCGGCGGCTCGATCCTGTCCCTTGGGCTCGGAGTCATGTCGATCGCGCGCAGAATCGCCCCGCACGAGGTTGCGGTGCAGGAGCGTCATGTCGGCGGTTCAGCAGAACACGACCAGCGCACTTTGGGCGCCGAACTCACAGACACACTAGACAAGACCGGCCTCCGAAACCGGCGCGGGCTACTGAAGATGTCACTACTGGTGGCTGGTGGCGGCTTGGCGGCCGCAGCGCTGGTGGCACCGATCGGTGGGCTCATCTCGAACCCCTGGGCAAAGGGCAAGGATTCCGACCTATGGGTCACACCGTGGCGCCCTGCTGCGGACGGCACAAAGGTTCGACTCACCGGGCAGGACGGCACATTCGTTCGCCCGGAGGATCTCGCCACGGGCTCGATCATGACGGTGTTCCCCGGGGTTCCTGGTGGAGCGACTGCATCGGATGCGGCGGTCATGTTGTTCCGTTTGCGCCCGAGCGAGAAAGTCCTGATTCGCACCGGCCAAGACGGCTTCGAGTACGGCAATTTTTACGCCTATTCGAAGATTTGCACGCACGTCGGCTGCCCGGTGTCGCTGTACGAGGATCAGACTGGCCGAGTTCTCTGCCCCTGCCACCAGTCGCAATTCGATGTCCGTAACGGCGCAAAGCCGGTATTCGGGCCAGCAACCAGGCCCCTGCCGCAATTGCCCATCTCCGTCGACGACGAGGGTTATTTCATCGCCGTTCATGACTTCATCGAACCGGTCGGGCCGGGATTTTGGGAATCTTTCCAGGGCAGCTCTCCCTGGGGATCACACCCGCCGATTCTGCCGGAGCCGAAGCCGGTATTCCCGCCGTTCGGCCAACTGCCCAAGGAGAACTCGTGAGCCGCCTGACGACTTCGACAAAGTCTTCCGGCGGATTGGGCGCGTTGCTGCCCAAAGCCGCGAAGGAGGCCGACGAGCGCTACCACGCTGCGCCTGGACTGCGCGCTGCGATGAACAAGGTCTTCCCGACGCACTGGTCCTTTATGCTCGGCGAGGTCGCGCTTTATTCGTTCGTCGTGGTATTGCTGTCCGGTGTCTACCTGACTCTGTTCTTCGACCCGTCTATGGGCGAAACCGTCTATCAGGGCGTGTATACGCAGTTGCGCGGTATTCCGATGTCACACGCCTACGCGTCGACGCTGGATATCTCCATGGAAGTGCGTGGTGGCCTTCTGATTCGCCAAATCCATCATTGGGCAGCACTGATCTTCATCGCCGGAATGATGCTGCACATGATGCGCGTCTTCTTCACCGGCGCGTTTCGCAAACCGCGCGAACTCAACTGGATCCTCGGCGTTCTGCTGTTGGTCACAGGCATGGCCGAGGGCTTCCTCGGCTACTCGCTGCCGGATGACCTACTCTCCGGCACCGGCCTTCGCGCGGTCAGCGCATTCGTACTTTCGATCCCGGTGATTGGCACCTGGATGCATTGGGCGGTCTTCGGCGGGGACTATCCCGGAACGATCGTTATCGGGCGCTTCTACTCGCTGCACGTACTCATTATCCCCGGTTTGCTGCTTGCCCTCATTGGCCTCCATGTTGCGCTGGTGTGGTTCCAAAAGCACACTCAGTTCCCCGGGCCGGGGCGAACCGAGAAGAACGTCGTTGGCGTCCGAGTGCTGCCGTCGTTCGCATCGAAGGGCGGTGGATTCTTCGCCGTCGTATTCGGGACGATCGTACTGTTGTCTGGCATATTCCAGATCAACCCGGTGTGGACTATCGGTCCATACAACCCCTCGCAGGTGTCTGCAGGTGTTCAACCGGACTTTTATATGGGCTTTTTGGACGGCATGGTTCGAGTATGGCCGGATTGGGAGATACGCAACCTGTTTGGCCACTACATGATCCCGGCGGTGTTCTTCCCATCCATCTTGGCCGCGACGTTGCTGATGGTCCTGGTGCTCATGTATCCGTCAATCGAACGGAAGTACACGAAGGACAGCGCGATTCATAACTTGCTGCAACGGCCTCGCGACGTTCCAGTTCGTACCGCACTTGGTGCCGCTTTCCTCGCGTTCTACATCATCAACCTCATCAACGGTGCCAACGATATTTTCGCTCTTAAACTCGACATATCGCTCAACGTGATGACCTGGATCGGGCGCATCGGATCCATCTTGCTACCGGTACTTGCCTACATGGTCACCTACCGGCTGTGCCTGGGATTCCAGCATCACGACCGGGATGTATTGGAGCACGGAGTCGAGACCGGCGTTGTCCGCCGTTCGCCGACCGGCGAATTCTACGAGGTGCATCAGCCGCTCGGTGATGTTGACGAGCACGGCCATCCCATCCCCTTGGAGTATCAAGGTGCTGCGGTTCCGAAGAAGATGAATGAGCTCGGCGCAGCCGGCCGCGCGGTACCCGGTGTGTGGTCTCCCAAGGACCAGACCGGCGTCATCGCGTACAGCCATGAAGACACAGACTCCGACGAGCCTGATTCTGTCGGAGAACTCACGCGCGGCTGATTTCCCTACGATGTAGCGACGACTACGGCGGCGGTCCCTTCGAGGGACGGCCGCCGTAGCCGTCTATTCAGATGTCGTCTATTCAGGGCGTGGCCGGTTCTCCTCTGTAGTGTTCAGGTATGACGTCCCCCTCGCCAGAAGTCGCTCAGGGCGCATTCCCCGGCGGAGTTGTACACGAGTTGCCGGCGGACCTCTCTACCGCGCTCACGGCGAATGAGGCGGCAGCGGCGGCATGGATGGACATCACTCCCCTCGCCCGTAACGAGTTCATCTGTTGGGTCGAGGACGCGAAGCGGGTTGACACGCGAGCACGGCGCATCGACATCGCCTGCGACAAGCTCAGCCTGGGCGAGCGACGCCCCTGCTGCTGGCCGGGCTGTGCGCACCGGGAACGCACAGGACATCCCTGACCGCGCGCCTCGTCCGGGACGACAAATAGGAACGACAACGGCGCCCCTGACGCGAGTTGCGTCGGGGGCGCCGTCATACGTGGTGGATTAGTGGTCGGCGTGTGCCCGCTGGTATTCGAACAGCCAACCGGTCAGTGCCAGGAACAAAAAGCCGAAGCCCATCACAATCATCCAGAACAGCCAGTATGCGACTGCGATGGCGATGAACATAGCAGCGCCAGCAAGTGCCAGCGGCCAGTACGAGGCGGCCGGGAAAAAGCCGACGTCGCCGGCGCCGTCGGAAACCGCAGCATCGGGGTCATCTTCCGGACGGGCTCGCTCCATACGACGCGAACCGAACCACAGGAAAGTGCCGATCATCGCCAGCATCAGTCCGGTGAGCAGCAATGCCAACAGGCCGCCCCATTCGGGTCCTGGCGCGACGCCAGTCGCGTTCGTCCAAAAGCCGTAGATGATTCCGGCCGCAATGAAGAACGACGACGTAGCGAAGAATACGTACGCTTCGACCCTCATGGCCTTGGGTGGGCGTTCGTCCGATTCGATGTGCTGAACCGTCACCTGTTGGCTATCGTTACTTGCCATTGGTCAACCCCACCACGCCCTCTGGGATCGGTGTTGCGGCCTTCGCCGTCCGGTTTGTCTGAAGCGGGTATGTCGTGGTCGACGTCGAGCTGCACAATGCCTTGCAATTGGGAAAGTCGTTTCCGACCTTTGTCAGTGCGGCCGAGTTGCTCAGTCCCGTCTCGCGAGCCTTGATGTACGCCGCGTAAATATCATCCGGCACCGACCGGACCTCAAAGTTCATTGCCGCGTGGTAGGTACCGCACAGCTCCGCGCAATGCCCGACCCAAGCACCTTCGCGCTTCAGTGTGGTCTGGAATCGATTATCGGAGTTGTTGGCCTCGGGAAAAGGGAATACGTCACGTTTGAAGTCGAATGCCGGTACCCAGAACGAGTGCACCACGTCTTTGCTGTCCAGCACATATTCAACAGTCTTATTGTTCGGCAGAATCAGGACCGGGACCTCTTCGGATGTACCGATCGTGTGAATCAGACCACCGGAAGGAGTGGTGGAGCCTTCGTAGGCGAAGTCCCAGTTCCATTTGAAGGCCGTAACGTTGACAACCACATCTGGGTTGGGATTCATTTTCAGCACTTCGTTCTGCACCGTAGCGCCGGTGTAGAAGATCGCCGCGACCAGGATGAACGGAATAGCCGTGTAAACCAGCTCGACCGGTAGGTTCTCTCGGGTCTGCTTCGGATACAGCGGCGAGTTCCGACGCTTCCGGTACACAATAAAGCACCAGAACATGAGGCCCCACACGATCGCACCAACCACCAGGGCCGCGGTAAACATGCCTGACCATAGGAACTGCATTTTCTCGCCCTGCACGCTGGCGCTTTGCGGCCACCCATACCGCGGGAGGTCTGCCACCGAACATCCGCTCAGGGCAACCATGGCAATAGCCGCCAGGCCGCCCAGTACTAGGCGACGTGCCGCTCGAGTTCCAGCCACGTGCGTTTGCGCCTTCCTCGTCACGGCGCGTTGCTGCGCCGCTACCACCGGCGAGGCCGTTCGGCCCACCCGTTCATGCGCCCGGACATGGCCCGAGATCATCTGCCAGGTTACTCGACAAGCTCGCAAGCCACACGTCGGGGCCACATCCGGCGCGTCAACACCCACCGCCAACAACCCTCCCGCAACGAGCCCGCCACCGCGACCCAGTTCACAGCACCGGGACACGAACAGACGTGAGCCGGACAGGCACGAAACACCAGTACCTATGACATTCATCTTCGCAATGATCATGCAGGATGGGAAGGTTGGATGTGCTACCACGTCCACCGCGGCGCGTCTTCCCATGGCTGGAGCATTGCGGCGGGGCACGCCCAGGACGTGGACTAAGGGAATTGAAGGGATGGGACATGTGCGGTCTCATGGGGTTCGTATCCCATATCGGAGATGCCGGCTCGCGCGCCTCGGCGCTGACAGTCGGCATGCGGTGTGCCCGCCACCGCGGACCCGATGACTCAGGGACCTGGTTCGACGCCGATGTCGCGTTCGGATTCAATCGGCTATCGATTATCGACATCGAGCATTCGCACCAGCCGCTGCGCTGGGGTCCGCCGGAATCCCCCGACCGGTATGCGCTCGTCTTCAACGGGGAAATCTACAACTACCTTGAGCTTCGCCAGGAGCTCACGGATCAATTCGGTACCTCGTTCGACACCGAAGGCGATGGCGAGGCAATCCTTGCGGCCTATCACCATTGGGGTCCGGACAGCGTCTCCCGACTGCGGGGCATGTTCGCCTTCTTGATCTGGGACACAGCCGAGCGGGTGTTGTTCGGGGCCCGGGATCCATTCGGGATCAAGCCGCTCTACTTCGCCCAGCTACCCGACGGGGTGGCGTTTGCGTCCGAGGCAAAATCACTACGCGAGTTAGTGGGCGCCGCTACCGTGTATGACGTCGCCCTACAGCATTACCTCGTCCTCCAATATGTGCCCGAGCCCGCCACGATGGACACCAAAATCGCCAAGGTTGAATCAGGCTCAACGCTGCGGGTGCGGCCTGGTGAGGACGTCGTCATACATAGGTATTTCAATCCCACGTTCGTCCCAAAGGCGGTGCACAGCGCTGCCGAACGCGGGGACCTGTACCACCGCATTGCCGATGCGCTCGACGATTCTGTGGCCAAGCACATGCGCGCAGATGTGACGGTGGGAGCGTTCCTGTCTGGTGGCATCGACTCCACTGCGATCGCGGCATTGGCGAAGAAGTACAACCCAAACCTCATCACGTTCACGATAGGATTCGAGCGCGAAGGGTATTCGGAGGTCGACGTCGCCGCCGAATCCGCGGCCGCGATCGGCGTGAAACACGTGGTGCGCATCGTCACCGAGCAGGAACTCACTGAGACACTGCCGCTAATTATTTGGTACCTGGACGATCCGGTAGCCGATCCTGCCTTAGTACCGCTCTATTTCGTGGCGAACGAGGCGCGGAAACACGTCAAGGTGGTGTTATCCGGCGAAGGCGCAGACGAATTGTTCGGCGGCTACAACATCTACCGTGAGGCGCACAGCCTGCGAATGATCACAGGGCTCCCGTCACCGTTGCGCCGCGGTTTGGCTGCGGTAGGGCGCGCTCTGCCCGACGGGGTTCGCGGCAAAGACATGCTGCGACGCGGGGCGCTAGACCTGGAGGATCGCTACTACGGCAACGCTCGCATCTTCCGCGAAGATCAGCTCGCCGGATTACTGCGCCGATACAACCCGCAGCGGTCGTTTCACGACGCTACCGATCCGATTTTTGCCGCATCGACCGGCTGGGATCCAATCGCCCGCATGCAGCACATCGACCTTTTCACGTGGCTGCGCGGCGACATCCTCGTCAAGGCGGACAAAATGACGATGGCCAACTCGCTGGAACTGCGGGTGCCGTTCCTGGACCGCGAGGTGTTCGAGGTCGCACGCACGATCCCCGCTTCCGAGAAGGTCACACCACAGACCACAAAACTGGCATTGCGCCGCGCGCTGTCCACCATCGTGCCGCCGCATGTGCTTCATCGACGCAAACTCGGTTTCCCGGTTCCGATCCGGCACTTTCTTGCGGAGGGCTCCTATGAATGGGCACGGAGCATCATCAGCAGCGCGCAGACCGACGAGTACTTCGATGCGGCCGCAGTCCTTCAGCTACTGGACGACCATCGGGCCGGGAAGGCAGACCACTCGCGGCGCATTTGGACGATCCTGGTGTTTCTACTCTGGCACGCGATATTCGTGACCGGTGAGATCCAGCCGGTGGTGCCGGAACCTGTCTACCCGGTGCGGCTGTAGTCCCCTGCCGTAGACCCGGACAGCGCTACTGCCGACCGCTTTACCAGCCGAGCGCCGTGCCGATTTCACGGGCCGCATCGTCGCCATAGGCGCCAGCGAGCCGATCAGTCGCTGCCGGAATGTCGAACTCGTATTCTTGCGTGCCCACGGTCTCTAATACCAACGTCGCCATCAGAGCGCCGAGTTCGGCACAGCGTTGCACCGGTAGATCCGCCGTACGCCCTGCGAGGAATCCACCTCGGAACGCGTCACCGACCCCCGTTGGATCGATTTTGCCGTGCTCCGGAACTACTGGAACATGCAGCGGGTCTACGCCGGCTGAGGTGATTTCTACGCCGTCGGCGCCGTGCGTGGTGATCCTGGTATGCACCTTCTCGGCGATATCGGCGGCGGACCAACCAGTTTTCGCCTGGATCAGACCTAGCTCGTAATCGTTAGAGAACAACATTTCGGCGCCCAACACCAACTCTCGCGCCTGTTCCCCGGTGATGCGCGCGAGCTGCTGCGACGGATCGGCGGCAAACGTCCAGCCATTGGCGCGGCATTCGGCCGCGTGCCGCGCCATACCATCCGGGTCGCCAGCACTGATCATCACCAGATCAACACCGCCAATAGCCTCAATGACTGGGGCCAATTCGATTTCTCGGGACCGCGCCATAGCGCCGGCATAGAACGAGCCAATTTGATTCATTGCTTCGTCAGTGGTGCACACGAACCGGGCCGTTGCTACGTCGCTACACCGAAGAATGTGGGATGTGTCGACTCCGTGCCGGGTAAGCCACGAGTCATAGTCCGAGAAATCGTGGCCTACCGCATCGACGAGCACTGTTCGCGCGCCGAGCACACCCATGGTGAACGCAATATTCGCGGCAACACCGCCGCGTCGCACGACGAGGTCGTCGACGAGGAACGACAGTGAAACCCGGTCGAGCTGGTCGGCGAGTAGCGAGTCAGTGAAATTGCCTGGGAAACGCATCAGATGATCTGAGGCGATCGATCCCGTCACGACGACCGGTCGATGTGTGCGCGATGCTGGGTTCACGTGTCACTGACTTCCTGACGACAAATCTGGGCTGGATGCTGAACAGTTGAGCCGTGCACCGCACAGTCGCGCGGCGGCACAACGATGGAAGAAAATTTAGTGGAAGGAATCCCCGCAGGCGCACGAGCTACCGGCATTGGGGTTGTCGATAGCGAAGCCCTGCTTTTCCAGAGTGTCGGTGTAATCGATTGTGGCGCCGTCGACGTAGGGCTTACTCATCTGGTCGACGACCAGCTTCACGCCGGAGAACTCGACCACTTCGTCGCCCTCGAGGGTGCGATCGTCAAAAAACAGCTCGTAGCGCAGCCCTGAGCAGCCGCCCGGCTGAACGGCCATGCGCAGCATCATGTTCTGGTTGCCATCGCGATCAATGAGCCTGCGGGCGTTGTCAGCCGCCGCATCAGTAAGCGCGACGTTGTGTCCAGGCTTCGCGACAGGGGTACTCACCATTGTCATGTCTGTGCTCCTTTGTGAGGGTCTCTGTACGGAGACCACCCGTTTGAAGGCAATTCGGTGCAGGCACCGGCTAGCCAGTGCCCAGGGTTTATGCCCTGTCCCGAATTTCGCCCCGCCGTGACGATGATGCCAGATGCGCGAGCAGTCCGCGCTCTGCCTTAGGCTGGCGTACGTGAGTCTGCTGCGAAAGAAGCCTGCCGAACTGACCGCTCGAGCCCTTGAGGATGCGGCTACGGCCGATCACGCCGCGCTGCCGGAGGGCAGCGCAGGCAAGGGTCGACCGACGCCGAAGCGACGTGAAGCGGAGCGGCGTCGGGGCCCCGTCGCTCCTCCGCCACGCACGCAACGCGAGGCCTACAAGCGCACCAAGAAGACCGGCGGGCCAAAGCTCACGAAGGACGAGCGGCGCGAAATGGCGGGGCAACGGCGCGAGCGCATGATGTCCGGCGACGACGCGTATCTGCTGCCGCGGGATAAGGGCGCGGTCCGCGCGTATGTGCGCGATCTCGTCGATACACGCCGCAATCTCGCCGGGTTGCTGCTTCCGATCGCGGTGCTGTCATTTTTAACATTGGCGATTCCGACGCCGGCCGTGGCGAATCTCGGTCCGCTCATCTTGATGGTGATGATCTTGGCTGCGGTAGCGGACTCCGTCATGTTCGGGCGCAGAATGACCCGCAAGATCGCCGTGAAATTCCCCAAGGGCGACAAGTCCGGCCAATCACTGAAGGGGGCGGCGCTGGGCTTCTACGCCTTCAACCGAGCATGTCTGGTTCGTAAATGGCGTATCCCCCGGCCGCGGGTGGAGCGCGGGGGGACGATCGATTGACCGACAGCGGGGACGATACAGAGCCGGGTATTGCGCCAGGTATGACGCTTTCCTCGGCGGTTCCCGCACCGAGCATCGTGGTGCGCCCGACCCGCTCGACGCTGCGCGGCACCAAGAGACGGGCCGCCATCGTTGCGGCAGCTGCGGAACTCTTCGCCCGGCATGGGTTTCCCGGTGTCGGGATGGACGATATTGGCGCGGCCGTCGGAGTGACGGGCCCGGCGATCTACCGACATTTCGATTCGAAGGCCGCCGTGCTCACGGCCGTGATTGACACGATCATCGACGCCGTGGCGCCGCAGCCGCACGAAGCTAAGCCCGTGCCAGCGTCCAAGGCTGATCCGGCCGCTACGCTTCGGGCCCGCATCGCCTGGTACGCGGCGGGGGTCGCGGCCCGGCGGGAATTGATGGCAATTTTCGTTCGCGAGGTGCACCATCTACCACGCGAGCACGCGGAACGGCTGCGGCTTCGCCAGCGCGGGCTGGTCACCGAATGGCGGATTTTGCTCGCTGCCATCCATCCGACCTGGGATGAGGAGCGGGTACGGACCGGAGTGCATGCCGTGTTCGGCATGTTTAATGCCGTGGGCACGTTCACGTCTCCGCTCAGCGACGCCGAGTTAGCGGCTCAGTTGTCCACCTTCGCCGTTGCGGCGCTGCAGTTACCGGACAGCCCTAAGCGTCACAGCGCGAGGTAGCGCTGCCGCTCGTAGAACGTCACCTGGCGTCGGTAGGTTTCCCATTCCGCCGCCTTGTTCCGGAGAAAGAACTCGAAGACGTGCTCGCCCAGCGCCTGCGCCACCAAGTCGGATGATTCCATCACGGTGAGTGCGCCACCCAGCGATAACGGCAGGTCCGTATAGCCGAGCGCCCGCCGCTCAGCGGCGGACAGGAACGAGACATCCTCTTCGGCTTCCGGTGGCAGTTCGTAGCCCTTGCGGATCCCCTCCAGACCGGCCGCCACGACGACGGCGAACATCAGGTACGGATTCGTCGCCGAATCGGGTAGCCGGATCTCGAGCCGCTGGCTGGCGGAGCGGCGCAGCGAGTAGTTCGGCACCCTGATCAACGCGGACCTGTTCGCCTGCCCCCAGGACACCGCAGTTGGTGCTTCTTCACCCATCACTAGTCGCTTGTAGGAGTTGACGTACTGGCAGCAGACCGCGGTGAGCTCCGGCGCATGCTTGAGGACCCCGGCAAGGAACGCTTGCCCGGTCGCGGACATTTGGTTCGGCTCGTCCGGGTCGTGGAACGCGTTGGTTTCCCCCTCAAAGAGGGAGAAGTGAGTGTGCATGGCCGATCCTGGGTATTGCGGGAACGGCTTCGGCATGAATGACGCGTAGACACCCTGGTTCCGGGCCACTTCTTTGATGACGTAGCGCAGCGACATGACGTTATCCGCCATCGTCATCGCATCGGCATAGCGAAGGTCGATCTCCTGCTGCCCGGGAGCACCCTCGTGATGGGAGAACTCGACAGAGATGCCCATAGATTCAAGTGATTCGATGGCTTGGCGTCGAAAGTCCGGCGCCACGTTGTACGTGGTCTGGTCGAAGAATCCGCCCTGGTCAGCAGGTTCCGGCTCGGACCCATCGGCTGGCATGTTCTTCAGCAGGAAGAATTCAATCTCCGGATGTACGTAGCAGGTGAAACCCATGGCTGCGGCTTCGCCGAGAACTCGGCGCAGGACATGGCGAGGATCAGCCCATGACGGCGTCCCGTCGGGCATGGCGATATCGCAGAACATTCGAGCGGAATGCGGATTTCCCGCCGAGTCTGCCCAGGGCAGCACTTGGAAGGTTGCCGGATCCGGACGAGCAATCATGTCGGATTCGTGGACCCGCGCGAAGCCCTCGATCGCAGACCCGTCGAAACCGATCCCGTCGGTGAATGCGCTCTCTAATTCCGCAGGCGCCACCGCCACCGATTTCAGTAGGCCAAGCACATCCGTGAACCATAGCCGCACGTAGCGGATGCCTCGTTCCTCCAGTGTGCGAAGCACGTACTGCTGCTGACTGTCCATGCGCTTACCCTAGAGGTCGAGGCTCACGAGGAGCACTTGGCGCCGTTGTCGGGCAGCGTCAACGTGATCAGGTATTTGTCGCCGATGGTGTCGACGCACTGCAGGCCGGAAAGCATGTACCCCGTATGACGTGTCCCTTCGACGGTGAGGAGGCGTCCCTTGAGGTCTTTCGCGAGATCGACACCGGATTGGTACGGCGTAGCGGGATCACCGGTGGTGGATACGACAAGCACCGGCGTGAGACCTGTGGGGTGGGGGGTGTGCGGCAACAAAGTCGGCGGCACGGGCCAAAACGCGCAGGTGTCGAATACTGCAGCAGCTGGTTGACCGTTATCTTGGAATGGCGCAGCTTTGATGAGCTTTCTGTTGAGTTCTGTCGTGGTAGCAGCATCGGTGATGCGGTCGGAGTCCATACAGCGAATCGCCGTGAACGCTTCCAGCATTCCCGAATAGTGACCGGAGGAGTCCCGGCCGTTGTATTCGTCGGCCAACGCCATCAGGGCCTCGCCGTGGCCGCTTGCAAGGTCACTCACGGCCTGCTGCAGCGCCGGCCACGATGTGTCCGAATACAGTGCGTTGGCCACCCCTATGACGGCATCCAGAAAGCTGAGCACCCGCCCATCGGACAGAGCCAGCGGCGTCTTCATCAGCGGCTGTGCAAATGACTGAAAGCGCTTCACCGCGTCGGCAGCGTTGCTCCAGGGGCATCCTTGCCGCGGTGCGCACCAGGCGGCAAATTTGTCGAAGGCCTTTTGAAACGCTGTGGTCTGCTGCAGGCTGTCAGTCGCGGTGTCTACTGCTGGGTCGACTGCACCGTCGAGGATCATCGCGCGAACTTTCGTCGGGAATTGCTCGGCATACTGCGTGCCGATACTTGTTCCGTACGACCATCCGACATAGGTCAGTTTGCTATCACCAAGGGCGGCGCGCAGCACGTCTAGGTCCTTAGCGACGTTGGTGGTGCCGACTTGCGCGAGGAACGCCTTTCCGTCAACCCCCTCACCGGAGATGGTTTTTACACAGTCTGCGACGAACTCCTTCGACACATTGTTCGCGGCGTCAACTTCGGCGGGCGTCGATGACACCATGAATCCGGGCCAGTTCTCGGCGCGACCTTTGTCCTGTGACTTGTCACTCTGGCAGGCGATGCGCGGCTCGGAGGACCCGACGCCTCTGGGGTCGAAACCGATGAAATCGAATCGGGCGGCCAGGTCGGGGTCGATGCCATATTGAGCCAGTGACGCCACGACCGAAACGCCGGATGCGCCGGGTCCTCCTGGGTTGAAAACAACGGATCCGATTCGAGCACCGGTCGCCTCCTGGCGAACCACGGCGATCGTGATGGTGGTGCCGTCGGGGTGCGCATAGTCGAGCGGGACAGTCAGCCGGGCGCACTGGATTTTAGGGTTTGCATACGCCGCCTGGTCATCTTTCGACATGGCAAACGGTTTGCAGCCGCCCCACTCGAGTTTCTGGCCGTAATACCGGGCAAGTTCGGGGGCACCGCCAACCCCGGAAGCGTTCGCACCTGCAGTGCCGGTAGTGCCATCGGAGCCCGGAGTCGCTGGTTCGGTGACCTGGTGTGTGGCGTCCTCACCGCTGTTGCCAGCAGAGCCTGACGTCGACCCACTGCTGTCGGTGCCGAGCGGGTTTCCGGCGATAGTGCTGCTGCAGGAGGCGACGAGTGCGAGGACCGCCAGCACAGCCAGGATCCTTACCGGGTGGGCCGAGCTTGTCGGGGTCAGACGCATGATCGTGATCATCTCATCGCTGTCGGGCACGATTGTGCGACCCGGGTGTGTGTTACCTGTGGATTGGCTCGCTATTCGGTTTCAGCCGGTGGCGTGCCTGTCCATTCCCGATCCTCCTGCTCCAGACGATCTTCGCGCTCATGCACGGACTCCAGCGCATGCGCGGCGGCGTCCGGACTCGGATACGGGCCCAATCGATCCGTAGCCTTGCATTCACCTTCGCGTTCCACGGAGTGGTGGCGCAAGCAATAGAACCAGGACACATTACGGCCGATTTCGTCACCCATGGTTCCAGGGTGCCAGGTCAACGGTCCTGTCACTAGCTATTTCATTAGCTCGACATCAACTCGGTGCGCTTTTTTATCGACTGCGACGAGCCGTATGGCAGCCCGAGTCCCTTCGACAAGGCCGTCGGCCTCCGTGCGCACTCGCACCGCCGGCTCGTCGAGCAGCATGGTCGCGCGCCCCTTGGCGCCTTCCACCTGTACGACCATCCCGGTCAGTACCTCCCCCACATGGCCGGCCAGTAGGAATTCCGACACTGCCCGGGTGCACGCCGTGTCCACCTCGCGGCTGAGCCGGGTGGCAGCGTCCATCTCCCTGGGCAGGGTGTCGAACGCCCCGCGGACCCACGCTGGCACGGCCTCGTGCGCGTGCAAGGCGAGGCAAACTTCTGTAGCAAACCGGTCGACGAGGCGCCGCAACGGAGCAGTCACGTGCGCGTACGGGGCGCCTAGACCGCCGTGCATGCGTTGCTCAGGCAATTCGCCGTCGAACGCGGTGTAGCCGGCTCCACGGAGCAACCGGATGGCATCCTCAATGAACGCGGCATGCCGTGGCTGCGTGGCATCAAGCTCGCTGACGATGTCGCCGGGCGGTACGCCCTCCGGCCAGGCGATGCCCAGCGCCGCGGTGGCGCGCCGTAGTTGGGCGATCTGCGTGTGATCCGGCGGCGGCAGCGTGCGCAGTATCCCGACCTTGCCGGCAAGCATGATGTGTGCGGCGCACATTCCGGTGAGCAAGCTGATCTGCGCGTTGTACTGCTCGACCGGCAATATCTCGCGTCGGCGCAGCGTCCACCGTCCGTCGTCGCCACACACCACCTCGGAATCGGGCAGATCTAGGTCGATGGCATGCCGCCGCCTGGCGGCCTGCAGACGAAGCCGACCGACCCGCGGCAGTAGGGCGATCGACGGATGCAGTTCCCCGACATTGGTCTGGGCCTGCACCGTCACGTAGTCCAGTTGCGCGCGTGATCGCACGAGGCTACGCCGCACGTCGACCGCGGTGGGTTCCCCGCGATCATCGATATCGATGGTCCAGAGCACCGCGAGCCGGTCCGCGTCCGGCAGCAAGGATGCCGCGCCTTCGCACAGTTCGGTGGGGTACAAAGGGACGCGTATGTCCGGGCAGTACAGCGTCATACCTCGGCGTCTGCTCTCAGCATCTATTGCTCCGCCCGGCGCGACGAACGCAGCGACATCGGCGATGGCGTAGTGCACCCGGAATCCTCCGGCAATTTCGGCGATGTGCACGGCTTGATCGAGGTCATTCGAACCGGTCGGATCGATTGTCACGAGCGGAATGTCACGATCGTCGGTTCGCTTCCCGTCGACCGGCTTCACCTGTGGGTTTACATGTGGCAGCGACTCCAGGTATGACGCGGTCTCCGTCGAATTCACCTGCTGTGCAGCGGTTCGCGCCTCGACATGGACATCGTCGGCGAATCCGTGGGCGATACCTAACTCGTCGCGAATGGTCGCAAAGTCGATCGCCGCCTGGTCTGCCCGGATGGGAGGATTGCGCATATGGACAGGCTATGTCACCTGCCACATCACTCTGCGAGTAGCTCCTGCGCTGTGCACACTCGCGCATACGTGCCCTGTAGAGCAGCGAGGAACGCGGCGTGCACTGTCGCCCCGTCGATGATTCGTCCGTCGAATTGCAGGTCGGATGCGGCGCATGCGTCAGCCACTACTGTCACGTCAAAGCCCAGATCGGAGGCAGCACGCACTGTCGCGTCGATGCACATGTTCGTCATCATTCCGACCACAGTGATGCTCTCGGCACCTACCGTCCGTAGCTCGTCGAGCAGCGATGTGTCCAGGAAGGCGTTCGGCTGGTGCTTGGTGACGACGATCTCATCGTGCTGCGGGGCGACCAGCGAATGGATGCCGACACCGTCGGTATCGGGGCGCATGAACGTCGCACCCGATTCAGTCGCCACATGCTGTACGTGTACCACGGGTCGATGCTCCTGGCGCCAGAAATCGAGCACTCGCCGAGCTTCGGCGACGGCAGCGTCGGGTTCAACGAGCGGGTGTGCGCCGCTCTGGAAATAGTCGCGTTGCAGGTCCACTAGAACCAGAGCGTTCGTCATATTGGTGGAGAGCCTTCCGTACGACCGTGGCCGGTGACATGGCCGATTGCGCTGTCGCCCCCCACGGTACTTCCCTAACACTTCGGAGAAGGTGGGTGCACCCAGTGCCGGTACGATCATGCGAGGGGCGAGGCAGCCGGGCGGCCGCGTCATCGGATCTGCCGTAGCGAATTCGTTGCGACGAGACCGATGCCGAGGAAAGTCCGGGCTCCGCAGGGCAGGGTGGTTGTTAACGGCAACCCGGCGCGAGCCGCGGGAAAGTGCCACAGAAAATAAACCGCCGAGGTCGTTTATCGACTCGGTAAGGGTGAAACGGTGGTGTAAGAGACCACCAGCGCCCCGGGTGACCGGGACGGCTCGGTAAACCCCACCCGGAGCAAGGTCAAGAAGCGTCTGACGGAGCTGGATTCAGCGCCGCTAGACGTGCGTAGATCGCTACTAGGGCTGCTCGCCCGAGATCTGCGGGTAGACCGCTCGAGCCTGCCGGCAACGGCAGGCCTAGATGGATGGTCGCCGAACGGGTAGCCGCAAGGCTCCCGGGAACAGGACCCGGCTTATAGGCTGCCTCGCCCCTCTTCTACTGTTACCTGGCCGTGCTGCCCGGAGTCACGGTGCCGGGAGGCGCACAGTCGGCGTCGCACGTGCAGCGGCATTTCAGATATATCGGTGCAATGAGGACACTTAATTCAGCGTAGATAACGGCGCATGTGCCGTCATCGACGGCAAAAAATCTTTCAAGACACATCGTCATAAATGCGACATTCGCATTGCACAGACATACATGATCGGCGTACTACAGAGACACAGGACCCGCGGGGTCATAAGGGCATCGGCGTGCTGTTGCTACGCCGCGTGCCGGTTTGTTGCCCTCGCGAGCGCTGCGACCGCAGAGTAGATTCGTCGCACGACCCCGGGAGATCCGAATGACAGCAGTGCTACCCCTCGCAGTGGCATCGCGCCCGCTGCCTCCTGAGCACCATTCACCGCACGGGTCGAAATTCCTCGGCTACCTGCGTACTACCGATCCGAAGCAGATCGGCATGATGTACATCGTCACCACGCTGTCATTTTTCATGATCGGCGGGCTCATGGCGATGCTGATGCGCGCCGAGCTTGCACGCCCGGGTATGCAATTCCTGTCCTACGAGCAGTACAACGAGCTGTTCACGATGCACGGCACCGTGATGTTGCTGTTTTACGCGACTCCGATCGTGTTCGGATTCGCTAACCTCGTGTTGCCATTACAAATCGGTGCGCCAGATGTCGCTTTCCCGCGGCTGAACGCGCTCTCGTATTGGCTGTACTTGTTCGGTGCCATCACGGCCATGATGGGTTTTGTGACGCCCGGTGGCGCCGCAGCCTTCGGCTGGACCGCTTACGCGCCGCTCTCCGACGCCACTAACTCTCCCGGCGTGGGCGGCGACCTGTGGATCATGGGGCTGGCCATCTCCGGCCTGGGCACCATCCTTGGCGCCGTCAACATGATCACCACCACGATCTGTCTTCGTGCACCCGGCATGACGATGTGGCGGATGTCGATCTTCACCTGGAACATCTTTATTACGTCGATCATGGTGCTCATCGCCTTCCCCATCCTCACGGCGGCGCTGCTGGGCCTGGAGATGGATCGACAAACGGGATCGCACGTCTTCGACCCTGCTAACGGCGGCGCCATCCTGTGGCAGCACCTGTTCTGGTTCTTCGGCCACCCAGAGGTTTACATCGTGGCATTGCCGTTCTTCGGCATCGTCACCGAAACAATCCCCGTGTTCTCCCGCAAACCAGTGTTCGGTTACCGCGGCATGGTGTTCGCCACAATCGCGATTGCATCGCTGTCCACCTCGGTGTGGGCGCATCACATGTTCGCCACCGGCGCGGTTCTGCTGCCGTTCTTCTCCTTCATGTCGCTACTCATCGCTATCCCAACAGGCCTGAAGTTTTTCACCTGGATAGGCACTATGTGGCGGGGGCAAGTATCCTTCGAAACCCCCATGCTGTTCGCGATGGGATTCATGGTCACATTCCTGTTTGGCGGCCTGACCGGGGTATTAATCGCACTCCCAGCAATCGACTTCCATGTCACCGACTCGTATTTCATCGTCGCGCACTTCCATTACGTGCTGTTCGGCACCATTGTGTTCGCTACGTTCTCCGGCTTGTACTTCTGGTTCCCCAAGTTCACCGGCAGATTTATGGACGAGCCTCTCGGCAAACTGCATTTTTGGTTGACGTTCATAGGCTTCAATGCCACGTTCCTGGTGCAACATTGGCTGGGAGTCATGGGCATGCCCCGACGCTATCCCGACTATCTGCCGACCGACGGTTTCACATTCCTCAACACGTTCTCCACGATTTCCGCATTCGTTCTGGGTGCGTCGATGCTAGCCTTCGTGTGGAATGTGATTCGATCTTGGCGATACGGCGAGATCACCACCGCTGACGATCCCTGGGGCTATGGCAACTCGCTGGAATGGGCTACCTCCAGCCCCCCGCCGCGACACAACTTCACCGCTCTGCCCCGGATCCGCTCCGAACGCCCAGCGTTCGACCTGCATCACCCGTGGCTGTCCGAACGGCTCATCCTAGAAGGCCCACACAGCCCGAAGAAGAACTGGACTCCGATCAGCCAGGAAGAGATCGATCAATACCTGACAACGCGCGCTGCGCCGCCAGCCGTCAACAACTGAGCTCCGGCAGCCGCAGCGCCCACCGCTGCGGCTGCCTTTTGCTTGGTGCCTTTCGCTTGCTGCTACTTGCCGGCTGACAATATCCGGCGGCTGGCTATAGGGGTTTAAGAATTGCGCACCAGTAGCGTGCTGCACTCTGGGCATCTTGACACGAAATCGGCTGCGGCCGAGCGAATTTCTTCAAGGGATGCTCGGTCCAGTGACATTCCGCAGCCGCCACACTGTTCGCCGCGCATCGCAGCTGCAGCTACTTTGCCGGCCCCGCGCATTCGTTCGTAGATCGCCATAACGTCGTCCGGAATGGCCTGGGCAACTACCGCGCGTTGCAGGGCTAGCCTGGATAGCTCGTCGTCGATATCGGACCACTGATCGTTGCGTCGCACCGTGGCGGCATCAATCTCACGCGTCAGCGCGGTCAACTCGCCACGCACGGCATTGACTCCAGCATCGGCATTCTCCCGACGCTCCATCAGTTCAAGTGAATCGTCTTCCAAGGAAGCCTGCCTGCGTGCCAGCGACTCGACTTCGCGCTGCAGACTTTCCATCTCCTTCGGAGACGCCGAACCCGATGCCAACCGGTCCTCGTCACGGGCTGCCCGACTCCGCACGGACTCGATCTCCCCGTCGAGTTTCCGGCCCGCGGAATCGATATCGCCGATCTCCGCGTCGCCCAACGCCACCTTTTCGCGCAGCTCGACGGCTCGCTTGGACCCGTCAGCTATGACGCCCAGCTCGGGCAGAGCCGCGCGCTGATGCGCCGCGGAGTCCGCCCGACGATCCGTGTCGGCGAGCTTCAACAACGCACGTTGCGCGGCGAGATCAGCGTTGGGCACAAGCACCACTCCTTAAATGGATAAATCTGTTAATCCTCAAATCACATACAGGCCACAACGGCATCTACCGGCCCACCGTGATGGTATGCGCACGGCGTCATATGTTGGGTCATGCGCCTGAGTTACACCTGGTTTTCGGAGCCAGGGACCTGCAACGTCCACGCATCGGTACACAGCGTCGAGATAGTCGCCGAAACGGCGCCGCCAAAAGCACTCTCGATGACGGCGGCTGCACGCGCTAACCACGGCCACTCCCCGGCCCAGTGCGCCACATTAATTAAAGCGGGCCGCCTCGGATCCACCACATGTTCGGCGGCCGTGTGGTGCGTGATATCTGACGTCACGTACACGTCAGCCCCGCAGGCATTAGCCGCCTCCAGAACAGACCCACCCGAACCGCCGCACACCGCCACCCGCCGCACGAGTCGATCACCGCTGCCGGTAGCTCGCACGCCCCCTGCGGTAGCAGGCAACGCGGCGGCAACCTGGGCCATGAACTCCCTGAGTGTGACTGGCCGCCGCAGCATACCCACGCGCCCCAGCCCTTCACGCGGGTCGGCGGCCGAGTGGGCGGGCACTAGCGGCTCGACGTCGACTATTCCCAACGCATCAGCGAGGGCATCGTTCACTCCATCCGCTGCGCGGTCGGCATTCGTATGGGCAACGAAATGTGCGATACCCGAGCGAATCAACGTGTGTACCAGTGCACCTTTATCCGTAGACGTCGCCACCGACTGCACCGGGCGAAAAAACAGCGGATGGTGCGTAATGAGCATCTGCGCGCCCATGTCACGGGCTTCACCCACTACCGCCGGATCGACATCGACGGCCAGCAGCACGCGGTCCACCCTCGATGTCGGGTCACCGCAGGTCAAACCAATTCCTGTGTCCCACTCTTCGGCCAGGCGAGTCGGATAAACCGCGTCCAAAACCGCCATGACACCCGACACCGTCACGCTCACGACAACCTCGTTTTCCACTCGGCCAGTACCGCCACTCCAGGCTCACAGTCTGGCAGGCCACAATGGTGAGGTGCAGCAGCTACCCGAATCCGCGTCATACACAGCCACGGCCGTGCCTTTTCAAGTGCTGGTGGTGTGTAGCGGAAATATCTGCCGATCACCGATGGGTGAAAAAGTCCTACAGCGGGCTTTCACCGACGCCGGTCTATCGGAGCGGGTGACGGTATCGTCCGCAGGAACCGGCAATTGGCATGTCGGCCAAGGCGCTCACGAGCCCGCCGAACGTGTTCTCGCCGCGGCAAGTTATCCCACTGTGCACACCGTCCGGCAGGTCACCGCAGAGATGGTCGACGCGGCTGGCCTAGTCCTGGCCGCAGACCATGGGCACTACCGAACGCTGCGCGCCATGGCCGCCGATCCAACGCATGTGCAGATGCTGCGCTCGTTCGACCCGGACGCCGACGCCGAGGACGTTCCCGACCCGTATGGACACTCCGACGCCGCATACCGCGAGGTTCTCGCAATGTTGGAGGCCGCAGCGCCTGGAATAGTCGACGCAGTGAAAGCGCAATTAATATGACAGAAAGCACCGAGTCAACCCCGTCGCGACTTCGATTCCTGGTGACACCACGGTGGATCGGGCTAGAAGTCGCCGTCGTGCTGTTCGTCTTGGCCTGCTACTTTCTGCTCGCCCCATGGCAGTTCGCGCGCAGCCACCAGCACGACTCACAGATGAATGCAATTGCCACCGCCACCGCGGCCGCACCCATCGACGTCGATGCGCTACTGTCCCCCGGCCGCGAGCCCGGCAATGGAATTCAGTGGCGCACCGCCACCGCCACCGGGCATTTCGACGCCGCGAATGAAGGCTATGTCCGGCTCCGACAGGACAACGATGGCAACCCCGCTTTTGAGGTCGTCGTACCGTTCATCACCGATACGGGCACCGTCCTACTAGACCGTGGCTATGTGTCGTTCCAAGCTGTGCAAGAAGATAGGGTGGATCTACCCCCGCTGCCGTCCGGAATAGTGACTATCACCGGACGGGTGCAACCGGACCAAACCGATCCGAAGAACCGGGCGCCAATCACCACACCGGATGGGCGCACCGCTTACACCGAGGTGAGTTCGAAGAATGTGGCCGATTCCGTGGGTCCCGTCTACCGCGGCTACCTGCAATTGATCGGTAACTCCCCCGGTGTGACCACCGAAATCGCGCTACCGCAAAGCGACGACAGCCGCCCATTTTTTTCCTACGCAATTCAGTGGTTGTCGTTCGGTGCAATCGCGATCCTCGGGCTCGCCACCTTCGCCTACCGCGAGTACAACGATCCGGTAGACGGCACCATCTACATCACCTCGTCCGATGAGCGCGCAGATGGCGGGAATGACGCATCTCGCGCGCCTTCAGCGCGGATGGCCGATTCCGCAGTGCTGCACGACCACAACCCGCCTCATGACCCCACGAGTACGCCGGCCGACATCCTCGTCAAACAAAGCGCGAAATTCGATAAATCCCAGCTCTACGACGAATGGACCGGCCCGTCCGGCCAGTAAACCGGCCCGTCTCGCCAGTAATGTGTCGGGTCGGGCAGATACGATCCGATGGTGAGTCCGCACCGCGCCAGTCGCCCGCCGAGTCCCGCCGTAATGAGTGCGACCAAGCACTGGCGAGTTGTAATTTCTGCAGCGGCGGTGTTGGTCATCGCGTGGCTTGCAGTCGGCGGGCTCGGTGGGCAGAAAATTGGCACTCTCTCCAAGGTTGCCAGTAACGACTCGGCCTCGTATCTGCCGCAAAGTTCTGAAGCAGCGCAAGTGCAGGCCGAATTGGCCTCATTCCGCCCCGCGGGCGCTGCGCCGACACTGCCTGCCATCGTGGTCGCCGAGCGCGCGAGCGGCATCACCGAAGCGGACCAGCGCTACTTGACCGACGCGATTACTGCTTTCCAGCAAGCGAAGCCGCACGCCGCCACGCCGTACTCGTCCACAGTGGTGCTGGTCTCCGTGTCCAAAGACGGAAAGGCAGTACAAAGCGCCGTACTACTCGACTCCACTGGCGGGCCGAAGGCCGAGGCAGATGCGCTTCGGGCCCGCTTCACGACGCCGCCTGCCGGGCTGACGGTGCTGGTCACGGGGCCGGCCGGGCAGATCGCCGATCTAGTCAATGCGTTCGGCGGGATAGACGGCGTGCTGCTCCTGGTGGCCGGAGCGGTGGTGGCGCTGATCCTGCTGCTGGTGTATCGCGGCCCGCTGCTGGTTTTGTTGGTTCTGCTCTCCGCAGTATTCGCGCTGTCTGCGGCGGCCCTTGTCGTCTACCAGTTGGCGAAGTCTGGCAGTTTGAAACTGTCCGGCATGAGTCAAGGGATACTCTTCATCCTGGTCTTCGGGGCTGCCACCGACTATGCGCTGCTGCTGGTGTCCCGCTACCGGCAAGAGTTGCGCGATCAGGACAACCCGTCCGCGGCCATGATCACTGCATGGCGCGCCACATTTGCACCGATCACGGCGTCTGCCGCCACGGTGATCGTCGGCGTGTTGTGCCTGCTGTTCTCTGACCTAGCCTCTACTCGGGACCTGGGGCCGGTTTCCGCCCTCGGTATCGCGGCCGCCTACCTGGCGTCAATGACTTTTCTGCCTGCAGCGCTGCTGCTCACCCGGCGCGCAGCGTTCTGGCCGTTGGCCCCACATCCGGGCACTGACCATCCGGAGACCAGCGGGCTGTGGCAGCGCGGCTCCCAGTGGGTGGCGCGGCATCCACGCAAGATTTGGGCAGTGACCGCACTCCTTCTCATCGCCTGCGCCGCATTCGTACCTGCACTCAAGGCCAGTGGCACCACTCCGTCCGAGGTTTTTTGACCAGCGTCGATTCGGTTACTGGCGAGCAGGTGCTCGATGCGCATTTCCCCGGCGGCACCGGTTCACCGACGGTAATCCTGACGAATGCTTCGAGCGCGAAGGCTGTACAGGCTAGTTTGGCGCCAGTCGATGGGCTCGCGACGGTCACGACTATTCCATCGACCGATGGCACTGCAGCGCAGACCGCAGGCCGAGTCCGAATCGAGGTGACTCTCGCGGCGCCAGCCGGGTCCAGCGGCGCCCTGGAGGCCGTCCAGGCCGTCCGCGACGCCGTACATGCCGTATCGGGCGCGGACGCTCTCGTCGGAGGGCAGGATGCTTTACAGCTGGATACCAACCTCACTAGTGAACGAGATCGCACGGTCATCATCCCGATCGTGTTGATCGTGGTGTTCATCGTGTTGGCACTCTTGCTGCGAGCCTTGGTCGCACCGCTGGTGCTCATCGCCACTGTGGTGCTGTCGTACGTGGCAACTCTGGGTGTCGCGGCGCTGCTGTTCAACCACATCTTTCACTTCCCTGGCGCGGACCCAGCGGTGCCACTGTTCGCGTTTGTATTCCTCGTGGCGCTCGGCATCGACTACAACATTTTCTTGATGACGCGTGTCCGAGAAGAATCGCAGCACTTCGGAACCCGGGTAGGGACAGTGCGAGGGCTGGCGCTCACCGGCGGGGTGATTACCTCAGCAGGGGTCGTCCTGGCGTCCACGTTCGCCGCGCTCGCTGTGCTACCGATCCTGTTCCTCGCCGAGATCGCATTCCTGGTCGCATTTGGCGTGCTACTGGACACGATCGTCGTCCGATCAATTCTGGTACCAGCGCTCACCCTCGATGTCGGCCCACGCATGTGGTGGCCGTCGAAGCTCGCGCAGGAAACTACCGCTCCAGGAAGCCCTCCAGGCCGCCACGCGCCGCGCTGAACTGCTCGACGACGAGTATGACGCTTCCCGGCGCGGCTTCGCCGCGCAAGGCCGACACCAGTTCGTCGCACGCCTCCCGGGGACCTTCTGCGATCACCTCGACCCGACCGTCGCGCTTGTTCGTCGCGCTGCCCGCCAGTCCGAGTTCCAACGCTCTGGTCCGGGTCCACCATCGGAACCCCACACCCTGGACCTCGCCATGTACCCAAGCCGTGAGCCTCACTATGCCGGGGGCAGGGCTCGTCATACCTGGCGCTCCGCACCCACAAAGGATGGCGAGGGCTGGCAGCGTGGACAGAAGAAGGACGACCGGTTCATGAATTTCTCACGGCCGATCGGCGCGCCACACCGCCCGCAGGGCATCCCAGCCCGCCCGTAGGCGTTGAGCGACCGCTCGAAATAGCCGGATTCACCATTTACGTTGACATACAGCGCATCGAAGGACGTGCCGCCTTGATCGAGCGCCGCGCACATGACGTCCGTCGCCGCGTCGATGAGTGATCCGACGATGCCCGTCGACAAGGAATCGGCCGGGCACGCCCCGTGCACGCGCGCAGCCCACAATGCTTCGTCGGCGTAGATATTGCCGATCCCGGAGATCACCGACTGGTCGAGCAATACTCGTTTGATCGCACTGTGTTTGGCGCTGATGGCCTTCACTACCCGCGGCCGATCGAATTGTGAGTCGAGCACGTCGCGGGCGATATGGGAGATCGACGCGGGTAATTCAGCTCCGTCCGGCACGAAGGAAAGCCCTCCGAATGTGCGCTGATCCAGGAAGTCCACCAGGGTCTCGGTGTCCGTATCGCGATGACTGTCCATGCCAACTCCCTCACCCAGGAGATGGAACCGGATCCGGGTATGCGGATGCAGAGGCTGTCTATGGCCAGTGGACGCTTGCAGGACGCGAAACTGCCCGCTCATGCCCAGATGCGCCAGCACCGCGTCGCCGTCATCGAGCGCGAACCATAGATACTTTCCGCGGCGTCGTACGTCGGCGACGGTACGGCCAGTCACCGCGGCTACGAAATCGGCGGGACCCGCCACATGCCGGCGTACCGCCCGCGGACCGTGCTGCCCAATGAGTTCGAGCGAGCCAATCGTTCGGCCGGTGAGCGCCGCGACGAGTCCGCGCCGAACCACCTCGACCTCAGGAAGCTCCGGCATCGGTATCTACCGCGTCAGCGTGATTGGTGTCGGCAGCATCGGCGCCAGCATGAACGGATGTTCGATCCATGATTACCCGATAAGCCTGGGCCGCTGCCAACTGTTCGGCCTGCTTCTTGGTGTGGCCGACACCCTCGCCGAGTACATCACCGCCCACAACTGAGTGCGCAGTGAAGGTCTTGTCGTGATCCGGACCGGTTTCGTCGACGTCGTAGGAAGGCACGCCCATGCTGTGACCCGCAGATAACTCTTGCAGGGAAGTCTTCCAGTCCAGGCCAGCGCCAAGCCGCGGCGCCGCCATCAACAGACCGTGGAACAGGTGCAATACGGCTTCGCGCACGGGCTCGATGCCGTGTTCCAGGTAAAGCGCGCCCAGCAGCGCTTCGACTGCGTCGGAAACGATCGATGGCTTTTCTCGGCCACCGGTCAACTCCTCGCCACGTCCCAGCAATAGCAACTGGCCGAGTCCAAGCGTGTGGCCGACCGCCGCGAGCGCATGCATGTTGACGATCGAGGCACGCAACTTCGCGAGTTGCCCCTCGGGCTGGTCTGGATGTGTGCGATAGAGCTCGTCCGTGATGATGATGCCGAGCACCGAGTCGCCTAGAAACTCCAGGCGTTCGTTTGTAGGAAGCCCACCGTTTTCATACGCATATGACCGGTGGGTCAGCGCCAATTCCAGTGAGTCGGCGGCGAGGTCGAGTCCGACGCGCTGCAGCAGCGCCAGACGGGCCTCTCCGTCGGACTGCTCGCTTCCAGCGACATCCGACACGTGCGCGGGCTCAGACCTCGACAACAACCCGACCGTCGTATTGACCGCAGTTCGGGCACGCCAGGTGCGGCGGCTTCATTTCGCCACAGGCCCGGTTCGAGCAGGCAGCGAGTGTCGGCGCAGTGGCCTTCCACTGAGAGCGTCGTGCACGCGTGTTACTACGGGACTTCTTCCGCTTTGGTACGGCCACGGTTATTTCTCCTTTTGTGCGGGATTCAAATCAGCGGGATTCAAATCAGCGGGATTCAGTTGCGCGGGATTAAGAGTTGATTGGTCAAGCAACCCTGCAAGGGCGGCCCACCGAGGATCAAGTATCTCATGCCGATGGTCGGGTCCGACGCGATCCATCGATTCCCCGCACTCGGAGCACAGTCCGGGGCAGTCCTCGCGGCAGAGCGGTATGGCCGGCATCGCGAGTACAAGCTCGTCGTGAACAAGCGGCCCAAGGTCGACAAAATCGTCGACAATCCTGGGAACCTCATCAGGATCGCTGGTCTCGGCGGTCAGCGAATCTGGGTAGGCGTAGAGCTCGCGAAAATATGCTCGCAGCGGCACGGTGATTTCTCGAAGACATCGCGAGCATGTGCCATTCGCGTCGGCAGTGACCGTCGCCGAGACCAATACGCCTTCAGTCACAGATTCCAAGCGACCCTGCACCGTCACCATTGAGGTCGGAAGCACCTCCAAAACCCCTGCCATGGTTTCCATGGGCGGCGCTGCGAAAATGTCCAGTGGGGACGTCAATCCTGGTCCATCGCGGTGCGACAGGCCCTCCGCCCGGGTATTAATAGCCCAGGGTGAAGCGTGGTGGAGGTGGACGTACGTCATGACTCTTTCGTATCTCGTTGTGCGCCTGAGAATCTGGGCATCTGGGTGTCCGTCATGCATGAATCGTTTACCGCATAGCGCGGGCAACCGTTCCAGGGTAGTCGACAAACGCGTCTTGTCCCAAACCGATGCGCCGGCGGCGCTGAGGCGACGCGGATGTGACGCTAGTCAGCGTACTCGGCGGCGTGCCCAGATCGAAGTGAGCTGCGTCCCTTACCCACAGTGCGGAGTGTCTTGGCCAGCACTTCTTCGAACTCCGCGAGTCGATCGTCGACGTAACGATCGCACTCATCTCGCAGGCGATCGGCCTCGTCTTGCGCAGTGTCGATGATTTCGGCCGACTGTATTCGAGCCGCCGCCACCACCTCAGCGGAACTCACCAGCCGAGTCTGTTCCGCTTGGCCGTCCGCGACAGACTGATCGTAGTCGGCACGACCGGCGGCCGACAGACGTTCCGCCTCGCCATGCCCCCGATCCACCAGCGAATCGTGTTGGTCCTGCCCTGCCTGAACGGTTTGATCTGCGTCAGCCTGCGCGCGCGCCAGAATTGCTTCGGCCTGCGCCGTCGCGTCATGGACTTGTCGGTCCGCTTCGGAGCGAGCCATGGCAATCATGCTGGAGGCCTCGTTATGCGCCTCGGCGAGCAGTCGCTGCGCCTCAGACTGCGCCTGTCCGACGGCTTCGTCTGCCACGCCGCGCGCGTCGCCGATCAGCCGATCCTTATGGTCTAAGACGTCCTGCGCGTCGTCCATCTCGGCGGGTACCGCGTCTCGGATCTCGTCCAGCAAATCCAACACATCACCGCGCGGCACAACACAGGACGCCGTCATCGGCAGGCCACGAGCCTCTTCCACGATCGTGACGAGCTGATCGAGAGCCTCGAACACCCGATACACCGTTGTTCCTCCTGTCGATCGCCCGTCATACCGCCGACGCACCGAAAAACAGCGCCAGCCGACGAGCCCCTTTAGTGTCGCAAAGAAACCCGACTTTCGGGGCAGCGCCACGCTGAATGGACGTGAAGTAACACGTGACGACGCAGTCGTTGAGGACGCGGGAGTTGACGCCGCAGCGTACGAAATGATCTAAGGAGGGATCTACGGAGCTGGCGTTCCCGGCCGAAACCGCTCGACTAGTGCTTCCGCGATCTCGTCGGGCAACAGGTCGGACACGTCACCGCCGAGACGCGCGACTTGCCGTACCAAAGACGACGAGATGAATGAATACTCCGGCGCAGTCGGCAGCAGAATGGTTCGTACATTTGTGAGGTGCGCATTCATTTGCGCCATCTGTAGCTCGTAGCTGACGTCGTCCGCGGTGCGAATCCCCTTAACAATCCCGGTGATACCGCGCCGCGTGCAATAGTCCACCAGCAGCCCGTCGGACGAATCAACGTCAACTGTGTCCCAGCGCGCAGTGACAGTGCGCAGCAGCTCCACTCGCTCGTCGACGGAGAACAGGCCGGTCTTCGACGGGTTCACCACCACGGCCACGGTGACATAGTCGAAGAGATCGACTGCGCGTTCAAAAATATCGAGATGGCCGAGAGTCGGCGGGTCGAACGATCCGGGACACAACACATGCGTCATAGTGC
>JBDTAR010000023.1:0-12637 GCA_039924545.1 Nakamurella sp. | reverse complement strand
GCGAATACTCTGCACAGTTCATTTCGGCGAACCGCATCCAGCTCTTTGAAGCACGACCGGATGCGTTTTTCAGCTTCGCCCACCCAGGGTTCGCGCGGTCGTTATTGCCTGCGCGGCCCGAACCTCGAAAGACACTTATTTCTATGTCCCAGACTATTTCCATGCCCGAAACTTCGTTCGCCGCTCTCGGCGTTCCCGCGCAGCTCATCGCCGTGCTCGCCGCTGATGGCAAGGCGACTCCCTTCCCCATCCAAGCCGACACGCTGCCCGACACTCTCGCCGGTCGCGACGTCCTTGGCCGGGGCAAAACCGGCTCCGGCAAGACCCTTGCGTTCTGCCTGCCCATGGCGGTGCGACTCGGTGCCAGTCGCGCCAAAAGCCAGCGTCGCTCAGGACGGCCGCTCGGCCTCATCCTTGCTCCTACGCGTGAGCTTGCCACCCAAATCGAAGCGGTGCTTAGCCCGCTCGCCGCGGCCTACGGACTCACCACGACCACAATTTTCGGTGGTGTAAAGCAGGGTCGCCAGGTCACCGCACTCAAGCGCGGCATCGACGTCGTCATTGGCTGCCCGGGTCGGATCGAAGATCTGATGCAACAGGGCTTCCTCTCCCTCGACTCGGTAGAGATCACCGTGCTCGATGAGGCAGACCACATGGCCGACCTGGGATTCCTCAAGGTTGTCACGCGGATACTCGAGAAGACTCCACGGCACGGGCAGCGAATGCTGTTCTCAGCGACGCTCGACAATGGCGTGGACAAAATCGTGAATCGTTTCATGACGGACCCGGTGCACCACTCGGTCGACGACGCGAACTCGCCGGTAGCAGCTATGAAGCATCACGTCTTCGAGGTCGCAACCGCGGAAGACAAGGACGACTTAGTGAGCGCCCTGGCCTCCGGGATGGGCAAACGCATCCTATTCACGCGCACGAAGCATCATGCGAAGAAGTTGGCGAAGAGGCTGACGGCCGCCGGCATTCCTTCTGTCGACCTGCACGGGAACCTCTCGCAGCCCCGGCGCGATCAGAACTTGGCGGCGTTCAAGAGTGACGCAGTCCGGGTTCTCGTTGCCACGGATGTCGCTGCTCGCGGCGTGGACATCGACGACGTCGAACTTGTCGTGCACGTCGACCCGCCCATGGAGCACAAGGCGTATCTGCACCGCTCCGGCCGCACCGCTCGGGCTGGAAAGGCCGGCGAGGTCGTCACGATCTGCATGCCTGGTGAGCGTCGAGACCTTGCTGACCTGCTGCGTAAAGCGAAGATCACCGTGACGCCGACGCGCGTCACAGCGCGTGCCGCCGTCGTGACGCAACTTGTCGGCGAGGTCGCTCCGTATGTGAAGCCGCAACCGCTTGCCGCTGATACCGCTCAACACGGCGCCTCTGCGGGTGGAGCGCGGCGTGGCAACAGTCCCAGAGGTCGGACCGGCTCAGCTGAAGGTGCCAACGGTCGAGGCAGGCGCGAGGCGAGGCCAGAGCGCGACGGAAGTTCCGCCAGGCCACGCGCCCGGCAGACCGCTCGGCCGACGTCGGCGACTGCTGGACGAGGGGTGTCCTCCGCGAGAAGCGCGGCGTCTCCGGCCGGTTCGCGTACGGCTGCCAGTGTGAGTGCCAGCGGTGGCCGCGGGCGCCGCTCCCGCTAGCCACTTTCTCGTCAGCAGGCACTCGGACTGGACCGCTGATGACCCTTCCTGCGGGCTACAGCGACGGCTGACTAACAGCCGCCGTTGCAGTCCGTCAGCACGAGGTGCACGATTTACCTGTGCTCGCAACACCGCCGGACCTGGCGGACCTCATCTCGCAGTGGCGACTAGATCCGCTGATTGCTGTCCTCGCGACGGCAGCTGCCATTGGCTACGTCAGAACCCGAATTGTCGGCGCGCGCAGGGGCGTCGCCTGGCCGTTGCACCGCGATGTGATCTTCGGTGTCGGGGTCGCAGCAGCGGTGTGGGTGGGCTGCGGTGTCGCGCAAGCCAGAGCCGCCCAGCTGATGTGGGTATGGATGGCGCAGCAACTGTGCCTGCTGCTCGTGGTGCCGGTCATTCTATTATCGGCGCAACCGTTATCGCTGATCCGAGCCGTGCAGGGGCCGAACGCACTGCTATTTCGCGCGCTCGACTGGCGCCCGCTGCGCATCCTCGGACACCCGCTGGTCGGACTGGCCCTCGTTCCAGTGTCCTGTGGCCTGCTGGTGTTCGGCAGTGTCGGCGAGGCGGCGTTGACGCATGTGTGGATCGGCTGGCTAGTCGACGTGGCGCTGTTGTTCCTCGGGATTCTGATAGCTCTACCGCTACTGGACTCAGCAGATTCTCGCTCTTCATTGGCAGTCGGGATGTCCATCGCTATTGGCTTCATAGAGATATTCATCGACGCGGTGCCTGGGCTCGTGCTCCGGTTCGAGACCCACCCCATGATCGAGTACTTCACCGTGCACCGACCAGCGTGGTCGCCGAGCTGGCTGAGGGACCAAAAGAGTTCCGGTGGCCTGCTCTGGATCGTGGCCGAAACCATCGACCTGCCATTCCTGGCTGTGGCAATGGCCGTGTGGTTGCGCGCCGACGCCCGGGAGGCAGCACGAATCGACGCAAGGCTCGACGCGTTGGCCACGGCCCGCATGGGGGGCGCGACCGTCAATACTCCGCAGTCGGCAGGGGAAGTGGCGGGGGGCAACGCGGAACCGTCCATGTCAGGACGCACGCAGGTCCCGGAACACAATCCGCACCTCGTGTCTGCGTTAGACCGACCTTGGTGGCTGGACGATCCAGAGCTACGGGACCGTTATGGTCGGTGATGGGCCACCGGCTCAGTCCCGCATCAACTCATCGGTCGCCACGGTCCCCACGGTGAGGCGCTCGGCGTCTGGTCCCGGGTCCACCACTTCGCCTGGTATTTCGAGCCTTGGTACGTGACGATGTCGCCGGACGTGAAGATCCGAGATGGCGTCCACACGGCGGTGCCGTCCGGTGCGGTGACGATCTGCTCCCAAGGTCCCCACGGCGAGGCGCCCGGCTTCTCGCTTTGAGTCCACCACAGTGCGCGCCACGTCGAGCCGTCGTAGCTCACTTCGTCGCCGGCGGTGTAGACCGTGTGTGGATCCCAGATCGCCGAAGTGGGTGCTCCGGAATGGAAGCCCACGATCACCGGGTCATGATCAGAAGCGCGGTACGGCAGGTCGTCATAGAAGTTCGTGACGTTGTAGTCGTATCGGCTGTATTCCAGCGCGATGGATTCGGGTGCGTTGACGTTCCAGATGTCTGCCCCGGTGGTGCGGGCCAGCGCGGCTGCGTTCGCCAGCACATGGTCCAGCGAGCCATTCATGCCGCCGAAACTGTACGACTGCTTGCCGGTGTGGTACTGGCTATTGAGATCGGTCCAGCCGTCGCCGTACAGAATCCGCAGCGGGTCCTCTTCCGTGTACGAGTTGTAGTCGCCGGTCATGAACACGTCGCTCACGAGTGTCTCGGGGATCAGCGTTTTGTTGACCCAGGTGTTCAATGCTGTTGCCTGCAAGGTGCGGGTGTAGTTGGACGCGCCTTGCCCGTCGCCGTTGTCCTTGTCTCCCGGATTGCTGGTTGCGGCCGAACCCTTCGACTTGAAGTGGTTGACGACCACTGTGAATGGATCGCCGCCCGCCTTCGGAGCGAACACCTGCGCAATGGGCTCGCGCGCGTCCTCGAATGCCTGACCTGCACCGCTCTGACCTCCGAGTGCATGCGCCGCGCCCACCGGCCGTACTTGAGCGATTTTGTAAATGATCGCGCAGTTGATGACATCCATCTCGGATGCTGCCGGCAGCTCACTTGACGAGGGAATATAGGCCCACGTGGTGGAACCCGCGTCGGCATTAAGCGCGTTAACCAGGGTGGCAAGAGCGGAATCTGCGCGGCCCGGTCCATCCACCACCAACGAGTTCTCGATCTCCATCAGACCGACGACACTCGCATCCAGCGCATTGATCGCGTCCACGATCTTGGCCTGCTGACGTGCGAGGCTCGCCGCATCCCATGCCCCACGCGGACCGTTCGGGCCCGAACAACTCTGCGTGGTGACGCCATTGCCGTCCCGGTCTTTGTATGACGTGCAATCGCTGCGAGAATCGCCGAGCGTCGTGAAGTAGTTCAGAACGTTGAATGAGGCGACCCGCAGATCTCCGGTACCCAGCGCCGAAGCGTCCGGGCCCGTCGTCCGATTGTTCGTCCAGATAACGGGGTAATCGGTGGGCTCGGCCGCCGTCACCTGGCTGGTCGGTTGCAGTTTCCATGCATTGTTGCGGTAGTCGACGATCACGTTATGGGTGAACGTCGCCGACTCGCCTACCCGCAGCGGATGGGTCAGTGACACATAGGGAAGCGGGATGCTCGAGTTCGCCGCGGACAAGAAGTTGGTGCTGGCACCGTCATCGAGTGTCACGCTGCGCGCTGCATTATCGGCCGCAACCGCATTGGCTGCGGGGGTACCTGGCGCGGCAACATCGGTGGGCTGCATCAGCGGTGTGCTGCCGTAAGCGAGCCCGATTTCCGCATACTGATTGGTGGAGTAAGTATCGGTGACGGTGTAGGTGCCGGATCCGGCGAACAGCATCGACTCGATCGATTCGCGCTGCGCGTCGGTTGCCGGCCAGGCATCCGTGATGGCCTTGGGTGGTGCAAAGGCCTTGGGGAGAGCGACGACGTTGCTTGCGCCGGACACGCTGAGCTCCGTCAACCCGGAGAACTCGCTGACCGTGCCGGTGACCTGGAGGTAGCCGCCGATCGAGACCGACGCAACGGTTGACGGTGAGAAGACGAAGATCGCGTCCGAGGCATGGTGCTCGCTGAGGTTCAGATCGCCACCGGTGCCAGGAGTCTGGATGACATAGCCGTTGAACCCGCCGGTCGGGTAGGTGGCTGTGACCACTCCCGTCGTGGTGACAGTCGCGCCCACCAACGGTGACGTATCGCCAGTGCCCTGAATCTCGGCGATGGTTTTGTCGCCTCCTGCGGGCGGTACCGCTACGCACGCTGCGCCGCATGCGGTCGGGCTAGGCGCGCCCGCGGTGAAGTCCGCCGCGTTGTTCAGGGTGTTGGTGTGCGTGGCATCACGCGATACGGATTTTGTGTTGGAGCCCGCTGGAGCTGCCGAACCGAGGTAGGTGTCGGCTGCGCCGAATCCGACCAGGTCGATGACAGCAGGGTCGCTCGTGCAGGCCGCTCCCGTGCAGGTCAACGGTGAAGTTGCCGATACCAGGGCCACCACGCCATTGGCCGCCGCCATGTTGATGGTCCCTGTGGCATCGGGGGTAGGAAACGCCGCACCGACGTTCCCGCCGCTGGCCTCGGAAATCAGGAAGGTAGCGCCCGGTGCAATGGAACCAGACAGCGCAGTCAATCCGGACCAATTGACGCCCGTGGCTGACTTGTACTGCACGGAATACGTGCTGAGGTTGACCGATGCAGTGCTCGTGTTCGCCAACTCAATGAAGTCGTTCGTATAGCTGGCGCCGGAGTTCCCGCCGCCGCCATAAACCTCATTGATGACTACCGGCGCGGCGCTACTCACCGCAGCGGCCGCGGGTTGTGCGATGGCGACCGCCATTGCAGCGGCTGTTGCCAGACATGCTGTTGCGGCGGTTATTCGCCGGATGAGAGAAAAGGACAAGGACATGCACCTCCATGGGATTGATGAACGTCGCCGTGGGTCCAGCATCAGGCCGTAGGCGCTCCCGTGGCTAAAAACGCTAAGGGGTAGCAGACAGTAGCGCAATAGTAACGGTCTGTTATGAGAGGTACGCAGGGGAAAAAGAAGTATGTGTCGAATAGCAGGAAATACGCGCATAAGTACCAGGTATGACGTGCGGTGAGTTCAATCCGAAGATGCCGCGCCGCGCTTCCTGAGTCGATGTACGTGCGCGGCCTCCTCGGGGACATCCCAGGTAAAAGCCACACACCGCTGAAGTCCGGTTCCGGCAGAATGTCAGAGCGCCATATCCAGCACGATCCGGCCATCGATCGTGCCCGCCTCCATCCCGTCGAAGATGTCCAGCGAGAACTTCTCGGGAGGTAAGTCCGAGACGACCTTGGAATTCCAAGACTGACGGGACCTCTCAGTGTTCCGCCGACGCCTTGCACGGGACGTCGTCATACTCGGTTGGTTTCTGGCCGGGCTGTGTGCCCGCCCTTCCGTCGGTGCGTTTCCGCAGGGTCCTTCGGCTCTACCGTTACCCGCGCCGATCCTGTGTGCTGAATCATGGATCTCATCCACGACATCAGTACGAAACCCGTGCTGAGGGGCTTGTTGCGCTCGAGATGTGTGAACGTGACGACGAAAGGGTATGGAAAAGGGAGCCCCTTAGCGGCATCCGACAAATAGGATGCCCTCCTAGCTGAAAGGAACTGTCGTGATCATTCTCGGCATTATCTTGTTGCTTATCGGATTTATCGCCAAGATATCCATTATCTGGACGCTTGGCATCATCGTCATCGTTATTGGTGCTGTCTTGGCAATTGCTGGGGCTGCTGGCCGCACCATTGGTGGGCGTCGGCACTGGTACTGATCGGTCCCGGCTTAGGTGCACCGCTCCATGGCTTAGGTGCACCGCTCCATCCGATCGCCCGCTGCCGTGTGGCACGTCGAGAACTGGGTTCTATCCCAGGGTTAGGAACTTGTGATGAGTGAAGCCAAGAACTTCCCTGCTGGTACGCCCATTCCCCCGGACCAGGGGTCCGCTGCGGACCCCTGGGCGGGCGATCGTGGTGGCGAGCCCTACGCTGCGCCGGAAGAAGCTGCGAGGGTGGAGGTTCAGCGTCCGCCGGCACCTTCTCCTGGCGGGCTTAGCGTCCGCCGGCACGCGCCCGCGGCTATCCGCCTACCGGGCACCAAGGCCCGGACGGTGTGGAGCGGCATCATTGTGGCGGCAATCGTCTTGATCTTGCTTCTCATCTTCATTGTGCAGAACACCGACAATGTCACCATCCATTTCTTTGGCCTTTCCGGACAGCTGCCGATAGCCGTGGCGCTCCTAGCCGCTGCCATCGCCGGAATTCTTCTCCTGGCTATACCTGGGACGATCCGGATGCTGCAGCTGCGCAAGGCGGCACGAGTCGAACGCACTACCGAAGCGGCACTGCCCGGAGCGTCGGCCGACTATTCGGCGACGGACGGCGCCTAGCGCTTGGCGCAGCGTCGGAACGGCCTCGGTATTGAGTCTCGGTGTTGAGTCGTTACCGTGGTGGTTCCGGGAGAATGGCGATATGACTACTACCGATCCCGCGACAGCCTCGACGTCGCTCGAGCCTCGCCGTTTGTACGGCATCCTCGCGGTCGCTGAAACTGTGACCTGGACATTGCTCATCCTCGGCATGATCCTCAAGTACCTGGTCGGAGCGGGCGATTGGCCGGTGCGCGTGTTCGGGCTCATCCACGGAATCGTCTTCGTCGCTTATGCTTTCGCCGCGATTCTGGTCGGGGTGAACCAATACTGGAAGCTTCGTCAGATTGTCGGCGCGGTCGCCACGGCGATTGTTCCCTACGCGACGATCCCGTTCGAACGGCGGCTCGAACGGCGGGGAATGCTGGTCGGTGCGTGGCGACTCGAGGCCACGGACGACCCTCGTGACCGGACCAAAGCTGGCGCGCTGCTCCGATTCTTCCTCCGGCATCCAGTGGTGCTGTCCATCGGCGTGATCGTTGCCGTGTTCGTTGTAGTCAGCGTGCTTCTCTACCTGGGTCCGCCCACCCAGTGGTTCAACTAGCGCCTATCTCCGCACACTCGTAGGCCAGCGCCGGGCCCGGCCGCAATCTGCGGGAGCGATTGAAGGCGAACGACCACCGGAATACAGTTCGTAATTACGGGCTGGCAGCGCACGTTGCTAGTGCTCACCACCGATTTCGAGGAGCTTGAGATGGGTGACTATGCAGATGCCTATCGGCAGAGCCTGCAGGATCCTGCCGGGTTCTGGTCGGACGCCGCGTCCGCGATTGACTGGATCACGCCCCCGCAGTCGGTGCTAGATGATGCAAATCCGCCGTTTTATCGATGGTTCGTCGGCGGTGAGATGAACACGTGCGCAAATGCGGTCGACCGTCATGTGGCTGCTGGTCGCGGGAAGCAAGCCGCGATCATCCATGACTCGCCGGTCACGGGCACCGTCACCACCATCAGCTATGACGAGTTGCTGAAGCGAGTTGCTACCTTTGCGGGAGCGTTGCGGGGTCTCGGGGTCGAGCGGGGCGACCGGGTGGTGATCTACCTGCCAATGGTGCCCGAGGCGGTTGTCGCGATGCTGGCCTGCGCTCGTATCGGCGCGGTCCACTCGGTAGTGTTCGGCGGGTTTGCCGCGCCGGAACTGGCGGTGCGGTTGGATGACAGCGAAGCTGCCGTTGTGGTGACCGCATCCTGCGGAATCGAACCCTCCAGAGTAATTGAGTACATGCCGATGGTGCGCGCGGCCTTGGGTATGGCCAGCCACAAACCTCGAAGCGTAGTGGTCCTGCAGCGCGAGCAGTATCCGGTGGATCTGATCGACGGCGAGATTGATTGGCAGCAACTGACTTCGGCGGCATTACCGGTAGACCCGGTACCAGTCGCCGCGACTGACCCCTTGTACGTGCTGTATACCTCGGGCACCACCGGCAAGCCCAAAGGTGTGGTGCGAGACAACGGTGGCCATGCCGTCGCGCTGGCTTGGTCCATGAAGAATGTGTATGACGCCCGGCCCGGTGAAGTGTTTTGGGCTGCATCGGATGTCGGATGGGTCGTCGGTCACTCCTATATCGTTTACGCGCCGTTGCTCATCGGCGCCACCACCGTGATGTACGAGGGCAAACCGGTCGGCACTCCGGACGCTGGGGCGTTCTGGCGCGTCATCGAACAGCACGGAGTGACGAACCTCTTCACCGCGCCCACCGCAATCCGGGCGATCAAGCGCGTCGATCCGAACGCCGAACACCTTGCCCGGTACGACGTCTCGAGCCTGAGGGCGCTCTTCTTGGCTGGCGAGCGACTCGACCCCGATACCTACCATTGGGCAGCCGATGCGTTGCACGTTCCGGTGATCGACCATTGGTGGCAGACCGAGACTGGCTGGCCGGTTGCCGCGAACCTGCGCGGACTGGAGCCGATGCCCGTCAAGCCCGGGTCGCCAACCGTACCGGTGCCCGGTTACGACGTCCGAATTATCGATGCCACTGGCGAAGAGGTGCCGGCCGAAACCGAAGGTGCAGTGATGATCCGACTGCCGTTGCCGCCGGGCACGCTGACCACACTGTGGCGGGACGACGAACGGTACGTGTCGACGTATCTCGATCAGGTCCCCGGCTACTACCTGTCCGGCGACGGAGGCTACCTGGACCGCGACGGCTATCTGTTTGTGATGGGCCGCACCGATGACGTGATTAACGTTGCTGGACACCGGCTTTCGACTGGTTCGATGGAGGCAGCAATTGCCGAGCATCCCGCTGTGGCCGAGTGCGCAGTGATCGGCATACCGGATTCGCTCAAGGGCCACGTACCCCAAGCGCTGGTGGTTCTCAAGGCCGGTGCCGACATCGATCCCGAGGTATTGCGGAAGGAGATTGTGCAGCTGGTGCGCACCGCGATTGGCGCCGTCGCGTCGCTGCGGAATGTCGAGGTGGTTTCAGCGTTACCCAAGACGCGCTCGGGCAAGATTCTTCGGCGCTCGCTGCGGTCCATCGCCGAGGGCCGCAACGAGCCGGTGCCGGCCACCATCGAGGACATAGCGGTGCTGGACGCACTGCGGCCGATACTGGCACCGCGACATGATTGAACAGCGCATTGCGCGCGCCTCAGAATGACCTACGACCCACGACCATAGCCATTTTTTGTCAGTACATGATGGTTCTGGTGAGGTGATGTCGACCGGACGTGGTGTGAAAGTGCGTCCACAAGCGGGCGTCGACCTGTGCCATCACTACCTGTAGCTCGGTCGGGCGAATCATGTTGATCGCGGCGGTGAGCAGCGCTACCGCGTAAACAGTGTGGGCGCGGATCTCGACCTCTTGACTGCTATCCCGCTCGATCATCGTGCCGTCCGCGATGGCGGATGTCAGCTGCTCGGAGTACTTAAGCATGCCCATCACCTCCAGCCCGACCGGAACGATGTAGTCGGCGAATGCGGTCAGCTGATCGAGATCCTCCAGCGGCAGCCCGGATTGACCACCCATCGACGTGAACGCCACCCACACTGCTAACTGAGCGAGCTTGTCGAACCGAACCCGGTGCCCCTGGTAAGGACTCACGTCGTCGAATCGTGGGAAGTGGGTGGTCAGCATAGTGACCAGGCCCAGTCCGGCTGCGTCATAGACTCGCGGCGCCGCAGCGCGCACTACGTGCGAAAAGCGCCCGTCAAACTTGTCGACTAGGACCTCGCCGACCGAGCGCAGAATTTCGGCGCGCTGCGCGAGCATGGGGATCGGGATCGATCCTGTGAGAATTTCGGCAAGCCGTTTCTCGGTGATGTCCGCCAGATATTTACCGTCGAGAACCGGGGTTCCCGCGTCCATTGCCCGTCGAAGACACGCGAAGAGGGCGTCGGAATCCGACCAGGTGGCCCCGGCGTAATCAACTTCAAAGCGTTGTCCGGTACTGAAGTCGGTGAACGCGAAATTCAGCGTCGAGGTCAGCAGGGTGAAGTCCAAGATCTGATCCGCGCTACCCGTGAGTGGAAAGCCACTAAGGTACTTCGGAAACGGTAGTTCCTCATAGGCCATCCAGGACGCTACTTCGGCAATACGGCGCAGGTCGAGGTGCACATCGTGCGCGGATTCGATGACAGGGCCGGCGCTCGCCAGGACGGGGTTGGTGGCGTACTTCGCGGGCAACGGTGGGAGCGTCGTCATACAGGTCTCCTTGGGTCGGCATCGTGCGGTCGGCATCTGGCCATCCGGGATGCTGGTCTCAGGCAACGGGCGTCAGTCAGTAAGCGTCAATCAGTAAGCGTCAATCAGTAAGCGTCAGTCAGTCGTTAAGCGTCAGGTACCAATGGTGCGCACACCGGCAGGGCTTGGTCACTGTCGCGTGATGCTGACAGGGAGGCTGCGGGTTCGGCGGCAATAGCTGGTCTGCGATGCCGGTTCGTCATGTTTGGATCGGGCTATTACGCCTACCCTCGACCGCACGTGACTGTGCGTAAAGGAGCCATCGTGAAGGTATATCTGGCCGGACCCTTATTCACCGACTACGAACGCGGCTATGTCGCCGACTGCGCGGCAGCCTTGCGGCGGGCCGGACTGGAAGTTTTCGTTCCGCATGAGCAGTCATTCCCAGCCGGCGAATTGACCCCCACGGTGGTGTTCGCGAAAGACAATGAGGGTCTCCTCCCTGCACACGCGGTGCTCGCAGTGCTCGACGGGCCGATGGTCGACGATGGCACCGCCTGCGAAATTGGCATCTTCCACGGAATGAAACTGACCGACCCCAGCAAGAAAGGTGTCGTCGGCCTGCTCACCGACTCCCGCCTTGTGGGTTCCGGAGGACGATCCGTGGAGGGGCGGCGGGTCAACCTATACGTCGCCGGATGCATCGAAGCGGCAGGCAGTATCTGCACCAACCTGGACGACGCACTCCAGATCCTGCTGCAGTGGAAAGCCGAACTCGAAGCCGCACCCGCCAGTCAGGTGAATTCGATGTCGTCATCACCAGCCGTCATCGTCGTAGGCAGCACGATGATGGACATGATCGCCTACACCGACCGGATGCCCGCGGACGGCGAAACCATTGCTGGCAAACGGTTCTCGCTCGGGTTTGGCGGCAAGGGCGCCAATCAAGCAGTCATGGCCCGGCGGCTGGGCGGCGCCGTCACCATGGTCAATTGCCTTGGCGACGACGTATTCGGCGATATGACGTTAGCGAATTTGGGCCGGGAAGGTATCGACACCTCCGCGATCACCCGGGCGTCCGACACCAGCAGCGGAGTAGCGCCGATTTGGGTAGATGCTGCGGGCAGCAACCGGATCATCGTGGTGCCTGGCGCTAATCACCACATGACGGCGCAACAGGCGACCGGTGCCGTCGCGGATGCGCCGCGGGCAGATGCAGTAATCGGCCAATTCGAAATTCCACGAGAGGTGACGCTCGCTGGATTCCGCGCTGCCCGGGAGCGCGGCGCGATAACGGTGCTCAACCCCGCGCCCGCTGGGCCGCTGCCCGCAGAATTGCTTGCCGTCACCGACTTTCTAGTGCCCAATGAGGTGGAGTTCGCTCAGATCATCGCGGAGCACGTGGTGTCGGATCAGGCGTCGGACACCGACCTACTCACCGCGGGCCCTGTTACTGCCGACTCGATCACTGATGTGGTGCTACGAACCGCGGCGGACCGCTTGGGGGTGACGCTGATCGTGACCCTCGGATCGGCCGGCGCCGCTATCGCGATGCCGGGCCAAGACGTCATCCGAGTGGCCGCCCCAGTCGTGGCCGCCGTCGACACCACTGGCGCGGGCGACGCCTTTGTCGGTGCGTTTAGTTATGCGGTCGCGGCTGGCTGGAGTGTGCCCGACGCAGCACGTCTCGGCTGCGCGTGTGCCTCGGACAGCGTCACGCGCGCCGGGACCCAGTCGTCATATCCGAACCATGCGGAAGCAACGAAAATCGTTGCAGCGGTGGCATCCTCGGCAAATTTCCAGATGAAGTAGGCGATCA
>JBDTAR010000022.1:0-15562 GCA_039924545.1 Nakamurella sp. | reverse complement strand
CCACGTGTCGCTGCGCGCCCACATCGAGTCGAAACACCTGGCGGGCGCAGCGATTGACGTGTTCCCGACCGAGCCGAAGTCGAAGGACGACCCGTTCGAATCCGAACTGCGCGGCCTGGACAACGTCATACTTACCCCGCACATCGGCGGCTCCACGGAAGAGGCGCAGCAGCACATTGGTAACTTCGTGGCGGGCAAGCTGCGCGATTACATCGATCAGGGCCGCACCTCGCTGTCGGTGAATATGCCTAGGCTCTCGGCGGGCAAGAAGAGGGACCACACCCGACTTATCCACATTCACCGCAACGTGCCGGGCGTCCTTGCCACGATCAACGGGCTGCTCGCCGAACACGGCGTCAACATCGAGTCGCAACAATTAGCCACCACCGGTGAGCTTGGTTACGTCGCGACCGATATCGTCGGCACCCCACCGGCCGAGATCGTGGACAAGCTGCGCGCCATGCCCGAAACAATCCGCGTGAGCGTATTGCCGTGAAGCACTGAGCGCAGCTATCCCCACTACCATCGACCCATGCCCACCTCGCCGACTTTCGAGACTTCCGCCGGAGGTCTGGTAGTACGGGTTGAAGACGGGCAGGCTCTGGTTGCACTGATCGGCCGGGCCCGTCGGGGCGGGAAGCTTCGCTGGTCGATGCCCAAGGGGCACGTCGAACAAGGCGAGACGCTCGAGCAGACGGCGGTGCGCGAGATACAAGAGGAGACCGGCATTGTCGGCAACA
Source organism: Nakamurella sp. (assembly GCA_039924545.1). Classification (GTDB taxonomy): domain Bacteria; phylum Actinomycetota; class Actinomycetes; order Mycobacteriales; family Nakamurellaceae; genus Nakamurella. Next base: position 14,822 of record JBDTAR010000022.1, on the reverse strand, counting down.
TTGTCGCGCCGCTAGGCAGCCTCAGCTACACCTTCAACTCAGATGGACAACAGATTCGAAAGCGAGTACACCACTTCCTGTTGGACGCCGTGTCGGGTGAGTTGTCCGATGCGGATATTGAGGTGACCGAGGCTAGGTGGGTGCCGGTCGACGACTTGCCGCGGATGCTTGCATTCCCGGCGGAACGGCGCATTGCCTGGCGCGCCGCGGCAATATTGGCGGGCAACGGGTGACACGATGCATGCCGCCTGGTAACGCTGCGCGTAGTCACCCTGCAGCAGGTGCATGGCGCCTGGTAGCGCGACGCCTAGGTATGACGACGTTCGCGGCGATTCTCGCCCTGGCAGCAGCAGCAGTCGGCATCGGTGCCAGTACGGCTCACGCCGAAACAAGTGGCGCATACTCGAGTAGCCTCGCGTTCCAACTGGCTGACATCAATCCAGCCGTTGTCACCTCAGACGGAAGCGGCAGCGTCACACTGGTCGGCCGATACACCAATACCGGTCAGAATCCCATCGACAATATTGAGTTTCGCTTCCAGCGCGGCCCAGCTCTTACCACCCCCGCGGCTGTCCAAGCAGAGGTCAAGAAGCCGAGCCAGCCGTCCCAGGTCGTGACCGGATTCCGACCGCTGCCGGGCACTCTCAATGCAGGTGCCAGCACCTCGTTTGCGATCACAGTGCCGGTATTCGATCGGACTCTCGGCACCACCCCACACAGCAGCAACGTCGCTCCAGCCCACCCGGACAGCAATCCTGTGGGCAGCGCCGTTGACGGCAATCCCATCGACAGCCTGGAGGTCGCAAAGCCCGGTGTCTACGCGGTCATGATGAACGTCAACGCAACCGTGCATGCTGGCAACGATTCCGCTCGTGCCCGGGTCGGTGAGCTGCACTTCCTGGTGACCGTGGCCTCGGTGCCTGCGGCGGCGCCCGGTACCGGAGCGGACTCCGGCACGGGGCCTCCTGGCGGTTCCACCCCGGTGAACATCCTGTGGCCGCTGGCTAGCACGCCACATCTCGGCATCGACGGCGTATTCGCCAACGACGAGTTAGCGCGGGACCTCACTAGCGGCGGCCGACTGGCGACCGCCCTGGACGCACTTGCCAGTGCCGACGACGACCCGGATCTCGTCACCATAGTCGTCGACCCGATGCTGCTGGACGAGTTGCAGCGCATGGCAGACGGGTACCGAGTATTGGCGGCACCGGACACTGTTCAAGGGCAGCTGCGCGCGGATGGCGTCATCTCGGGTACTGTGCCCGGCACCGGTCAGGCCGCTGCCGCGCAGTACCTCGATACGTTGCGCTCTTTGGCAGCCATTCACCGGGTCCTGCTGCTGCCCTACGGCGACGCGGACCTGTCGGCGCTCACACGCGCGGGCATGACGACCGAGGCCGCCTACGCCGTGACCCGAGGCCGCGACGCGGCGACCCGAGTACTGGTGCGCGGCCCACAGGCCTCCGACATCTATTCGAACCTGGTCACCAATATCGCTGCCCCACCCGGTGGGGTGATGCTGGGCGAAACGGCCCAGATCCTTGCCGGTCTCGGCGATCATGCGGCGATACTCGCTCCGGGCGGCGTCAACTTCGCTAACGGTAAGCCGGTCACGGCAGGCCTCGTCACCGTCAAGGAGACTGCCACCACGTATGACGCTTTTCAGGCGATTGTCACCGGCGGCGCACGCGCCACGCAATTCGCTCAGATTCTCGCCGGGGCCGTGCCACAGGATGGCGTGCGCGCGCTCAACCTGCTCGCGGCGGAGCTTGTCACCACGCCGGTGAACGTCCGGACACCCATTGTGGTGGTGCCGCCGCGGCAGTTCGTTGCCAACGGTCAAGGGTTAGCCGCCCTCACCCGGCTCGTCGATGATCTGGCCGAAAGCCACACGTTGGCACCGACCTCGATCACCACGCTGTTGGGCACGGGGCACACCCCTGGGCCGCCGGCCACTCTCGCCTATTCGATGGCGGACCGCCGTGCTGAGCTACCAACCCAGTACCTACAGCGAATCAACGCTCTGCACCAGGGAATCGATGCACTCGACCAATCACTGAGCACAGACAAGACTAACGTCGGCGGCGCAGACCCGCAGGACATCCTCCAGCCCCTCACCGACGCGCTGCTCCCAGCTGCGTCGACAACATGGCGCGGGAATCTCGACCCGGCCGCGAAGCAGCTCGAGACGGTGGATTCAACGCTGGTGTGGTTGTACGGCGGGGTACAGATCAGTCGAGACACAGGTAGCTACACACTTGCGTCGTCTACCGCACCACTGCTGCTGACCGTGAAAAACACCCTGCCGTATCAGGTGTCGGTATCCGTATCCATTGTCGGCGGCGCCCAGGCAGGGCTCGACGCAAAGGGCCCAGGGCTCCTCAAGATCGGCGCCGGACCGCGCAGTGTGCCTGTCAAATTGGACACCACCGTATCGAGGTCGGGCACATTCTCGGTCTTCGCGCAACTCTATGCCGCAGGTGGCACGCAGTGGGCAGGCCCGGTACCGCTCACCATCGACTCGCGGGCCTACGGGGCGCTGACTGTCATTCTTATGTCCACTGCTGGCGGGGTTCTGTTGTTGATGGTGATCTGGCGGCTGGTGCAGCGTGCGCGTGGCCGTATTGACGATCCCGCTGACGCACTGGTCGAGCAGCGAGGCGCGGCAACCCCCGACCTAGACAGCGCGTCATAGATGAACAGCATGAGTAGCCGACATGAGTGAGCCAATACCCAATGCCCCGATGCGCACCGAACGCACCGGCGGGGTGATGCGCGCATCCGGGACCATGGCTGTGGCTACCTTGGTTAGCAGGCTCACCGGATTCGTCGCCAAGGTCGTGATCGTCGGCGTCATCGGGTTCTCCGCAGTCAACGATGCCTACAGTATCGCCAACACGCTGCCGAATATTATCTTCGAGCTGCTCCTCGGCGGGGTCCTCACTTCGGTGGCCATTCCGTTGTTGACCAGAGCGAGGTCGGACCCCGACGGCGGCGAGGGCTACACCAACCGACTGATGACGATGGCGCTCGTCGGACTCCTGGTAGCCACCGGCGCAGCGGTACTCGCTGCGCCAGCACTAACGCGGCTGTACCTGTCGTCGGGCGATAACACCGATGCGGTACTGGCCACCGAACTGGCCTACTTGCTGCTGCCGCAGATTTTCTTCTACGGAATGGCTGCGCTGTTCGGCGCAATCCTCAACACGAAGGAACGGTTCGCCGCGCCGGTGTGGGCACCGGTGGTCAACAACCTTGTGGTGATTGCCGTCGGCGTGATGCTGGGTCTGAGTACCCGCGGGCAGGCCACTGTCACCATGTTGTCGCGCGACCAATTGTTGCTGTTGGGGCTCGGCACCACCCTCGGAATCGTCATGCAGGCGGTGGCGATGATCCCGTCGCTGCGCCGCGCTGGCTACCGCTTCCACTGGCGATGGGGCGGCGATTCCCGAATGCGCGAGGCAGGCTCGCTGATGTTGTGGGCTATCGCTTACGTGCTGATATCCCAGGTCGGATACATAGTGACTACCCGAGTCGCGTCCCATAACCACGCCAAGGACGGATTCATCGCGCTGTACAACTACGGATCCATGCTGTTCCAGCTGCCCTACGGGATACTGGGCGTGTCACTGCTGACCGCGATCATGCCGCGCATGAGTCGGCACGCGGCAAGCGGCGATATGCGTGCGGTGAAAACTGACCTGGGCTTGGCGAACCGGCTCTCGACCGTGGCGCTGCTACCAGTCACCGCAGCCATGATCGCCCTGGCGGTCCCGCTGACCATTGTGACCGCTCGATACGGGAGGGTCACCGACACCAACGCCCACATCCTCGCCTTCACTCTCGCCGCATTTGCCTTCGGTCTGCTGCCACTGGCCATCACGCTGGTACAGATGCGCGTGTTCTACGCGATGAAGGACGGCCGCACCCCCACGATCATCAACGCCATCATGGTGGCGGTCCGCGTGCCGCTGTTACTGGCGTGCCTCGGTCTGCCCGAAAGGTGGGTAGTTCCGGGACTCGCCGGGGCCACGTCAGTGTCGTACGTCGTGGGAGTGGTGGTCGGCGAAATCTGGCTGCGAGTCCGGTTCGGCTCCATGGGCTTCGGGCGCACGTTAGACACCATCGCCCGCACCGCATTGGCGTCGGTGGCTGGCGGCGCCGCGGCATGGTGGGTGACTATGCGGCTACTGCCTGCCTCGCTGTCCGACTCACTGATCGGCGCGATCCTGCAGCTGGCGATCGGCGGACTCGTCGGCCTGATTATCGTGGTTGCCGTATTAATGCTGCTCCGCGGCAACGAGATTGAGGCGTTGCGTAGGCGGCTGACAGCGCGCGTGACCACGCGCCTAGCCAACCGAATACCTCCTGCCCCCAGTACATGGAACGATGGGGACAACGCAGCACCGACGGACGAACAAGCGCAAGGACAGGAATCGGTGACGGACCAACACGATTTCTCGGGCGATGAGACCCTCAGCAATGGGGAACCTCGCACCGGGCAACCTGGCACTGGGCAACCCAGCGGTGGGGACTATCAGCACGGAGATGGCACTATCGCGGACCCTACCGGCGTGCACCGCACTGAACCGGATCCCGTCGGCATGGATCGCGTCGGCGTGGATGAAGCAACCGCGGCCCGCGCGGGCCAACGCGTACCCGAGGGCGTCTTCTACACGCCCGGAATGGTGGTCGGCGAACGCTACCGGCTCACCCGGCGCGTCGCTTACGACGCCGTCGGCAACGAGTTCTGGCTCGCTCGCGACACCGTCCTACCGCGCGATATGGCTGTCACGCTGCTACCCACCACCGACCCGACCTCCCCGACGGTGACTCACACCCTACAAGTCGGCCGGCTGCACCACCCGGGGCTCCCTCAGCTGCTCGACATGGGCTCGGCGGGAACATCGTCATACGTGGCGGGACAGTGGGTCGACGGCGCCACCCTTGTTGACCTGCTCCAGGAGGGCCCTCTTGAAGGCGCAATCGTGGCGCGGCTCACCGCTGGTATTGCCGACGCCGTCGCCGAGGTGCACCGCGCCGGCTACGCACTGGGCACGATTCACCCGGCGCTGGTGCGGGTTGGTATGGATGGGCGAGTTCGTTTATCGCACGTGATCGCCCGCGTTTCGGCTACCGCGAATGACGACGTTCAAGCCATCGGCGCACTTACCTACCTGATGCTGACCGGCACCTGGCCGCTGGATCCGGCGACCGGGCCTGCTGATATCCCAGCCGCGCCACGCCGCGGATCGAGTGAAGTCGCTGCGGCCAAGGTCGTATCCGGCGTGCCCGCCGTACTGTCTCGTCTTGCCGCCAATGCCCTCAACAATGAGGGTTCGCGCCACGTCACTGTCGATGAAATTGCCGACATAGCAAAGTCTTTCGAGAATGGCGGCACCTCGGGCGGCCCTGAAGGGCTCGATTCGGCGCAGGCCGGCAGCAGGCGTCGAAACAGTGGGGCCCGCAGGGAAAGCCGCCCGCCGCAAGATTCTCGCGCCGCATCAACGGGCAGTCTGCTCGGGCCTCCGACCACTCCGGCGCGGCTGCAGCGGGACCGTCGGCTCAAACTGTCCATTGCTGGCGTCATGCTCACTGCCTTGACGGTGCTCATTGTGATTATGGGTTCATCGGTAGTGCAGCAAATTCTCCGGAACATCGTTGCACCCATCAAGGCCGCAGACCAGCAACAGCTGATCACCGTGCCCAAGCCGACGACAACCCAGACCGTAGCCGGACCCTCCGAAGACACACCCGGTAGCTCCGGCAGCGCCACACCCGGCGGCACGACGCCGGTGAAGATCGCCAGTGCCACCGTGTACGACCCTGAGGGCAAACCACCGGCGGACTACGAGTCGTATGTGGACCGCGCCTACGATGGCGACCTCGGTACGTTCTGGCCCACCTGGGTATACAAGCAACAAATCGGGCCCGGCGGCATCAAGAGCGGCGTCGGCCTGATGCTCACATTCGCCACCGCCGTCGCACCGTCCGCGGTCACACTGTCGACTACCACGCCCGGCACCGAAGTCGAGGTCCGCAGCGCCGACTCGCCGACAGCGGCGCTGGCCGCCACGACGGTGCTCGGCACGGCGACGCTCAGCAATGACCCGGTCACCATCACTCTGACCGGTGCGCCGTCATCGAAGTATTTGATTGTGTGGATCACCAAGTTGGCGCCGTATCAGGGCGGTACCGCCTCGAACCAGGGGCAGTTCCAGTCCACGATCTCCGAGATAGGAATTACCCAGTAGGTTGCGCGGGTTCGCGCTGTAGATCCCGAACGCCCGTCCGTGCAGCAGGTCCGTGCAGCAGGTCCGTGCAGCCCGTCCGTGCAGCAGGTCCGTGCAGCAGGTCCGTGCAGCAGGTCCGTGGGGATCGCGAACCCGCGGAGTCATGGAATACAGCCCGGTAGGGTGGCGTTGCTATCACCAGCAGGTATGACGAGCTCCGCGCACTTCGCGCGATGCCACCTGAGCACTAGCTGCGGCGCAGCGCCACGGATGCGGTGCGCGCCGGATGGTGTTGAGCGTTTCATGAGCTAAACGATGAAGGAGTTGACGCACGTGATTGACCTGACTGGCGGCATTGGGACGGTCTCCGAAACCGGACCAGCCGACGGCGCAGCGGCCCACGACGCGGGCTCACACGTGGCTACGGATACGACCGTGCACGACGTGATTATCATTGGCTCGGGTCCAGCCGGTTATACAGCGGCCATCTACCTCGCGCGAGCGGATCTCGCACCGCTCGTGTTTGAGGGCGCCCAATACGGCGGCGCACTCATGAACACCACCGAGGTAGAGAATTTTCCCGGATTCGTCGACGGCATTCTCGGTCCTGATCTGATGGCGGCGATGCGCTCGCAAGCCGAACGCTTCGGGGCCGACCTCCGCCCTCAAGATGTGGACGCCGTGGATCTGTCGGGTCCGATCAAAACCGTCTCCGTCGACGGTCGCACCTACCGCGCGCGAGCAATTGTGCTGGCCATGGGCTCTGCTGCTCGCTACTTGAATCTGGATGATGAACAGCGACTCATCGGCCGCGGCGTGTCGGCCTGCGCTACCTGCGATGGTTTCTTCTTCAAGGGCCGTGACGTCGCGGTGGTCGGCGGCGGTGATTCCGCGATGGAAGAGGCCACCTTCCTCACCCGCTTTGCGAATACGGTGACCATCGTTCATCGACGCGAAGATTTCCGCGCGTCGGCAATCATGCTGGATCGGGCGAAGGCGGATCCCAAAATCCGCTGGGCGACGAACTCGGCTGTTGTGGGTGTGACCGGTGAGACCTCAGTCGAATCCCTCACGCTGCAAGATACTGTCACCGGCGGAGATCGGACCCTAGCCGCGACGGGCCTCTTCCTGGCGATCGGCCACGATCCGCGCTCGGAAATAGTGCGCGATCAGATCGACATTGACGAGAGTGGCTATGTTCTAGTCGGCCGCTCTGGTCCGGGTACCAGCACCTCGGAGTCCGGTGTATTCGCATGCGGAGACCTGGTGGACCATACCTACCGTCAGGCGATTTCCGCTGCCGGAACTGGCTGCTCAGCAGCGCTGGATGCGCAACACTATTTGGCGGCGCTCCCGGCGCTGGCCGATACAGAGCGAGCTACCGAAGCGGCCGTACGTGCCGATCTCACTGCTAGTGCGACGCTCGAAACCGCTAGCTGAACCGCTGATCTACCCTGCGCTCCTCACACCAGCAGTAACGCGCTCCCTGTACTAGCAGTAACGTGAATCACCCACCTGAAAGAAAGGCATTCCATGGCTACCAAAGACGTCACTGACGCCACCTTCTTCGCGGAAGTTCTGCAATCGTCGAAGCCTGTCATCGTGGACTTCTGGGCAACCTGGTGCGGGCCGTGCCGCAAGGTGTCTCCGGTACTCGAGGAGATTGCGCTGGAACATTCCGACAAGATCAACGTCGTCAAACTTGACATCGACGCCAACCAGGCGACTGCTACTGAGTACCAGATAATGTCGATCCCAACGATGCTGGTCTTCCAAGGCGGCAAAGTCGTCAAGCAGGTTGTCGGTGCGCAGTCGAAGGCTAAGCTGCTGTCTGAATTCGCCGACGTCCTAGGCTGACCCGTTAAGGCGGCGCTGGCGAGCGGCTCGCGTGCCACCACGCCTCGTACTACCGGAGGTCGTGTCGCTGCAGTGCGAGGGGTACGTCACACGGCGTGGCGGATCCGTCGATGACGGGCTACTGTTGCGCAACGTTTCGGCGTGGCATACGTCTTTATCGGTGAGGGGCACAATAGGTATGACGTCTGTCGGTGCCTGTTGCCGTATGTGCGCAATAGCTCCAGGTATGGGTTCGGGATGAGGGGGCTTTATGCTGCGACGCGGAGATCGGGATGCCGCGGTCGGCACCCTGCGTGCGTCGCTGGTGTCGCTCGGACTGCTCCCGGCTGCAGCTGACGGGGCTACGTCGCGGGGACCTACCACTGTGGAAAGCACGGTTGCCGAGGGGCCCGAGGCGGGTGGCTTAGGCGCCGCCCCGAATCCCGACTCGCCTGTCGACGCGGGTATGTCTGATCCCTCGGACTTCGATCCTTTTGTGTTCGATGGCGTGGTCTACGCCGCGGTCCGCGCCTTCCAACAGCAGCGCGGCCTCATCGCCGACGGGATCGTCGGGTCCGCCACCGAACGGGAGCTTGTCGCGGCGCGCTGGACCCTCGGCGACCGGACCTTGGTCTACACGCTGTCGGCACCTACGGTTGGCGACGATGTAGTAGAGCTGCAGACGCGACTGTGCGACCTCGGTTACGACGCGGGGCGTCCAGATGGTCTATTCACCGCGCAGCTCGATCGGGCGGTACGCGAGTTTCAGCGCCACCGTGGGTTACCCAACGACGGTGTCTTCGGCCCATCTACACTGCGTGATCTGCAGCGGATCTCACCGATGGCTAGCGGAGGGCGCCCGCAATATTTGCGCGAGATTGAAGTGCTACGGAAGTCCGGCCCGCGCCTCGGCGGCAAGCGCATCGTCATTGATCCGGCGCACGGCGGGGACGATACCGGGTGGATCGTTGACGGCGTTCGCGCGGCGGACCTCACGCTAGATATGGCTCGGCGACTCGCCGCCAGAATGACCGCCACCGGGATGCAGGCTTACGTGACACGCGGCGCACACCTGAACCCGTCGCCGGGCGAGCGAGCGAAGTTTGCGAACGATCTCGCCGCAGACCTGGTCATTAGCCTGCATGTCGACGGGTCCGCATCAACGCGCGCGTCCGGCGTTGCCACATTCCATTTTGGGTCCGAGACCGGCAACATTTCCTCTGTGGGTGAGGCACTCGCCGGGCTCGTTCAGCGCGAGTTGGTGGTGCGGACCGGCATGATCGACTGTCGAGTGCATCACCGGCCCTGGGAGATTCTGCGTCGCACGCAGATGCCAGCTGTGCAGGTCGAAATTGGCTACCTCACCAACCCTGTCGACCGCGCACGGCTCGTCGACGGCGGGTTTCGTGATCGGGTGGCCGAGGGCCTGCTTGTCGCGGTCAAGCGACTGTATTTGGACGGCAGAGATGACCGTCCGACGGGAACGTTTTCGTTCCACGACCTACTCGAGTATGAACGATCGGTGCGACCATGAGTGGCAACAGCCTGGATCCTTACGTTTCGCAGTACGCCGCCCGCACGTCGGGCATGCGAGCGTCGGCGATCCGGGCACTGTTCGCGGTTGCGAGTCGCCCGGAAGTTGTTTCGCTCGCAGGAGGGATGCCGTTCCTGCAATCCCTTCCGCTCGCGGAACTTGCCTGCGCCGCACAGAAGCTTATTGCCGACGAAGGCACCACCGCACTGCAATACGGCTCCGGCCAAGGAATTCCCCTGTTGCGGGAGCAGATTTGCGACATCATGGCGCTCGAGGGGATCGCTGCCGACCCGGGTGACGTGGTTGTCACTGTGGGCTCGCAGATGGCGCTGGATCTGGTCACGAAGATCTTCTGCGATCCGGGTGACGTCATCCTCGCCGAGGCGCCTTCATACGTCGGTGCACTGTCCGTGTTCTCGGCGTACCAGACCGAGGTGATTCACCTCGCCATGGACGCGGACGGGCTCATTCCGGAAGCTGTTGAAGCAGCGATTTCCTCCTGTGCTGCGGCTGGCAAACGGATCAAACTGTTGTACACGATCCCCAACTACCACAATCCAGCTGGCGTGACGCAGTCCGCCGAACGCCGGACTCGGATCGCCGAGATTTGCCGCGCTGCTGGGATACCCGTACTGGAGGACAATCCCTACGGTCTGCTCGGTTTCGACGGAGTGGTGCATCGCGCTATGCGCGCCGACGATGCTGACAACGTCATTTACCTAGGCTCCTTTTCTAAGACGTTCGCGCCAGGCCTACGAATTGGGTGGGTGCTGGCGCCACACGCTGTTCGCGAGAAGCTGGTGCTAGCCAATGAGGCTGCCACGCTCAACCCGCCGGTATTTAACCAGATGATGATCTCCCGCTACCTGGCAACTTTTGACTGGCAATCCCAGATCAAAGCCTATCGACAGACGTACGCAGAGCGTCGCGATGCCATGCTTGGCGCCCTGGCAACGCACATGCCCGATGGCACCGAGTGGACGGTGCCGACTGGCGGATTCTATATCTGGATGACGGTTCCGGAGGGCTTCGATACGACCGCGATGCTGCCACGCGCCGTGAGCGCCCGTGTTGCATACGTACCTGGCGCCGCATTTTTCACCAACGGCCAAGGGTACCGACAGATGCGGCTTTCCTTCTGCTTTCCCACACCCGAACGCATTGTCGAGGGTGTTCGCCGGCTGGGCGGTGTGCTCGACGCGGAACAGGAAGTACACGCCACCTTCGGCGCCGGGTCACTCCGGCTTGCCGGCGCGTCGGGCGTCACGGGTTCACCAGCGCCCGATATCGCGTGACGCAATCACGGCACGCCACCGAGCCCCTGGAGATACTTTCGATGACAAACATGCACATCATGGTGCTGGCGGGCGGGCTATCCCACGAACGTGAAGTGTCGCTTCGGTCGGGTTCACGCATCGCGCAGGCGCTCCGCGGCGCAGGCCACGAGGTTTCAGTTCGCGATGCCGACGCATCAATGCTGGATTGGGTCGTCAAGAACAAGCCGGATGCCGCCGTTATCGCATTGCACGGCGGACGGGGAGAGAACGGTTCAGTACAAACCGTTCTCGAGATGGTGGGAACCCCATTCGTGGGCGCCGCATCTGGACCCTGTCGGCTGTCGTGGGACAAGGCCACCGCCAAGGAGTTGGTGCGCCGCGCCGGATTCACTACGCCAGACTGGGTTACGCTGTCGCACGCTGCCTTCCGCGATTTCGGTGCGGCCAGCCTCGTTGCGGCATTGGGCGACACCCTGTTACTCCCGCTGATTGTGAAGCCGTTGACTGGCGGCTCAGCGCTCGGTGCGACACTCGTGCACGATATCGCCGAGTTACCGGCGGCATTAGTGAGTTCCTTCGCCTATGGAGACATGGTGTTGGTAGAACGGTTTGTGCATGGCACTGAGGTTGCAGTAAGTGTCATTGACGAGAGGGATGGCCCGAAGGCTCTCCCTGCGGTCGAGATCATTGCTCCCGGAGAGATCTTCGACTACGACGCCCGATACACCGCCGGTATGACGACGTACTACACGCCAGCCCGGCTGGACGACTCCGTCGCGTCAGCGCTGAGCGAGTTAGCCGTCGGCGCTCACCAGGTGCTGGGCTTGCGGGACGTGTCTCGAACCGATGCTATCGTTGCCGCCGACGGTACCGTGTGCTTCCTCGAAGTGAACGTCTCGCCCGGTTTGACGGAGACCTCAATGCTTCCGATGGCTGTTGCGGCGGCTGGACGGACTGTCGGCGACGTATATTCTTCGCTGATCAACGCAGCGATCTCGCGCTGCCAGTAGGTTGACACCGCTGCGTGGCGACTCGGTCGAGAGTCGTTGCACTGCAATACGTTTCGACATCTTTCGCCTCCATGCTATTGGGTTACGTCACGGTGACACAATTGTCGAGTACGGGCGGCTTTCGTAGTTTCGTCACCGAAGTCGCTTAGTGGCGATTGCCTCGCGGGTCGGCCGCAACGGCCGGCGCCATCAGGCCGACAATGCGATCCAGGTCGTCGACAGTCGCAAATTCGACCACTATTTTCCCCTTGCGCTGACCGAGTTGCACCTTCACATGGGTATCTAGAGCGTCCGACAGCCGCGCCGCGAGGTCGGCGACTCCAGGCATCGACAGCGGCTTGCGAGTCGGCCTACTGCGCCGCGTTCCGGAATTGCGCATCAGCGTGACGGCCTCTTCGGTGCCTCGCACTGATAGCCCCTCGGCGACGATTCGAGTGGCGAGCTCTTCCTGATCGCCAGGATCGGCCAACGACAGTAACGCTCGAGCGTGGCCCGCCGAGAGAACCCCGGCCGCAACACGACGCTGCACCGGTACCGGTAGTCCAAGAAGGCGGATGGTATTGGAGATTACCGGGCGACTACGTCCCAGCCGTGTCGCCAATTCTTCGTGTGTAACGTCAAACTCTTCAAGAAGCTGCTGGTAGGCGGCCGCTTCTTCGAGCGGGTTCAGGTTGCTGCGATGAATGTTCTCCAGCAGCGCGTCGCGCAGTAGGTCCGCGTCTTCGGTCCGCCGAACAATAGCCGCGATGGTCGCTACGCCGGCGCGCTGGGCCGCGCGCCAGCGGCGCTCTCCCATGACAAGTTCGTACCCGTTATCGTCTGCCGGGCGCACGACGACCGGCTGCAACAGCCCGAATTCTTTAATGGAGTGCGCGAGTTCCGCCAGGGCATCCTCGTCGAATACAGTGCGCGGATTCTTCGGGTTCGGCCGGATCTGCTCGACCGGAATCTCCTCGTATCGCGGGCTGTTCGGGTTTGGGATAGGCGTCGAGTCGGTGGCCTGACCTCCCGCGGGCTGATGTCCAGGGAGGGATCCGGCGTCGGCCCCCCAGGGCGTGGCCGGTGCGTGTCCCCCGATCACGACTTCGTTGATCGTGTTGGTTGCGGGTCCGGTAGGGATCAGCGCTGCAAGTCCGCGTCCCAGACCACCTTTTGATTTCGCCATCAGGACTCCTTTACGCCGCGTTGGGCGATTTCTCGTGCCGCATCCAAGTAGCTCAGCGCTCCGCGCGAGCCCGGGTCGTAGGTGAGGACCGACTGACTAAAACCTGGTGCTTCGGAGACCTTGACTGATCGCGGTATCACGCTGTCGAGAACCGCGTCACCGAAGTGCGTTCGCACCTCGTCCGCTACCTGATCCGCGAGCTTGGTGCGCCCGTCATACATGGTCAGCAGAATGGTTGATAGATTCAAGCCTGGATTGAGGTGCTTTCGCACCATGTCGATGTTGCGAATCAGTTGGCCGAGTCCCTCCAGTGCGTAGTACTCGCACTGGATGGGGATGAGTAGCTCGCTGGTCGCGACCATCGCGTTCACGGTCAATAGGCCCAGGGACGGCGGGCAATCAATGAGTACGTAGTCGTAGTCGCCTCGGACTAGATCCAGCGCCGAGCGGAGCCGTGATTCGCGCGCGACGAGCGCGACGAGCTCGATTTCGGCGCCAGCGAGGTCGATGGTGGCGGGCACACATTGCAGGTTCGGAGCGTCGGGGCAGGTCTGTACCGCATCTGCGATTCCGATCTCACCTAGGAGCACGTCGTAAATGGAGGGAGTACCGACGGTGCGTTCGACGGCGAGCGCGGTGCTGGCGTTGCCTTGGGGATCTAGGTCGATCACCAGCACGCTCAGCCCGCCAAGTGCCAGAGCGACACCGATATTCACTGTCGTGGTGGTCTTTCCTACGCCACCTTTTTGGTTTGCAACGCAGAAGACGCGCGGAGTAGTCGGCCGAGGCATCACTACGGTGCCACTCCGGATTTCCACTGCTTGGTGCGCGGCACGAGCGATGGGCGTGTCGTCGTTCAAAGGGTTGACCTTCTCTTCTGTTGCGTCACGTGAAATCAACTCTCAGGTTACCGCCCCACTCGGCAGAGTCGAACCGTCGAGGCGGCCCGATTCGAGCGCATCACCCGGACGACGGATCCCCGACGACCTGGCACCGCGAGGACTCCTTACCGTGTACGGCAGGGGCAAAGCCACCGGACACATCGGCACGGGCGTGAAGATTCGTCCTGTGCATCAGGGCCGCTCGTCACGGGGGATCGTCCTTGGCCCCTGCTATCCGACAGCCCTAAGTCGGCTTATAGATGAGGTGCCGCCGTGCTACCGCGAGAGGGGGTCGATGGCCACATCTGTGTTGGAGTGGTCGACCCCTCAATGACGAATTGACCATCTCGCTTCGACTCTCGTTCCCCGCCGATAACGTTCGCCGATTTCCTGTTTCACGTGAAACATCAGCGGTTGAAGACCCCGCGCCGCCCCAACGACCGCCACGAACGAGTGCTTGGAGCAGGCGCTCCGGACAGGGGTCCGCGCACACGGGGAAGGTGGTTCGCAGAACGCCGACTCAGACCTCGTGTGATGGGCGAGGGGTGCGGTCAATGGAGAGATGGTAGTGCCGAGAAATGCCGCAATTCCGAGATCGCCGTGGTGAAAGCGGAACATCAATCGAACTGGAACGAGGGTACCCGCTCCCTAATGCCTAAGGTCTTGGTATCCGACAAACTAGCCGACCGATGGATAGGCAACCTCCGCAATTGGTCCACCGACGTCGCCGTCGGACTCGTCACCGGCGGCCCCGTCGGATGTTTCACGTGAAACATCCGCGCCTGACAGCGTGGCGATACCGCGCTCGCCTCACACCAAATTGCCCAGGCAGGCACTGCGCCCGCGCATCTTCGCACAACGCCCGCTGGCACACCCGAAGACGAGG
>JBDTAR010000021.1:0-34556 GCA_039924545.1 Nakamurella sp. | reverse complement strand
GGCACCAGGCTGCGCATAGGCACCCGGCATTGGACGACGATCGCCCTGCGCCAATCGCATCGGGCCATGTCCGCGGGGTAGCGCAGGCGCCACGCCCGGTCCGACACCTGGTGTCCGGAGACGTGATGCGACCGCGGCGTCGCGGCGTGCCGCAGACGCTCGCCGGGCAGCTGCGGCGCGCTCGGCGCTACCGTCCGCACGTGGTGCACCGCCGGACAGTCCAGCACTAGGCAGTCCAGCGCCAGGCACACCCGCAGAAGGCGGCGCGCCGTCGCCAATGTCGAACCAGTCCTCGAAGGACGGCGCCTCCATCTGGACCCGCGGCATTGTCGGTGGGTGAACGGTGATCTGCTGGCCCCGGAACTGGTCCGCCATCGGATCGGCGAATCCTTCCGGTAGCTGCACCGCGAGTACCGGATCAGCCGTGCCGTCCGCACCCGAAAGCGCATCAGTAAATGCGCCCGTCGGCTCGGCAAGTGTCGAATGGGGCCGGGTCATAGGCTCGATCGTATGCTGCCGCGGGTGTCAGACCGAAAACGTCGGTCCGGACCCAACGCGCGTTACTACTTCGCTCCGGCCTTTTCGGCTTCTAGTTTTTTCGCTACTGCTTTCTTCGCGGCGGGCTTCTTGGCGGCAGGCTTCTTGGCGGCAGGCTTCTTGGCGGTCACCCGCTTCGGCGCCGGACCCTTCGCCCGCTTCTCCGCCAGTAGTTCCGCGCCACGCTCCGTGGTGAACGATTCCACCGACTCACCCTTACGCAAGGATGCATTAGTTTCACCGTCCGTGACGTAGGGCCCAAAGCGGCCTTCCTTGACCACCATTGGCTTCCCGGAGTTCGGGTCGTCACCTAGTTCTTTCAGCGGCGGTTTAGCGGAAGCGGATCGCCCACGCAACTTGGGCTGCGCATACAGCACAAGTGCCTCGTCGAGAGTGACGGTAAACATCGATTCCTCATCCGGAAGCGAGCGGGAATCGGTGCCCTTTTTCAAGTACGGACCGTAGCGGCCGTTTTGCGCGGTGATTTCCTCATTGGAAGCCGGGTCGGTGCCGACGACGCGAGGCAGCGTCATCAGCTTGAGCGCGTCAGCGAGCGTCACCGTGGTCAGGTCCATGGTCTTGAGCAGAGAGGCAGTCCGCGGTTTAACGGCTTTCTTCCCCGTGGTTGGTGTCCCCTCGGGCAGCACTTCCGTCACATACGGCCCGTAGCGGCCGTCCTTAGCAACGATCGCCCTACCGGTGTCCGGGTCGACTCCGAGCTCTTTGTCACCAGCGGCAGCTTGGCCGAACAGTGCTTCCGCGGCTTCCGCGGTCACCTCGTCTGGCGGCAGGTCTTCGGGCAGGTTGGCGCGCTCAGTTGCGGCGCCATCCTCCCCCGGATCGATGGCAGGCCGCTCCAGGTAGGGGCCGTACCGCCCGACACGCACGGTAATAACTCGCCCCATCGCATCGGTCAGCAGCGGCAGCGAATTCACCTCGCGGGCATCGATCGAATCGAGCTGGTCGGCGACCAAATGCTTCAGCCCGCCGGCGCGCCCGACGGATCCGACCGGCCCCACCTCGCCGCCGAAGTAGAACCCGGACAACCAATCGGTGCGGTGCAGCCGCCCGTTGGCGATGCCGTCGAGTTCGTCCTCCATCGCTGCGGTGAAATCGTAGTCCACCAGTCGCGGGAAGTATTTCTCCATCAGCCCGATGACGGCGAACGCCACCCAGCTCGGCACCAGCGCGGTACCGCGTCGCCACGCATAACCCCGGTCGGTGATGGTGCGAATGATGGACGCATAGGTCGACGGGCGTCCAATGCCCATCTCCTCCATGGTCTTGACCAGACTCGGCTCGGTGAATCGAGCCGGCGGCTTCGTAGAGTGCCCGTCACAGGTCGTTTCCCCAACAGCGAGCGACTGCCCCTCAGCGAGCGGCGGCAACTTCACTGCCGCCGCTTTCTTTCCCACGCCCGAGCCCGAACCCGAGCCTGAACCCGAGCCCGAGGCCGAGCCCGAGTCGGCGTCCGAATCCGAGTCGCCCGACTGGCCCGAACCGGCAGAATCGGCATCGTCCGGGGTGTCGTCATACGCCTTCTGGTAACCGGCGAACGTGATCGTTTGGCCAGAAGCGGCGAAGACTAATTCCTGCTTGGCGCCCGCTTGCGACATTCCAGAAACAGTGACGGCGCAGCCGATCCGCGCGGACACCGAGCGCCCGCGAGCGTCGACCATCTGCGAGGCAATCGTGCGCTTCCAGACCAACTCGTAGAGACGGAATTCGTCTCCCGCGAGTTCGCCGGCAAGCTGCCCGGGGGTGCGGAAATGCTCGCCCGCCGGACGGATCGCCTCGTGTGCCTCTTGCGCGTTTTTCACCTTGCGGGTGTACTGCCGCGGCGCGTCCGGCACGTATTCCGGCCCAAACAATTCTCGCGCCTGAGCCCGCGACGAATCGAGCGCCGTCTGCGACAGCGTCGTCGAGTCGGTGCGCATATAAGTGATGTAGCCGCCCTCATACAGGCGCTGCGCTGTGCGCATGGTCCGCTCCGAGGAGAAGTGCAGCTTGTAACCGGCCTCCTGCTGCAGAGTCGACGTCATAAACGGTGGCTGCGGACGTCTGGTGAACGGCTTGTCTTCCACAGATACGACGGCGGCCTGCGCGCCAGCCAAGGCCGCTGCAATCGCCGTCGCACGCTCTTCGTCGAGCTGCAGCACCGTCTGGCCGGACTTAATCCCGCCGGTCGCCGAGTCAAAATCCTTGCCCGTAGCAAGCCGTGTCCCGTCGACGGACAGCAGGTCACCGGTGAAGGCGATGGCCGAGCCGTCAGCGCTGAACCGTACTGCCACACCCCAGTAGGTGCCCGACACGAACGCCATCCGCGCCCGTTCCCGCTGCACGATGATGCGCGTGGCAACCGACTGCACCCGGCCCGCCGAGAGCCGCGGCATGATCTTCTTCCACAACACCGGCGACACTTCGTACCCGTACAGTCGGTCCAAAATACGCCGTGTCTCTTGCGCATCGACCAGATCTACGTCGAGTTGTCGTGGGTTCGCCGCAGCCGCCAGGATCGCTGCCGGGGTGATCTCGTGGAACACCATTCGCTTGACGGGAACGGTGGGCTTCAACGTCTGCAGGAGGTGCCAGGCAATCGCCTCGCCCTCCCGGTCCTCATCAGTAGCGAGGTAGAGCTCGTCCGCACCTTTGAGGAGCTCCTTGAGCTTGCCGACCTGCTGCTTTTTATCCGGCGGGATTACATACAGCGGCTCGAAACCATCGTCGACATTAACGCCCAGCCGGGCCCACGACTCGCCCTTGTATTTCGCCGGAATGTCCGCCGCGCCCCTCGGTAGGTCTCGAATGTGCCCCACCGACGACTCGACGACGTAACCCTTACCTAGAAATCCGGCAATGGTCCGCGCTTTGTGCGGCGACTCGACGACAACGAGTTTCACACCGGCGTGTGCCGCAGTCTTCGGTTCAGGCATGGGTTTCTCTCGAGCTCCTCATTACTAATCCAGCATTATTATTACAGCCAGCACAGTATGCCCAGCCACGTACCACTATCTATGTATGACGCTGTTAGCCGCGGTGCGGCTGCGCGCGTCCGGCGAAGCGACTCCCCGAGTCAACCATTTCCGTACGACGATTCCGGTAATGGCACCACCGCACGCAGGCTACCCGCACAGTATGACGGCGCACCGCCACTAAAGTTGCGCAGGCCACGCGTCCCCCGGCGCGCCGCGTGGCGGCCCGCCCACCAATTCCAGCAGTCGACGGAGTCGCCGACGTCCCGTCAGACGTATCACCGGGGTGTCCGAAGCCGCGCCCACAATGGCGCCCGCCAGGCCCGCCCGCGCACACACCGCAGCAAGCCGCTGGTGAGTGCCAGGCGCATGCGGGTCGAGCCCCAGCACATACCCGCCTGGAGTTTGCCTGCCTGCGGCGATGAGCCACAGACGTAGCAGTCCAGCACCTGCCAGGAGCGCTTCCGGCACAGCCTTCACCGCCCCGCGGGTCCAGTCCGTTGCGAGCAACTCCAACACTTCTGTCCGTTCGGTGCGCAGCAGGGTCGTTGCCGCATCGACCAGAATACCGTCATACATATCTGCAGCGGCACCAACCTCGGCGGCGTCGACGGCGTCCGCCGCAATTCCTCGGGCGACACATTCGTCGACCAGCGCAGTCGCGCGCCACCGCTGCGACAGCAGAATCGACAGCCGTGCGCCGCCCGATGCGGCAGTAACTTGCCCATGCGCTGCCAACAGCCCCCCGAGATCTGCGAGCTCGGGAGGCAACGTCTCCGCAGAGAATAGTGAGGGTTGGTTCACAGGTACGAGGTGCCGAACGATGAATCAGCCAGCGCTACCCATACTCATCAATCCGCCCAGCGAATCCTGCATGGTCTTGCAGGCCGGAATCGTCTCGATAGCCTTCTCCGTGGCTGGGTCAAGGTCGTATCCACTCAGTGGATCGGCCCCCCCGAGATCATCGCCGCCCAGCGTCTGAATCTTGCTCAACGCTGTTTGCAGCGACGCGGCGTCAGTCACCGGCGTGGCCGCGACCTGCTTGCCTGCATCGGCCAGCTTCGGACCTGTCTTCTTCAGGAACGTCAGGAACGCGCTAGCCATTTCGCCGCCCTTAGCGAACGTGGGCGGCGGGGTGGCCTGGAGTTTCGCCTCTGTATCGGACAGCGCCGTGCCCGCGCTGGTCAGCGCAGCAGCGAGCTTCGACTGCATGTCGGCTGGACTTGGCGAGCCTGCCGCCGCGGTGCCGGTAGCCATTGCCGCGCCCATGCCGATTCCCAGCACCGTCGCGAGCATGTCACCCATCGGCTGTAATCCGGTGCACGCCGTGGTGAACCACTGTGTGGATTGTGCATCCAGCGTTCCGTCTCCGACCGTAGTGGTGGCATCGCTTGCTGCGGAATCAGTGACATCTGATGACTCAGGCGCTGTCACGTCTGCGGCGCTTGATTCGCTCGCTGATGAGGTCGAGGTGGATGCCGCCGAAGAGGCGAACGTGGAGTCCTGCGCGGTCGGCGTACCAGACGTGCTGCCACACGCGCTAAGCGTCAATGCAGCCACAGCAAGGACCGCGGACAGTAGCTTGGGGCGAATCATTTCGGAAGGGCTCCTCAGGTTTAACAGCGGTTTCAGCATGGGGTTCAGCCCATATTCATACAAAACCGTACAGACGACAACGTAAAGGACACGTCCGACAACAACGTAGTCACCTTGTGGGTAGACGCACACGGCACCGTCGGAGTTGCGCCTTACCACATGAAATTTCGATACATCATGCTCATGGTGCACCAGGCCCGGTCGTTTTTCCATCACTGCGACCAGGTCGATAGCAAGCTGTAACAAATGGCTGGCCAGATACCCAAACATCTACTCGAAGACACGTCGACGGCGGACCCGGTCTGGGTCCGCCGTCGATGTGCCGCGAGCTAGGCAACGTGCTGCCGGGCTTGGTGATGCGGGCTAGCTACGCAGAAACGGGAATCTCGGCATTGAGTTGCGAGGCACGCTTCTTGGACACGATCACCGCGACCACAATGACGGCCAGCGCCACAATCGCGATGATTGCGCGGATCACCGGCTGGTTCGAGTCGCCGACAGACAGGACGACGATAGCCGGGGCGATCAACACTGCGACCAGGTTCATCACCTTGATCAGTGGGTTGATGGCAGGGCCAGCGGTGTCCTTGAACGGATCTCCAACGGTATCCCCAATGATGGTCGCATCGTGCGCCGACGACCCCTTGCCGCCGTGGCTGCCGTCCTCGACAAGCTTCTTCGCGTTGTCCCATGAACCACCCGAGTTGGCCAGGAAGACGGCCATCAGGACGCCTGTCGCGATGGCACCTGCCAGGAAGCCAGCCAGTGGGCCAACGCCCAAGCCGAAGCCCACCGCAATCGGGGCGAAGACCGCGAGCAGACCAGGCGTTGCGAGCTCACGCAGCGAATCGCGAGTCACGATGTCGACCACGCGGCCGTACTCCGGCTTCGCGGTTCCCTCCATGATCCCGGGAATCTCCTTGAACTGGCGACGTACCTCGTACACAACGGCGCCCGCGGCGCGAGACACAGCACTGATCAATAGGCCGGAGAACAGGAACACCACGGCCGCACCCAAGACGACGCCAATCAATATGTCTGGCACGGCCACGTTGGCCACGAAGAAGCCCTGTACGGTTCCGAGCGCGTCCTGAGTCGCCTTGCCGATCGCGTCCGAATAGGAGCCGAACAGCGCGGTCGCCGCCAGCACAGCGGTCGCAATCGCAATGCCCTTAGTGATCGCCTTGGTGGTGTTGCCGACCGCGTCGAGGTCCGTGAGGATCTTTGCGCCTTCCTCGGACACCTCGCCGGACATCTCGGCGATGCCTTGCGCATTGTCAGAGACCGGGCCGAAAGTATCCATAGCAACGATGACGCCGACCGTGGTGAGCAAACCACAGCCGGCCAACGCTACGGCGAACAGCGAAACAATGAGCGAGCTGGACAGCAGGTACGCCCCGTAGACGGCAGCACCGATGACGATCGCCGTATAAACCGCAGACTCCATGCCCAGCGAGATACCGGACAAAATCACAGTGGCGGGGCCGGTCAGCGAGGTCTTAGCGACATCCTGCGTCGGCTTCTTGTTCGTGTCGGTGAAGTACCCGGTCAGCCACAGGATCAACGTGGCAAGCACGATGCCAATGATCACAGCGACGAACGCGATGACGGCGGGGTTGCCCGCAGCGCCTGCCGCTTCGCCCGACAGTCCCAGCGCCGCGAACGTCGACGGCAAGTAAACGAAGGACGCCACGGCACAGAGCACCGCAGAAATAGTCGCCGAGATGTAGAACGAACGATTGATGGTGGCCAGGCCCGACTCACCGGCACGCGCCTTGGTGATATACACACCGATGATCGCCGTGAGCACGCCGATTGCGGGCACCACGAGCGGGAAGATCAGGCCCTTGGTGCCGAAAGCGGCGGAGCCGAGGATCAGTGAGGCAACGAGCGTGACCGCGTACGACTCAAATAGATCTGCGGCCATGCCTGCGCAGTCGCCCACATTGTCGCCGACGTTGTCCGCGATCGTGGCCGCGTTGCGCGGGTCGTCCTCGGGGATTCCCTGCTCGACCTTGCCGACCAGGTCGGCTCCGACGTCGGCAGCCTTCGTGAAGATGCCGCCACCGACTCGCATGAACATCGCGAGCATCGCCGCGCCAAACCCGAAGCCCTCGAGCACCTTCGGCGCACCGCCTGTATAGACGAGCACCACGATGGAAGCACCCAACAGGCCCAGGCCCGTGGTCGCCAGACCCACCGTGCCACCGGTACGGAACGCGATCTGAATCGCCTTCTCGCGGCCCTCGCCATTTGCGGCCGCAGCGACACGCACGTTGGCGCGAGTAGCCAGCCACATCCCGAGGTAGCCGATCGCAGCTGAGAAGCCGGCGCCGACCAGGAAGAAGACCGACCGGCCGATTCTCTGGTTCCAATCGTCCGCCGGTAGTGCGAACAGCAGTAGGAACACGATGACAACAAAGACGGACAGAGTCCGGAACTGCCGACCTAGGTAGGCAGCTGCGCCCTCCTGTACGGCCCCGGCGATCTCCTGCATCTTCGGCGTTCCGGCGCCGGCTGCTAATACGCCGGCGCGCAGTACGAACGCGATGACCAGTGCGATGAGTGCGACCACCCCCACCGCTATGACGATCGCCTGATCGCTTCCAGTAAGGGTCAACTTCGCCGCGTCGGCGGCTAGCAAGTGAGGCATCTGATGAAAAATCCTTTGCACAGGCGATCGCCCCACAAGCTGAGACGCCGCAATTGACATGCATGATTCCGCACCGGAAACCGGCGCGTCTTCGGATTACTTTAGGACACACTCCGTCATATTTCCCACCAAATTGTCGGTCGATGCACAAACTTGATCGATCACGTGGCACACTGACGTTGTGATTCGTCCAGGTGAGTTGCTCACACGCCGGCTGCATGTAGACCTGCAGCGGTGCACTAGCGCTGCCTGTTGACCTACATTTCCGGCACTGCGTAGTACCCCTCGGTAGCGGTAATACCCCCTCGGTACCGTGGTGCCTTCGGCCTGAACCTCGTCATACTCGACGATCTGCGTTCGTTACGCCGACTTCCCTGTGTGCCGTGTGGCTCGCCACGTATGACGTCTTTCGTGGCTGTGCCGTGTCGAGCCATATCCGCACCTCAGTTGACTACGACTCGTCGGCACACACAGTTCCACCGTGCGCGAGTCGTACCTCCGCCGCACCCAATCCGATGGTCCGCCTTTCACCTGCGGGCCGCATTCTTGTACCTCGAAAGGTCGATTGATGTCTTCACCCTCTATCAATGGCGCAGACGGCAGTACCGCCAGCGCCGCCATTACGGCTGCACCCACGCCGCCGTCTCGTAACCCGTTCAAGCACATTTCGTTCGGCATGCAGATTCTGTTGGGCCTGTTACTGGGCCTGCTCTTCGGATTTATCGCACGCTCCACTGGCGCAGAGTGGCTTGGGAGCACGCTGCAGCAGGTCGGCAGCATCTTCGTGAAGCTGCTTTTCCTCACGGTCCCACCGCTCGTCTTCTCGGCATTGGTCGTCTCGATCACCAACCTGCGCGGCGTAGTCGGTGCGGCGCGGCTCGCCGGCAAGACGTTGCTATGGTTCGCCGGAACGGCATTTATCGCCGTGTCAATCGGTATCGTCCTGGGCATACTGACCAGCCCGGGCAGCGGCTTCACCGGTAATGCCGCGAAGCTGACTACGTCAGACGCGCCGAGTCATACCGGCTCCTGGCTTGACTTCGTGACCGGCCTGATCCCTTCGAACCCCATTGACGCGTTCTCCGGCAACGGCAAAGTGTTGCAGATCGTATTCATCGGCATCGTCGTCGGGATCGCAGCCATCAAGGTCGGTAAGAAAGCTGATCCGTTCATCAACTTCACCAAATCCCTGTTGGAGATCACTCAGAAGGCGCTGTGGTGGGTTATTCGTCTCTCACCGTTGGGCGTGCTAGGTCTGATCGGAAAGTCGGTCGCGACCTACGGCTGGGATCTGCTTGCACCGCTCGCTACTTTCACCGTAGATGTCTATATCGGTTGCGCCATCGTGCTTTTCGTGGTCTACCCCATCCTGCTGTCAGTGTTCGCGAAGGTGAATCCGCTGAAGTTCTTCGCCGGCGCGTGGCCTGCATTGCAACTAGCATTCGTGTCACGTTCCTCGATCGGCACGATGCCAGTGACCGAGGCCGTCACCAAGCGGCTGGGCGTGCCAGGTGCCTACGCCTCATTCGCGGTGCCGCTGGGTGCCACCACGAAGATGGACGGTTGCGCTGGCGTGTACCCGGCGCTCGGCGCCATCTTCGTCGCCAATGCTTACGGCGTGCACTTGGGCTTCAAAGAATACCTGTTGATCGTGATCTGCTCCGTGATCGGATCATCCGCGACCGCTGGTCTCACCGGCGCACTCGTCATGTTGACCTTGACCCTGACCACGGTGGGCCTTCCGCTGGAGGGAGTTGCCCTACTGCTGGCAATCGACCCGATTCTGGACATGATGCGCACAATGACGAACGTCGCCGGACAGGCCGTAGTGCCCATCCTGGTCGCCGCGTCCGAAGGAACCCTGGACCGCAAAAAGTTCGATACTGCCGGATCTCAGGCATTTAACATCGACGACATCGTCGATGCTGACATCGAATCGGAATTGCAGCCCGCCTGATAGTTGGCTCGCAGCTGACTGTTTCGGACATGAGGGTCCCTCCCGAGCGTGCTCGGGAGGGACCCTCATGTCGTCGCGCAAGGCAAAAACTTCGGTTGGGCACTTAGAACCCGTTGATAGGGGATGTCAGCACTCCTGGCGGAGAATGGGAGTATGACGAAATCCGCGCGGCAGGCCGGCCCCGCGCCACCGCTGCTGGCTGCTCTGCGGACCGCGTTCGGACCGGACACCATTCGACACGTCGAACACCTACCGGCGAGGCACGGTCGGACCGTGCAGTGGCCTGCGTGGATCCCCGCCGAGGTGGTCGCGGCATTTCGCGCCAGGGGTATCCAACAGCCGTGGGCCCATCAGGCGCAGGCGGCCGAGATCGCCTACAGCGGCGAGAATGTCGTCATATCTACCGGCACGGCGTCGGGGAAGTCGTTGGCCTACCAGGTTCCAACACTCGCAGCGTTCGCCACTGATCCACACGCGTGCGCACTGTATCTTGCCCCCACCAAGGCGCTGGGCGCCGACCAGCTCGATTCGCTGAATTCGCTGACGTTCCCCGGCTCTCTGTCGCTGGACAGGTTTCGCGCCTTTCCGTATGACGGAGACACGTCGCTGGCGAGCCGCGACTGGGCCCGAGACCACGGCCAAATGCTGCTCACTAACCCGGATATGTTGCACCTGGGCATCCTGCCGTACCACGCACGGTGGGCCCGATTACTAAGGAATTTGCGATACGTCGTGGTGGACGAATGTCATTCCTACCGCGGTGTTTTCGGCTCGCACGTCGCCCTGGTGCTCCGACGCCTCAGGCGCATCGCCGCGTACTACGGAAGCGACCCGACATTCATCCTCGCCTCGGCGACCGTCGCCGACCCGGCCGCAGTGGCCAGTCGACTGATCGGTGCCACTGTCGTCGCCGTCACCGAAGACGCCGCACCGTACCCGGGAGCGGACTTTGTGCTGTGGGAGCCACCGCTCATGGTGAATACCGCTAGCGTTGACCCGAACGTTCGACCTATGAAGGTGGACTTCGACGACCCGGACAACTCGTTCTGGGCATCTGGCCCGACTGCCGAAACCCACCGCGGCACGGCGCGGCACGACGGCACCCCGAGCAGCGACTCCGACAGCGATGCCGAGGGCGAGCCGGTGCGCCGGTCGGCATCGGCCGAAGCGGCCCGCATCATGGCCACATTGGTGGGTGCGGGCGCCCGCACTCTCACTTTCGTCCGATCACGCGCTGGCGCGGAGCAGGTGGCCCTCACCGCAGCTCGCTCTCTGGAACGCACGAATCCCGCTCTGGCGCAGAAGATATCGGCCTATCGCGGTGGATACCTCCCGGAAGATAGGCGGCAGCTAGAGCGCGCATTCGACTCGGGCGAGCTGGTCGGCGTTGCGTCGACCAATGCTCTCGAATTGGGAGTGGACATAGCGGGCATTGACGCCACGGTGCTCGCCGGATACCCGGGCACGCTGGCATCGCTGTGGCAACAGGCGGGGCGTGCCGGCCGTGGCGACCGGCCCGCACTGATCACGTTCGTCGCCCGCGACAACCCGCTCGACTCGTATCTGGTGCATCATCCGGAGGCGATCTTCGCCAAGCCGGTCGAGGCTGCCGTCATCGACCCGGAGAACCCTTACGTCTTGGCACCACATCTCGCCTGCGCGGCAGCCGAAATGCGTATCACGGATGACGATCTGGCACTTTTCGGCGGCCCGTCGGCGACGGTGGCGCTCAATATTCTGCTGGCCGACAAGACATTGCGGCGAAGGCCGTCGGGCTACTTTTTCACCGGTCGCCGCCACCCGGCAAACATGGTCAGCCTGCGCGGATCGGGGCACCAAATCGCAGTGGTGGAAGCAGCAACCGGCCGACTTCTCGGCACTGAGGATGCGACACGCGCTCCTGCCAGCATCCACCCCGGCGCGGTCTACTTGCACCAAGGGCGCACGTATGTCGTTCGCGAACTCGATATCCATGGCGGAATAGCACTCCTCGACGCGGATAGACCGGATTGGTGGACCAGTCCACGATCGGTGTCGTCCGTTGAGATTTTGGAAGCCACTTCGCAGCAACAAGTGTCGCGTTCAATTTCGCTAGCTCACGGCGCTGTGCGGGTTGCCGAGCAAGTAGTAGGGTACGTGCGCCGTCGAGGAGACGGGACACTGATTGACACGATCGGTCTAGATTCACCCGAGCATGTCCTGACTACGCACGCTGTTTGGTACACGATTAGCAGCGAAACCCTCCGCGACGCCGGGCTTGTCGACGCCATCGTGCCCGGTGCGCTGCACGCCGCAGAGCATGCCGCGATCGGCCTATTGCCCCTCTTCGCTGGCTGCGACCGATGGGATATCGGCGGCTTATCCACCGCACTCCACGTCGACACCGGCGAACCGACGGTGATCGTGTACGACGGCTACCCCGGCGGTGCGGGGTTCGCGGAGCATGGTTTTAGCGTGGCCCGCGAATGGCTGACCGCGACTCGAGACGCAGTCAGCGCCTGTCCGTGCACGTCCGGATGCCCGTCATGCGTGCAGTCGCCAAAATGCGGCAACGGAAATCATCCACTCGACAAGTCCGGCGCCGTCGTGATTCTCACGCTTGTGGTCGACGCACTGAACGCGGGCGTCTAGCCCTTTTCGCAGACCCAGCCGTCTGGCATCGAACCCGAAGCCATGAAGGCGCGCAGCTCGTCGGTCGCCGGAGCTGACAGGACCTCATCCGCCTTGGAATAGACCGTCGCTTCTTCTTTCAGGTTGTGCGCCGATATCACTGCAACAAACTTTTCGCATAGCCCTGCTACCGCCGCGTCAGTACCGCCGGCAACAACAAGTGGTTCCAACTCATCCATCAGCTGCCACATCTCACCGTGCTCCCGCAGCATCACCAGGATCGCCGCGAAAAGCCCACCGGCCCGCAGCGGCGGGAATAACATGACCTCTTCGAGGTAAATGTGTCGGCGATGCGCGGCGAGCGCCTTCATCATGGTGTCGACCGGGGGCGTGCCAGCCTCGAGCCCCGCAGTGAACGCCGAAATCCCGGCATCAATGTCCTCGTGTTCCTTCTCCAGTGCCTGGGCAAGCGTCGCCGCCATGAGGGCCTCCTTCTGAGATAGCTGTGCGTGAACCCGAGCATTAACCCGGTTTCTTCGGTGAAAATCGTCCGCCCCGACTCTAACGCGGCACCCGCCGAGCATCGCCGTGTCTCTCATCGCATATTTTTTACACGTCCGTGTTGTATAAAATGCGGACGTCACGATTTCCTTCTGAAAGGATCCCCCATGGACCCCGTGCTCGATGTGCGCGCTGAACCACATATGCGCCGCCACTCATTGATCCTGGACACCTACGGCAAGCTCGAAGCCGGTAAAGGGTTTGAGCTCATCAACGACCACGACCCCAAGCCGCTCTATTACCAGTTCGACGCCGAGTTCTCCGGCCAGTTCACCTGGGACTACCTCGAGCAGGGCCCCGAAGTATGGCGAGTGCGCATTGGCCGCCCCGCGGCGTAGTTTTCCGTGGCAGACGCGGTGACGCGGATCGGCTTTGACGTCGATCCGCGCACTCACCCGACCGAAACGTGTTGCTAGATGAGCACTATCCTGCTGCCGCCACTAGCCGACGCAGGCACCAGTCCAGAGGAGCTATTGCAGACCATGACCGAAGCACTACCTACCGATCAGACACCGGACACCACCGGTATCGCCGCACACACTGACGAGCAAATCGTTGATACCCGCATCCATGAAGGCGGCAGCTGCGCGACTCTCGCAACAACGGCAGTCGACGGCCTTGTCACCGGCGCGAGCTTCGTACTGGTTGCCGACCATGACCCGCGTGGCATCAACTACATGCTGCTCGCCGAGCGCCCCGGATCCACTTCATGGGAGGTCTTGGAAGACGGACCTGAGCGCTGGCAAGTACGTATTGGAAAGACCGCCGCGGTCGCCTAACCGACCGACCTTGGCGCCCATCGCCGACCACGCTCACAGGCGCGAGGTCGCCCCCCCTGCGGGAGGGCGACGTCATACCTGATCTGCAGTATTACGGCGCGGTCACCGAACTCACACAGTGTCTCCTGTCTATCGGATGGCCTCGACGGTTACGTTGTAGAGGGATCGCGGCGATCGGAGACGCCGACACGATTTGCGCCACCGGACACCGGACTGCCGGGCACCGAGGTGCGGAGCAGAGCCTCAAGCCCGATAAGGATGTCACTAGTGCAACTCCCCGTGTTCCCGGTCGCGAGGCCGTCGTCGGCGAAGTTACCGCCAGGACTTTTTGCGCTCCCGTTCGGCGTGCTGATTCTCCTTGCGGGGCTGTGGGGAGGCTTGGCGCGACTAGGATATTCCGTGCCTAACGCGGGGACAACCTTTGCGCAGCATGGCTTTTTAATGTCGATCGGATTTTTGGGAACGCTGATTTCGACCGAGCGCGCAGTGGCACTTGCGCGCTGGTGGGCATGGGGCGTGCCCGGCTTTTCCGCCCTTGGCTCCGCGTGGGTGATCTTTAGCACCAGCCCGCAAATCGGATACCTGTGCTTCTTTATCGCAGGCATCGACTTAGTGATCGTTTACATCCGGCTGCACCAGATTCAAGCCTCTACTCACAACACACTGATGGGGCTCGCCGCGGTCGGTTGGGCGATCGCGGCGGCGGTTGGCATGTCCGGCCGGCCGGTCTCGGACACCGTGCCATGGCTCGCGATATTCCTGGTGGTGACGATCACCGCAGAGCGGCTGGAGCTCTCCCGCATGCTCAAACGCTCGAAAGCAGTAAGGGTTTCGCTGGTGGTAGCGATCCTGGTGATGCTCGCCGGGGCGTTTTTGTCGCTTCGATATGCGGATTTCGGCATACGGGTCACAGGCATCGGTATGGCCGGTATGGCCATTTGGCTGATGATTTACGATCTAGCGCGCCGCACGATCTACTCAACCGGGGTAACCCGCTTTATGGCGACCGGGCTGCTAGCCGGATATGGGTGGTTAGTAGCCGGCGGAATCCTGTGGATGATCGCCGGTGACCAGGTCGTGAATCCTGCCTACGATGCCGCAGCGTACAACCCGCTGTACGACTCCGAATTGCACACGATCTTCCTCGGCTTCGTGATGTCGATGGTGTTTGCACATGCTCCCGTTATTGCGCCTGCCGTTGTGCGAAGGCCGCTGCCCTACTTTTCGATCTTCTACGGCCCATTAGCACTGCTACATGCTGGCCTGATCCTGCGGGTCGTCATCGGCGACGCGCTCGGCGTGCACTGGGCATGGCAAATCGGCGGCGTACTGAACGAGGTAGCGCTCCTGACATGGGTCACCGTCAACGTGGGCGCCTTCGCTCGCGCAGGGGTAGTCCACAAACGTGAAATGGCAGTGCGGATGGCCGCGCGTGCGGCGATGGTAAGCGCGCGAGCTTCAGCGGGCTCAGTGGCGAGTAGTTCTGGGGCCGCGGGGGGTCCCGTGTCTGACGGTTCAAATGCTGGGACCGGGAGCGCTGTGAGTTCGGAGCCGAATCAGGCCGCGGGGCAACCGCTATCGCAGGGAGTTTCTGCGTCTGGCGCTAACAAGCCGCCGCGCCGAGGAAAGATGTCGACCATTCTCGGCAGTCTGTTAGGCGTGGCGATCCTGATCTGCGCGGTCCTTTGGGCCAATAGTGGCAACGAGGCTACCTCCGCCAAATCGCCCTCTAGTACCTCGTCTGCGGGCGTAATCTCGGTAGCCGAGGCCGCCGCTGGCGTTAACATATCGCTTATTGAAATGCGCATCGTGCCTTCGCATCTCGTGGTCGAGCCGGGCGCGAAGCTGGTGCTTCGGGTGAAGAACAACGGAACTATGCGCCACGACCTGCACCTAGATGGCGGACCCACCACGCCGGTGCTGAACCCGGGCGAATCCGCCGTCCTCGACGCCGGCGTGATATCGGCGCCGGTCGAAGGATGGTGCACCCTTCCGGGCCATCGCGCCGCAGGTATGACGATGTCCATCACGGTTGCTTCGGCTGACAACTCGGCAGCTTCTGGCTCTGCAGACACAGCGACCAACGGATCTGCCATGGGCGGCATGGACCATATGGGCGGCGTTTCGGGCGCGAGCAACACGGGGATTTCCCCAAATGATGCCGTCTCACAGAATTTGTCGGCTAACCCACCGGCAGGGTGGAAGCCGATCGACGCTTCGCTACCGCCGGCCGCAGGCACCGCAGTGCATGACGTGACGTGGCATATCAAAGACGTGCAGACCGCCGTTGCCCCGGACGTGACGCAGCTGCTCTGGACGTTTGACGGGCGGGTGCCGGGGCCGATACTCCGCGGCAAGGTGGGCGACCGGTTTAACGTGACCGTCGTTAACGACACCCAGATGTCACACAACATTGATTTCCACGCCGAATCCGGCCCGCCCGCGAAGGTGATGGCACCGATCGATCCTGGCGCTACTCACACCTATTCCTTCGTCGCGACCCACGCTGGCGCCTGGCTGTATCACTGCTCTGTAGCGCCAATGTTGATGCACATGGGCAACGGCATGTACGGAGCGATCATTATTGATCCGCCGGATCTACCGAAGGCCGATGCCGAGTACATCCTGGTCGGTTCGGAGTTGTTCTTCGGCGTACAGGGCGGCGTAGGCGACTATGCGAAGATGCTTGCCGACAAGCCGGACACAGTGGTGTTCAACGGGTATCCGTTCGCGTACCAGCATCAACCTCTCACGGCAAAAGCCGGAGAATTGGTGCGCATATGGGTAGTTAATGCAGGGCCCACACGAACCATCGGCCTCCATATGATCGGGGCACAGTTCACCACCGAATACCTCAACGGCGCCTATCTACTCAAGGACGGTAAGTCTGCGGGAGTGGAATCCGGCGGAGCCCAGACCATTTCGGTCGACCCGGGTGACGGCGGCTTCGTGGAGCTGCGGTTCAGCGAGGCGGGCACCTATCCATTCCTGTCGCACGCCATGGCCGACGCCGTAATTGGCGCCATCGGCGAGTTCACGGTGACCAAGTAAGAGCTCGGTCTCAGAGACTCCGCCGCGGCGCCGCGCAGTCTGGTGGCCACGCGCGCAGCCCGGCCAGCGCGTAGGCAACGCGGTCAAGGCGACCGGGCTGCGAGTGGGCCAGCGCGGGCGCGACCACTAGCTGATCCAGCAAGCGGACCCAGGTGAGCGACCACACGCACCTGCACTAACACGTCGGCGCCATCGGTCGAGCAATCCTGCATAGTCCCGCCATTCACCGCGGCCACCCGCCCCGCAGCAGCGCACGCCGCATCCCGGCCGCGAAGGGCGACGGAGGCACCTGCCAACGCACCCAGATCTGCCGCGGTCTCGGCGTGCTGCCGAGCCAAAGTTGCGGCGCCGATGTGCAGTATCAGCACGGTCGTGGCTATCAGCGCCACGGCGCAGAAGGACGCTACGACTGTGGCCATGCCGTCATCATTTCGGTTCGCGCGCAGCAACCGCAGTGCTAGCTGCTTCGCTGGCCGTATCACGGGTTGGACCGCATTGTGATCTGCGGCTCTCGCGCGGCGAAAGCCGTTGCACCAATGTGGATACCAGGCAGCAGGCCACCCAGTGACGGCGCGACAACTCGAGCCGTCACCAGATCCTGGCCGGACAACGTCAGCAGCGAGCCCGCCGGCGCCAACCTTTCAACAGCAGACTGCGCGCCCGCCTCATCACCACGGGCCGCCAACCGCACTGCCTCACCAGCAGCATCAGCGGCGCGCAGCTGTGCGAGCATCGCCGCAATACCTGCAAGGCACAAGGCAAGGACGATGATCAGAGCCGATAGTGCCACTGCCGCTTCCACAGTCACGCTCCCACGCTCCGAAGCTCCCTCATGCGCGGACGCGCTATGACGCCCAACCGAGCCTCCTGGTTTACCGCCGAAGCGCGGCGCGAACAGCGTCATACTCGGCTACCACTGCGGCGAAAGCGCGGACTGCACCAAGGATGTCAGCCCAGAAACAACCGAGTCCCCCGTCACGATCTTGTACAAAACAGCAGCAAGCGCCGCAGCTACTACCGTGCCGATTGCGTATTCAACCGTCGTCATCCCTGCGTCAGCTGAGCGCGCCACCCGACGCGCACATCGCCTGCCCCACAACCGAATTCGCTTGACCATGCCAGCCTCCCTAATTCGTGGATTACGTCATACCTATGACGCAATCCAAGGATTTCGAGACCGTGCGGCGAAAGCGAACACCGCCAGAGGATTGTGGATGAATATCGGACAGGTGGATAACCACCACAAACCACCACAATCACGCGGGCAGCGCCGACCAATAGAGGTGTTTTGTGGGGCCACCACCACTGTCGGTGGCATTCGGAAACGCAGATGGATGTTACTGACGAAATCTGAAAATCAGTCGGTCCAATGGGCAGGTATCCGCAACGGAGCAGATAGCACCGTCGACGCGTCCCCTAATGCCGCCCCCACCTGGGCCTGGGTCAGGAACAACGCGTCGGACAGATCCGCACCGTGCAGCTTCGCCGCGCGGAGGTCCGCGTTCATCAGGTCGGCCCCGGTCAGGTTGGCCCCCGTCAGATCGGCGCCGATCAGGACCGCAGCTGCCAGGTCCGCATAGGCCAAATCCGCTCCGCGCATATCGGCACCGATCCGCGACACCTCACGCGTCCTGGCCGCCGCCGGTTCTGGCCGGCTGGACGACCGGATCAATGCGCTTACCTTGCCCAGGAGTTCGATCGCTGTTGTGCAGTCGGCATCTGAGACACCGCCGCGGATCTCGTCGGCTGCGAGCAGTGTCAGTTGTTCAATTCTGTCGAAGGTCGCAATGAGCTCGTCGCGATCGGACCCATCCGGGCAACGTTCCACAGCTTCGGCGAGGAACCAGAGAGTCTCGTGCATCACGGACATCTCGCCGAACACCTGGAACATAGACGCGGCCGTGCCGGGCCACCGGCGCCAGTCCTTCCCGGCGAAGGTCACCTGGGCTACCTTCTGGCCAGCGCCGTAGCAGGTGTACTCCGTGCACCCGCGGAGCCCATTCGACCGCAGTGTTGAGTGGATGCCACAACCGAAGTCAGCCAACAGGTTTCGACAAGGCTCCCCAGCGTTCTTGTCGAAGGCGAATTGGGCGGACGCTTTGAAGGACAGTGCGACACAGCACAGACCGAAACACTGGGCGCAGTCCGCCTCGAGCCCCGATCGGCGGCTGTCGGGTTGAGCTGCGGAATCGTCCATATGACCCGCCCTTCCGCTTTGCTGATTGGAGATCATCGTAGTAGTTGGTCAGCATGTCCGTAGGCCTCCCTGTTGCGACGACCGCCTGAATTCGTCGATGGTGAACGGTCACCGTTTTTCGTCATCGTGTGGTTGTGGAAGAGGCACGCATCTGCGAGGTCTGAGGAGACAGCGAATAGACCCTGAATCGCACGGACCAGAGGGAGACCACGGGATTGCAGCGCGCGAACGCAGTACCTCACGACTATGAAACAGAATGGTCGATCAATCATGCCTGACGTGGCGGTGAAGTTTCATCTGAGTTGGCTGAACGGATCGTTCATTCGAGCACTAGCCCGCGGCCTCGTGACCGTCGATGGCACAGAGTATCCCGTCGGCTGGAAGGATGGCCGAGCGATAAGCGTCTCGCCTGGTGAACACGCCTTAACCGCCTACATGCGCTACAAGGGAATCAAAGCGAATCTTGGGCGAAGTACACACACTGACCGCACCCGATACCGGGCAGATTCACCTCGCCATCTACCACTCGTGGGTCAACAACATACCGTTCCGATTCGAACAAACCTGACTTCTCGGCGCTTGGTTCCTCAGAGTCGACGCCCCATCTAGGTGCATCGCTGCCGTCACGGGTATCGACGAATCCGACGTCTAGCGAACAGACGTTGGCAGGTCCGCCGCTGCACAGCTGTCAATGCCTCCTCGACCACCACGCCCCGTAGCGCGATCGGCTACTGAGACGCAGGTCCTTGGCTACCGTGGTCGAAGTACCGGACGTTGTAGCCCCGCCTGAGCTCTTGTTGGAGGGTCTCCAGGATGACTCGGCCATCACCCCGTCCAGGCGATCTCTTCCATTCGGCTCGGCCACTCATAGCCAGTGTCCCTCAGGGCATCGAAGCGAGCTGCCCACGCGCGAAGTCGGCTCTAGAGCTCAGCGCTCAGCGGTAACCGGTCGAGCGGGACCATACATCCGCCCGCTCCACGCGACGTGCGAGTCCAGACGGGATCCGCCAGATAGTCGGCCATCAGAAGAAGCGGAACCGGCGTTCGATCACTCATGTTCACAGGGTCCTCCGATCCACGCCGCCGCCGCGGTGCTGTGAACGTCAAACAGCGACGATCGATGACCCTGGGCCGATTGACGACAGATCGCCGATGACCGTTACCGGATGGTTCTGTGAGACAACCTTGCGAAAACGGCTCATCGTACGTACAATTTCACGTACGTACGATATGGGGTGAACAATGCGGACCATGACCTACTCCGAGTCCCGGGCGAAGTATGCCGAGACGCTCAATGCTGTTGTGGACGACCGTGAAGAGGTCGTCATCACGCGAGCGGGCCACGATCCGGTCGTGATCGTTTCCCTCGAAGACTACGAGGCGTTGAAGGAGGCGGCCTACCTGCTCCGGAGCCCTGCGAACGCTCGGCGGCTGCTCGGATCGATAGACCGACTCGAAGCCGGTGAAGGCGTCGAGAAGGATCTCATCGCGTGAAGCTGCGCTGGGACGAAAGTGCGTGGGAAGACTACATGTGGTGGCAGGGCCAGGACCGCAAGACTCTCCGGCGCATCAACACCCTGCTTGCGGACATCGTGCGCCACGGAAACGACGGGATCGGCAAGCCGGAGCCCTTGCGGCACGGATTCCAGTGCTACTGGTCACGGCGCATCACCGATGAGCACCGCCTCGTCTACAAGATCGCCGATGACGAGGTCCGCATCGCAGCCTGCCGCTACCACTACGAGAGTTGAACCAACTCGGCCCGGTGGCGGATCGGTGACCGGGCGGCCTCGCCCCGCGTTATGAGGAAGACCCGGTACGACGCACCGCCAAGTTCACCCAGAGCCCGGTTGTCCCGGCGGAGAGCCTGCGAGTCGGTCTTTGTCTGTCAGCCAGTGATCCAAGGCCCGGACGAACAGCGGGTGGCTGAGGCGCTGAACGACCATTACGACCGTGACCACAGCCGATGCTGGCGATCGGGCTGCTTGCAGCATCTGACCCGGCCCGTAATCACGGCTGCGAATCGCCCGTCGCACCGCCTGCCACACGAGCACCAGCCACGATGCCTGCAGCACAATCGTGAACACCGTGTTACCCAGAAGCACTAGGACCACCGGCCCCTGTAGTTCTGCGGGCAGTCTCTTTGCTCTGGCGGCCAGGTCCTTGGAACGCCCCGACCGCAATGAAGTTCCCATATGCCCAGTGTCCATGTGCCGACGGGTACCGCTAGCGACGCTGTCCCGCGCATGCAACGGTGACTCACGAGGGAGATCAGCGCCGCTGATGCTGTTCCGTAGACCGATAGGCTTGCGGCCACGCCGATCGTCGCCGGTTCACGTTCCGCTACCGGGCAACGCCAAGGACGAGGTGACTTGATGACAGGTGGTCGGCCGGAGAATGGTGAGCGTATGCGTATTCCAGATTTCCCTCTTCCAGAGACACCCGCCGTACAGGCTGCGCTGGAAGTCGTGACGACATTTTGCACGAGATCAATCGCGAATCACAGCATCCGGTCGTGGCTTTGGGCGTGCGGTTTCGCGGCTGTTGAGGGTCGCGATCAGTTCGACGCGGAACTGCTCTGCGTCTCTGCCTTGCTTCACGATATCGGGCTCGCTAGCGAATTCGACAACCACCGACTCTCTTACGAGCATGCCGGTGGTCATGTCGCCTGGACTCTCACTGCTGGTGCGCGCTGGGAGGTCGCCCGCAGGACCCGCGCTCTCGAGGTGATAGTTCGCCACAATTGGCCCTCGGTCGACCCAGCAAAAGATGTCGAGGGATATCTGCTCGAAGTCGCGACAGGTTTCGACATTCTGGGCACGCGTCTCGACGCACTGCCTGACACGTTCCTACGGGAGGTCCTTGCTGAGTATCCCCGCCTCGACCTCGCACGTGAGTTCGGTACCTCCGTCGAAAACCAGGCGGTGCGCAAGCCCGACACCGCAGCCGCCCGCCTCGTCACAGGAGGCCTTACCGTCAAACTTGCCAACCACCCGCTTGAAGACCTTCGAGCATGAACGCGTGCCGATGGGATCGATAGCCGACACCCGAAATTCGGGTGGCCGTAACTGGTTCGGCGGGTGGGACGCTGGGTCGTCGGCGTGCCCGTCACCAGTTGCCCGTCGGAGACCGCCTCCGTTACGTGCAAATGACATGCGTTACGCGTAACATCGGTGATATGAGGAATCGTGTGGCCGACTATCGGAACCGTATGAGACAGCGTGGGTACAAGGAGGTCCGCTTCTGGGTGCCCGACACCACCAGTGGGGAGTTCGCCGCCCGAATCCGGGACGAAGCCCCCGCGCTCAACGAAACCGACACGCGCGAGCATACGGCGGCGTTCTTGGACGATATTCAAGCCGACGTGCTGACCAGCAGTGAAGGTTGAGCCCAAGCGCGGCGACCTATGGACCGTCGCCGGGGGTGGCGGTAACCTAACCAGCAAGCCAAGGCCGGCGTTGATCCTCACCAGCGACGTCTTCTCAGACCTCGACTACGTGACGATCCTGCTCGTGACAACCGATCCAACCGAGGCATTCACCCGCATCCCCGTACCCGCAACCAAGCAAACCGGCCTGACCGATCCGTCCATGATCCAGGCCGACAAGATCGCGACAGTCCACCGTCGCAACCTGCGCCAGCGGTGCGGATTCGTCGGGCCCACTACGCTGGCCAAGGTGCGTGAGGTCGTCAGCGCATACCTGGGTTTCGGTGGCTGACCCGGGCACAACGACGGAAATTGTCACGTCATTCGGGGTTCGTCTTGTGGGGTTGCGCCGCTGCTATTTGCCGACTATGACGAACTCGCCGATCTGAGTGACGCCGCCTCATGTGTATACGGGAATGTGTATACGGGGATGGCTCGAGATGCGGGAGCGTAGGGGCAGCCTGGCTGAGACTGGTCGGCGGTGTGACGTCAAGCTCCTTCGACAGCACGTACCCGTCTTTGTCGTTGGTCGCGACGGTCGCGATGAGGCCGGGTGTGCCGTTTTCGTTTGTCACGCCGTAGGTTTGACCGCGCGTGTTGACGCCCCACGGTTTGATCGTGACCTTGCTGTAGGTGAAGGTCGCGCGCCAGCGGTCGCCGGGTTTCGCGGTGATCGTGGTGGTTCGCGTGGTTCCGCTGGCCGATCGCCTGTAGCTGCCCGTTGCCGACCGCGTGCCGATGTCGCCGGCTGCGCATTCGATGGCGGCGCCGTCCGAGAATTGGAATGTGCCTGCTGTCAGGCAGGCGAGTTCTATTTCGATGTTAGTGGTGCCCGTGGGCGCTTCGCCCAGGTCCACGGTTTGTGTCCCGGTACCGGTCACCGTCACCGGCTTAGCGAGAGGCGCCACGCAGTCACCGCCAGGCGGCGGTGACTGCGGGGACGTGGCCGGAGGCGTCGTGGCCACAGGCGCCATGGTGGCGGCCGACGAGGATGCGGGGGGCGGGCCGTCTCCTGGTCGAGAGACTCCTGGACGTGATCTCCACCTATCGGAACTCTGTGGCCGTCCGGGCAGCGGCCGAGATCGGCAGGCTCCTGGATCCGGTGGAGGCACCCGAGGTCGTCGTGCTGCTACGACATCCGGAGCCGCTAGTGCGGCACAATCTCGCGGTCGCTTTGGCGCGCATTCTCGGTGATCGAAGCTTGTCCGACCTGCTGAGCGACCGCACCGCCGTCACGGCCGAGGACGCCGCTGACGCTCCGCTGGCGCTAGCCGGCGAGGGCATCGACTGCCCTGCGTCAGACATCAGAATCCTGGTGGCACTCCCCTACCTACCCAATCTTCAAGACTGGCCACAGGTAGGCGACTAGCCATGCGTTCCAGTTCGGTCGAGGGTGTGAGGCCAGGTAGATTTCTGCCGCACGCGCGCATGCCGTGCCGATCCTGGGCCTACGCGGGGCCGCCAGCACTCGGGTCCGGAGCGCCAACAATGCCGTCGCCGTTCAGATCCATGCCCGTCATTATCTCGACGTTCGCGATTTGCTCGGATGTGGCTTGTTGCCCATTGATCGTCACGGACGAACTCACCACTTGCGCGCGGGGCGGGATTTGGAATCCCAGCGGGAACGCAGCTGATTCTTGTCCTGCAACCGGGCCCGGAGCCCAACCTGAACCATTCATCTGAGCGGCGAGATCGGCTGCGGCAGCAGCGCCGCGATCACGACCGGTGGGCACTTCATCCCACAGAATCCGCACCCGCGAGGCGTCGTATTGGTCGACCTCGATAGGAAGCACCATGCCCGGGGAGGGCCACCGGCTGGCAGCCACCCGCATGGATTTCTCAACAGGCACGTTCGGCATCCCTGGCAAGGTGACCACCAGATTCACCCGACACGCCGCAGAGCTGGCCGCTGACGGACGCGCAGTCGCAGACGCGACCGTGGCAGTACCGCGGATCGGGTGTTTCATCTTGCGTGAGAAGAGCCCCATGGGGCCACATTGTTGCAGGCCCACGGGATTGTGTCACTGATCCCGCCAAGCGTCGTCGACTCGCGATCCAGTCACGCGGAACGGCTCAGGCGACGCCGAGGAGGTCGATGACGAAGATCAGCGTCTTCCCGCTTAGTGGGTGTCCGCCGCCGTCAGGCCCGTACGCTAGGTGCGGCGGCACAACAAGCTTGCGGCGCCCGCCGACCTTCATGCCGGGGATACCGTCCTGCCAGCCCTGGATTAGCCCTGAAAGCGGGAACGTGATGGATTCGCCTCGACCCCAGGATGAGTCGAATTCCTCGCCTGATTCGAACTCAACGCCCAGGTAGTGCACCGTCACGCGCGCACCCGCCTTGGCCTCGGCGCCGTCGCCCACCACTACTTCGGATACCGCGAGCTCAGTGGGGGCAGGGCCGTCCGGCACATCAATCTCGGGCCTGACTTCAAGCGATTCGTTCATTCCTGCATCCAACCGGAGCCAGGTGGGCTGCGTCAAAACGTCGCAACTTCTCAACACGCCTGAACACCCCCAACAGACTGTTGTGATGTGCGTTACACTATAAAAACTGCAGGTGAGCGCCCACACTGGCGACAGGTGAAACGCCGCGATGTCCCACCAGGAGGCTTCGATGATTGTTCAAGATGTGCTCGCGACTAAGGGTTCGGGCATCGTCACCGTTACTCCCACAGAGACCGTCGAAGTATTGGTCGAGGTGCTCGCGCGGCACGGCATCGGCGCGGCCGTCGTCTCCGGTGACGGCGTGACTGTCGCTGGCATCGTCAGTGAACGAGACATCGCCCGCGGTTTGCATACGCACGGCACCGGGGTGCTGGCGCTGCAGGTGTCGTCGATCATGACCGCAGACGTGAAGACCTGCGCACCGGAAGACGAAATCGCCGACATCGCGCGGGTGATGACGCAGGGCCGTTTTCGGCACTTGCCGGTAGTCGTCGACGCCAAACTAGTCGGCATCGTGTCGATCGGCGACGTGGTCAAAAAGCGCATTGACCAGCTCGAAACTGAGTCCGGTCAGCTCATGGATTACCTCACCTCGTCATGATGCGGCAGAACAAAAGCCAGGTCTGACGTACCCCCGGGCCGGTCCGCTATTGTCGGGCGATGATCATCGGATACCTGCTGGTCCTGGGAGGTCTCGCACAGCTGGCTACCGGTTGGTATGCACCTGTGACCGTCCTCGTCGGTATCGGCGGGCTGTGGCTCGTGGCAGGCGTCATCAACATCGCGTGGTCCAAGCGCTCCCGCACCGGCAAGTCCTGCCCAGTCGATATGACGAACCCAGCCGCACGAGCGAAGGCCACCCAAGGCGTGAGTGGCGCGCGGGGCCGCGGTATCGTCGCGCTGCTCTGCGCCGTAGCAGCTTTGGCTGTCGGCATCCTCCGGCCAGGTTCAGACAGCGCGATCGAGCAGTGGTGGCCACTGCCTGCCGTTGTTGGCGCCTTTGTCGGATTCCTATGTCTGTTCGGCTTTTTCATGTACTGGGCGTCGAGTGTGGAAAGGTCGGTGACGTACCTCGCAACGGTTGTCGTGCTCGGGTTCAAGGACCTCACCGTGAACCACAGCAGTAACAACCTCCCGTTCGTACGTTTCGTGCTCGACGTCTACCCGCAGGGCTTGACCCGCTACCAAACAACCATCGATAGCTTCGTACCCATACTCGCCGTGCCACATCTAGCGGTGGGCGCGCGCTTTCCCGCGCAGGTTGCGGGGCAGGAAAAACCGGAGAACGTCATTGTCGACTGGGGCTCGCATATTGCTTCCGCGTCTCCTGCGGCACCAGTTCTCGCACACTCGCCAGACACCCTTACCCCACCGTCTGGAAGCGATCCGAGTACGCGGTTGCGCGAACTCGACGGGCTGCTCTCACAAGGACTGGTCTCCGAA
Source organism: Nakamurella sp. (assembly GCA_039924545.1). Classification (GTDB taxonomy): domain Bacteria; phylum Actinomycetota; class Actinomycetes; order Mycobacteriales; family Nakamurellaceae; genus Nakamurella. The sequence continues at coordinate 8,325 of JBDTAR010000021.1, read as the reverse complement.
GCGGAATACGAATCGCAACGCTGCCGCATCCTCGATCAGATCTGACATCCATAGGACAGTGCGACGCGGCGACACGTGCAGTTGTCTACTTCTTCTCGCAGGCCACACCGTCCTTGTCTCCATCGAGTTTTATGTTCTTGGCATACAGCTCATTGCTCACGTAGAAGTTCTTGACGCGATTCGCCTTCACGAGGCCTCTCGATTTGTCGACGGCGCCCTTTTTCCCCACGCCGTGTGCGTACACCTTCTGCAACGCGGCACAGTTGCGATAGGCCGTGATCCGCACCGGCCTCACATACGACGCGACAAACCGTGCCGACGTGACTGACTGCGACGAAGCGGCCACGTGCGTCGGGCCCACTCCCGCACCCGCATTCATAGCAAGGGCTGCCGGCGCACCACCAAACATCAACGCGGCAGCGGTCAACACCGAAATCGGCAAGGCGGCGTTCCAGCGCAGTCCCCGCGCAGTCTTTTCCCCGTTCGACATCTCCACCCCTTTTTCAGACGCCTTACGGTTCATCATCGACCGCATCAGGCCAATAATAGGCTCGGGTCAGCGCCCATCTCTAGTGCGCGGATCATCACACATACTGACCCACCATCGGTACCGACCCCGCGGCTGGGATCGCAACCGGAGCATGATGGACGCAATGTCGCATCCCACTCCTGCCGGCCGATTCGCTCCCAGTCCCACCGGCGATCTACACCTGGGGAACCTCCGAACCGCCCTTCTCGCCTGGCTCTTCGCGCGTTCTACGGGCCGCCGGTTTCTGATCCGAATTGAAGACCTCGATCGAGTTCGGGCGGGCTCCGCCGCGCAGCAACTCAAGGATCTCGCGGCAATCGGTCTGACCTGGGACGGCGAGCCCGTCCACCAATCGACCCGAAGCAACATGTATGACGCTGTCCTGGCGACGCTCACTTCTGCCGGATTGACCTATGAGTGTTATTGCTCCAGAAGGGAAGTCGTCGAGGCGGCATCCGCGCCGCAACATACCTCAGGCCGCGCGCAGCCTCTCAACGCGTATCCAGGAACGTGCCGGCACCTCAGTGAAAGAGTGCGAGAAGCTCAGCGCAGCGCGGGCAAACCAGCGGCGATTAGGCTCCGCGCGAACGGCACGTCATTCACCGTAACGGACCTATTGTTCGGCGAGACCACTTGCGTGGTCGACGATTTCGTGCTTCGTCGCAACGACGGAACCCCCGCCTACAACCTGGCAGTGGTAGTTGATGACGCGGCGCAGGGCGTTGATCAGGTGGTGCGCGGCGACGACCTGCTTACGTCTGCGCCGCGGCACTCCTATCTGGCACGTCTGCTGGGCTATCACCAGCCGACCTACGCTCATGTGCCGCTTGTGCTCGGGCCGACCGGGCAACGGCTAGCGAAACGCGACGGCGCGGTCACCTTGGCCGATCTCCGGGCGCTCGGATGGACGCCGGATCGCGTGCTCAGCCTCCTAGCCCAGTCACTCGGGTTGGTCGATCCCGAAGAAAGCGTCATACCAGCGGGCCTTTACGACCTGGTCGCGCGGTTCGATCCGGCCGCGCTGCCACGCGCACCGTGGGTTTTCGATCCGGCAACGCTCGCCTAGGGTCGCAGACCTGGTTTGATAGTCCAGTGACAGAAGCACACCGCACCGGAGCCCACGGGCCCGCGTTCGCATCCACCGGCTCGAAGTATTACCCCACCATTGTAACGTTGTTCGTGGCACTGCTCCTTGTGTCGAATATCGCTGCCACTAAAGGCATCTCGTTCGGTCCGATCCTCACCGACGGCGGAGCGTTCCTGTTCCCGCTCACCTATGTTCTCGGTGACGTCATGGCCGAGGTATACGGACTGAAAGCCGCGAACAAGGCGATCATCCTTGGGTTCGCTATGACGCTGCTGGCCGCAGGCACCTTCCATCTCGTGTCACTATCGCCTGGCGCGCCCGGATATACGAATCAGGCAGCATTCGAGGCGGTGCTTGGAGTGGTGCCGCGCATTCTGCTCGCCTCGGTGTGCGGATATCTGTTTGGGCAGCTGTTGAACGCGCTCGTAGTGGTAAAGGTGAAGCAGCGAACTCGCGAGAAGCATTTGTGGGTGAGACTTGTCGGCTCCACGGTCGTCGGTGAGTTCGCAGACACGTTGATCTTCTGTTCGATTGCGGCCGGCGCCATCGGTATCGATACGACCAGCGATTTCTTGAACTACGTGATCGTCGGCTACGTCTACAAGACGCTGCTGGAAATCGCATTGATGCCTATCACATACCCGGTGATCCGCGCGGTGAAACGACGCGAGCCAAGCTATCTGGCGGCGCTCACCGAGGCAGGCCCCGTGGCTGGCTCTGACACCGACCTCGCGTAGTAGCGGCCTAGAACTTCGGTGCGCAGCGAGTCGAATGTGCCTGAAGCGATCGACGCGCGAATATCGTCGATCAATCGGACGACGAATCGTTCGTTGTGAATCGTCGAAAGTGTGCACGCCAGCATTTCTTTCGCCCGGAAGAGGTGATGCACGTAGGCCCGGGTGTAGTGCCTGCAGGTGTAGCAGTCGCAGTCGGCATCGAGGGGTTCGAATGCGCGCCGCTGCGTTGCGGCAGTGAGGTTGTAGCGGCCGTCGCGCGAATAGATCGAGCCGTTCCGCGCAACCCGTGACGGCGATACACAGTCAAATGTGTCCGCACCAGCCTCGATAGCGGCGAAGAGGTCGTCCGGTTCGCTGATTCCGAGCAGATGGCGCGGTTTGTCCATAGGCAACTCCTCACACACCCAGCCGATGATCGTGCCAAGTTGATCCTTCTCCAACGCCCCGCCGATACCGAAACCGTCGAAGCCGCCGTCGGAATCGGCCATCTCAAGAAGACCGCGTGCGGCAGAGCGCCGCAGGTCTTCATACTGCGCTCCCTGCACCACACCGAATAACGCTTGGTACGGCTTATCGGCGCGTGCTGCGGTCTGCCGCCGATGTTCCGCCAGGCACCGCTTCGCCCAGCGCCTGGTCCGCTCCACGGACGACTCCTGGTACTCACGGGTATTCATGAGGGTGGTCAGTTCGTCGAACGCGAACATGACATCGGCGCCGAGCTGATGCTGAATCTGCATCGAAATTTCCGGCGTGAATCGGTGTTTCGACCCGTCGATATGAGACTTGAAGGTGACCCCGTCCTCGTCGACCTGCGCCATGCGGGTCTTGCCCGCAGCGATGACGTCGTCCGAGCGCACCGAGTCCGTCGTCATAGAAAGGACCTTCTTGAATCCCACGCCAAGCGACATCACCTGGAAGCCGCCGGAATCGGTGAATGTCGGCCTCGACCAGTTCATGAACCGGCCGAGACCGCCTGCGGTGTCGACAATATCGGGCCCCGGCTGCAGGTAAAGGTGGTACGCGTTGGCGAGCACGGCCTGCGCGCCGAGTTCGGCCATCGTTTCTGGCAGCACCGCCTTGACGGTGGCCTTGGTACCCACTGCGATAAAGGCAGGCGTTTCAATCACGCCATGCGGCGTGGTGATCACACCGCCGCGGCCCAACCGGCCAGGCAATGTCGACGTCACTTCGAAGCCGAATGGTGGTGCACTTCGCCGGTCGGTCGTCTGTTGCTGGGCCTCGTCGGGTCGGTGTGTCACCGCATCATTCAATCATCTAGGGACGCAGCAAGAAGTCGATCAGGTGCTCACCACAGATGGAGCGAGGTCACCATGCCGATCACAGTGGGGGCTAAACCCAGGCACATGAACGCTGGCAGGAAGCACAACGCGAGCGGCGCCGTCATCGCGACACCGGCGCGCGCTGCCTGGTCGGTAACCGTCGTCCGGCAAGTCGTTCGCAGACCGGTAGCTGTTTCGCGTGCAGCGTCCGCAAGGCGCACGCCGCCGGATGCCGACCGCTGAGCAGCGATGGCGAGGTCCGCTAAGACGGGTAATCGCGCCACCGGTCGCCACGCCTCGCCGGGTTCGCCGCCGAGCGCCAGGAGCGCCGCCGTCTGGGCCAGCGCTTCGTGTCCACTACCAAGCGCGCGTTCGTTGTTCGTACTCGCGACAAGCGCCACCGCAGTAGCCAGGCCGGAGTCGAGGCATGCGGCGAAGAGGTCAAGAGCCGCTGCCAGCGAGCGCATCTCGCCAACGCTGAGTGGCTTTTCGCGATTCCCGGCGCGGATGGCGATCAACCCGGCAGTTGGCGCGGATGTCAGCACAATCCACCAAGGCGCACCGATCAGCAGGAACGCCGCGCCCACACCCACTGCAGAGAATGTCGCCCTCCGCCGCGCGGCTGATCGTGGTCGTTCGGCCCGGCTCGCTGCGCTCTTGCGACGAGTCGGAGCTCTATTCGGCACCGCCATTACCGCGCCCGCCGCCGCGATCAGAGCAATTGGCGTCCCCACCAACGCCAGCGGAGCCATCACATCAATCATCGCCACTGCCCCGCACGATTCGGCTGGTCCACAACAGACCGGCGCAGCACAGCCCAGCACCGACAACTAGCAGAAGCCCACCTAGTGTTCCGCCTAATAGGACATCGATCGGCCGGGAGCCCATACCCGCCCCCATCGCGATACCGGCGATTGGCAGCGCGCTCAGCACATAACCAGATGCCGCTGGCCCGGCGACATGCTGCGAGCGCAATCGCACCACGGCAGCCCGATCTTCGAGATCGGAAATACATGCCGTCACTACCGCGGCCAACGGAACGCCATGTGCCGCGGACGCCATCCAAGCCTGATAAATCCGGGACACCACTGCTTTCGGCAGTGCCGCAACTGAATCCGGCGCGGCAGCGTCGCGCAACAGAGCGTTACTCGGAGAAGGGTCACTATTCCAGCGTTGCTGATCAAGCAACTCAAGCACTCCGCGGGCGGCGGGGGCGGCGCTAGTCAGGACACGGGTGACGGCTTCCTGCTGCCCCGCTCCGGCGTTCAGTTCACGAACAATAGCGCGCAGCGCCATCACCAGGCCGGTCAGGTCGGCTCGGGCACGGGCGGAGCAGCGTGCGTGCCGGACGAGGCTCGCGACGGTAAAGCTCACTAATAGGCTGGAGATCGTCAATTGCCAGGGCAGGATCCGCACGACGAAAGTACCGTAGGCCACCACCCCCGCGACTCCCACCAGGGCAGAGGTGCGGCGCTTCCATATCGCAGGCATCGGTGCGCCCCACCCGGACAGCGCCGAGCGGGCAGCGTTGGACGACCTCGAGCCCACCACACGCGCATACCCCGATCGGCCGTCTCGAAACCGGCGTCGCGCGCAGGCCGGCACTCCAGCAGCAATGCCCGCCAGCCGGTACCCCGACGGCCAGATCACCAGCGCCACAGCCAGTGTCACGCTACCTATAGCAAGCCCAATCACCACGGCACCCGGGCCCCGCGTACGCGCAGCATGTCGGCGAGTTTCGGAGCGCCATCCGGCGTGAGCTGGCCGTTAATGACGGCCGATACCGCGCGAACCCCTCCCTCTCGAGTGGGTTCGAGTACGGCAATGTCTGCCACACGTCGCACTCCGGACTGGCGTTTGAGGTGCACCACGACCTGAACCGCTCCCGCCAATTGGGCGTGGGCTGCTTCTTGGCTCATGCCTGCGGTCTGCGCCAACGAAGTGATCCGGGACGGCACGTCCTGGGCACTATTGGCATGCACGGTGCCAGCGCCACCCTCATGTCCGGTGCTGAGCGCGGCAAGGAGATCGACGACTTCGGCGCCGCGAACCTCACCGACGACGAGTCGGTCGGGCCGCATCCGTAGCGCTTGCCGCACCAACTCAGCCAGGCCAATGGCTCCGATGCCCTCCACATTGGCGGCGCGCGCCACCAGGCGAACCACGTGCGGGTGAACCGGTCGAAGCTCCTCCGCATCTTCGACGGTGACGATCCGCTCGTCGGCGCTCACCTCCGCTAACAGCGCCCCGAGCAGCGTCGTCTTCCCGCTTCCGGTACCACCGCACACCAGAAATGCGAGACGCGCAGCGATCATGGCCCGTAGCGCCACTCCACTCAGCCCCGGGAACAGGCCCGCCATGTCAAGCGCACCCAGGTCGTAGCGGGCTGGTCGCAGGACTCGTAGCGAGAGGCATGAGCCACTCGATGCCACCGGCGGTAGAACTGCGTGCAGCCGAGTCCCGTCGGGTAGTCGTCCGTCGACGTAGGGATGCGCATCGTCGAGCCGCGCTCCCACCAATGTGGCGAGACGACGGGCCAAGCGTTGCACGGCGGCATCGTCCGCAAAGCGTATTCCCGTCGTTTCCCATCCGCAGCCACGGTCAACCCGCACATCGTCGGGCGCATTCACGACGACGTCTGTCGTGGCGGGGTCCGCCAGAAGGACGGTCAGCGGGCCGCATCCGGTGAGCTCCTGCTCCAGTCCGCGGATGAGGTCGACCATCCGGGCATCGTCGATCACACCGACGGATTCCGCCCGCACGGCGTCAGCCAGGATCGTCGGCTCCGGCGAAAGGTGCTCCGCAGCAAGGCGCCGCTGCACGGCGTCGACCAGCCCTGGCGGAAGGGCAGCCGATACGAACATCGTCATTCTTGATCCGCCATGTGGTCGAGCGTCGCGAGGGCCGCCAGGGCGGCTCGACGAAGGGGACCGCGAACCCGCCGCCCAAGGCCCGCCCCGCCTTCGATAGACCGTGCCAACCCTGGCTGCGGCCGCATCGACGCGATCAGCGGAACAGCCAGCACCGACGACACATCACCCGCGCCGATACCGCCTGGCGACGGCCCACGCACTACCAGTCCGAGCCGCGCGCCCAAGTCGATGAGCTTCGGGGCCAGGCGCGCCGCGGCGTAGCACCCGCGCACCTCCGCAGGCACTATAAGGACGGTGAGATCCGCACGGGTAACGATATTGTCGGTCGCGGCCGTGCGGTACCGCGGTAGATCGACCACTGCGGTCTCCCCGCCGCGCCGCACAGCGTCCAAAACAACACTCACGGCACCGGTATCCGCCACGGCATCGCTGCCGCCGCCGTACGCGAGCAGAACTGCTCCACCTCGGCTGCCGGGAACGGCCGGCAGCGCCTGCCGCAAGACGCCTTCAGGGATCCGCCCATGCGACACAGAAATATCGCGCCACCGGGCGCCCGGGATCGCCTCCATTCCCAACGTGACTTCGAGCCCTGGCCCATCGGGATCCGCATCGCACAGCACCGCGTGACGTGACACGTCCGCGGCGACGATCGCGACGGCGGCGGAAAAGACGCTGCTCCCCACACCACCGCAGGCCCCAATCACCGCAACGACCTGGCCCGGAGCCCGTCCGGCTGAGCCATCAGTAGCGTCCGCCAGCAGCTGCACCAGTTCATAGTCCGAATCGTCGGCGGCAACAACCTGACCCGCACCGAGTGACACGCACGCTTGCCACTGCGCAGCCGTCATAGGCTGGCCCGCGAGCACCACGACGCGTTCGCGTCTAGGCAAACCGGCAGCAGCAATTTCTTCCACTTTCGCGGAATCCAGTAACACCACCGAAGCTCGCAACCAACTGCCGACACTCGGGAGTCCGGATGGCAGATCAAGACGCACCTGCGCGACCGCCGCCGCACGTTCCATTCGCGCGCGCACCGCACTATCCGTGGTGATCGCCACCGGCGCCTGCTGCATATGACACCCACCCCGTCCCGGTCCCCACCACGCCACGCCACTCCACGCCACGGTGGCCAGAAAAGTTCGCCGCGGCCGTGCAACTAGTGCATGCCCACGAGATCGAAACGGAAACCGATGAGAGACCCGTGTGGATGAAAATCGGACAGGTGGATAACCCATCCCATCACCCGTTACATCACCCATCACAAAGCCCATCGAAAAGACGGGCAGCCCATCGAAAAAGGCGGGGAAATAAAGTGCGGCCCTCGCCAGGGGGAGGGCGAGGGCCGCGTGGTTCGGCTCCGGGGGGTTGAGTCGAACCGGATGCCAGTCTCCGGGGGGTGGAAACCGACAGTTTGACTGTAGCGCCCTAAGTGGGACCCGTCACGTTTCGTACTCGTATCAGGGTTAAAAAGAGCACATGGGCGCCTTTTCACCCATTCGGCAGTAAATATTTATCGCTACCCGCGCATCTGGATCGGTTCCGCATGATCGAAAGCGAAAAGCCCTTGCCCCCGGGCAGTTTCAGAGCAACACTGGTGTCAAGAGCCTTCGATTGGCAAAGGTGGACGCGGAAGAGAAGCGACCATCCCCCCGATCTGGAGGATCTGGCGTAGGACTTCAGGTACCCACTCATCGCTCCAACCGCGTAGGGACGTCGTGAGGGTTATCCACGAAACTCGTGCAGCCCGATTCAATATCGACGAAATAACGATGCAGCATTGGTAGCCGGATCACCCGCGCCGGGCGGCGCTTCCTCACGG
>JBDTAR010000020.1:0-20450 GCA_039924545.1 Nakamurella sp. | reverse complement strand
AGTCCGAGAACATGCCCGATGGCTCGGATGTCATCTCCGACTGGCCGTATCTGAACGGCCTGCTCAATGCGGCCTCAATGTGCGATCTGATCGCGATTCAGGCGAACTACGCCATGGGCGACTCGGTCCACACCGGTGTCACCATGATCGCGGATGGCACCGAAATCGCCGCCTACCGACTCAAGGCCGCACTCACAGTGGACTCGGGTATCGGCGTAGTGCGTCATGGGCAAGCCGGCTACGACCGTGCACGTGAAGTTGCCATGACGGTCGGCCCAGGAGAGGGCCTGTCCGTCCCGCTGTGGTGGACGCGCGAGGCCACTTTCGGCCCAGAGGACGAGAAGTAAGTATGACGACTCCCCCGGGTCTGGATCGTCCGCAGGACGTAGACCTCGTCATCACCGGGTCAGCTGAGATCTTCGATGCCGCGCCGCGTTCCGCTACGGGAACGCGGCACGGCGCAGGATCGATCGCAATCGATGGCGGTCGGATTGTCGCTGTCGGCGACGTATCGGGCTATCACGGGCGCGAGAGCATCGACGCTGCAAACGGTGTCGTCATACCCGGGTTGGTTGATGCGCATACCCATGTCGTGTTCGGTGGTAGTCGCGTCGCCGAGTATGCGGCAAAGGTCGCTGGCGTGCCTGTCCCTGACGGCGCGCCCGCAGGCATTGTCGGCACTATGACGCTCACCCGTGCTGCGGGGGTGGAAGAACTCGTCACCCAAGCCGGTGCACGAATCGCAGAGATGGTCGCTCACGGCACCACGACCGTCGAATCCAAGACAGGGTACGGGCTCTCGATCGAGGCCGAGCAGAAGCTGCTAGAGGTGAACCGGATCCTTGACGAGCAGATGCCCGCCCGAATCGTGTCCACCTATACCGGCGGACACGCGTTTGCCCCGGGGGTCGACCACGACGAATATGTGCGCGCCGTCGCCGCCCAGGCTCGCGCCGCGGGTGCTTCCGGGCTGGCCCAATTCAACGACGTCTATTGCGACGAAGGCTATTTCGACCTGACACAAACCCGGGCCATCCTTGAGGCGGGATTGGAATCCGGCCTGCGGCCCCGCGTGCATCTGGATGCTTACAGCCACACCGGTGCGGCACTACTAACGGCCGAGCTCAGCGCCGCAAGCGCCGATCACCTCAACTTCACCACCGACGCGGAGCTGCGCTCTCTTGCCGATGCGGGAGTGTCCGGCGTATACCTGCCTTGCTTGGAATATGCGGTGAAGCATCTGAAGCCGTTGGAACCGCGGCGCGTCCTGGACGCCGGCATGACGCTCGCGCTCGCCACCGACATTTGCCCTGGTTGTTGGACGACAAGCATGCAGATGGTAATCGTGATGGCCTGCCGCAACGGTGGACTGTCCGTCCGCGAAGCGCTGACCGCCGCCACCTTCGGCTCAGCCGTCTCGCTTGGCTTGTCGAACGACATCGGATCGATCGAGCCTGGAAAACGCGCCGACCTTGTAGTGCTCGACGTCCCAAGCCACGAGGACATCGCCTATCGCATTGGGAGAAACAACGCGCGGATCGTCATCGCTGGCGGAGCGGTAGTTGCCGTGCGCGATGCCGACGACGCGGCTCGCGAATTGTTGCACCCGTAACGAAAGGGAACCCATGTCCGGCAATACCCAGGTCTACCACTGCGACTACGCGTGGTTGGGCGGCGAAACAGCCGAATCCGACGTACGGGTTGAGGTCACGGATGGTGATATTTCCGCAGTAGCTGCGGGCGTTCCCGCCGATGCTTCCGCCACGAGGCTCGTGGGTCTCACTATGCCGGGACTGACCAACACGCACTCTCACGTATTCCATCGGGCGATCCGTGGGCACACGCAGTCGGGCATCGCCGACTTCTGGCGTTGGCGAGACCTCATGTACGGTGTGGCATCTCGGCTGAATCCAGACTCGCTGTACCGCCTGGCGCACGCCACCTACGTGGAGATGGCTTTATCCGGTATCACCAGCGTTGGCGAGTTCTTCTACGTGCACCACGACACCGGCGGCCAGCGGTACGCGGACCCCAACGAACTCGGCCGCACCGTGATCCGTGCCGCGAACGACGCGGGCATCCGCATCACCCTGCTCGATACTGTTTATCTTCAGGCCGGCGTGAGCGGCCAGCCGCTGGAAGAGACCCAACTGCGATTCTCAGATGGCACCTGGCAGGACTGGGCCCAGCGCGTCGACCAGCTCACGGACACGCCGATGTCCCGCGTTGGCGGCGCGATCCACAGTGTGCGCGCCGTACCGAGAGAAGCGATGGGGCCGGTCGCCGACTATTGCCGACAACGTGCGATGCCGCTACATGTGCACGTTTCCGAGCAAGAGGCCGAGAACGACGCCTGCGTCGAGGCTTTCGACCTCACCCCAGTCGGACTACTAGCCGCCGAGAATGTGCTCGGCCCGGCCACCACCGCTGTTCACGCCACGCACCTCACGGATGAGGACATTCATCTGCTGGGCTCCTCCGGCACTGCGGTCTCGATGTGCTGCACGACCGAACGGGATCTCGCAGATGGGGTCGGACCTGCGATCCGGCTCACCGCCGCCGGATCGCCGCTCTGTGTCGGTTCCGACGCGCACATGATGATCGACCTGTGGGAGGAAGGCCGGGCAATCGAACTCAATGAACGGCTCATCTCGGGTCAGCGCGGGCATCTATCGGCTCGACAGATAGCCGCCGCGATTTCTACTGACGGCCGAGCGACCCTTGGCTGGGGCAGCAAAACGAAGAGCTCCGACGGGATTGCCGTCGGCGCGATGGCAGACCTTGTCACCGTTGATCTGGATTCGGTGCGCACAGCCGGGGCTCGTTCCGGCGACGTGCTGGCGACGGTGTTGTTTGCCGCGACCGCGTCAGATGTGGACAGCGTCATGGTGGGAGGCACGTTCGTCGTGCGGGACGGACGACACTATGCAGTCGCCAATCCAGGGCAGGAGCTCTCGGCCGCTATCGCCAGCGTCCTGAGCTGAACTCGCGACGATCCTTTCTAGCCAGACGTCGAGAAAGTATGCGGAATATAGTGCCTCTGGGCTCGGTAAGACGCAGCCCGCACCGTTGAGCGCCGGGGCACTAGCGCCAGCCTCGGGCCACCGCTAGGACAGCGTCCATCGCGTCGGGTTCACCAATCGTGATCCGCACCCCGTCACCTGGGAAGGTGCGCACGCTAATACCCGACGCTCGAAGCGCATCATCCAGAGATGCGGAAGCCTCACCTAATGGCAACCACACGAAATTCCCGTAGCTGTCAGGGATGTCGAACCCCATGCGTCTTAGGCCGTCCGCGAATCTGTCCCGGCGCGCAATGATTTCGACGACGCGCTCCCGCTGTCGAGCCCACACGTCGAGCGCCGTGATAGCCGCCGCCTCCGCAACCGCACTGACCGTAAATGGCAGTGTGACCTGGCGTAGTGCCGCAGTGATCCGGCTAGGCGCGACACAGTAGCCCACGCGCAACCCGGCGAGGCCGTGAGCCTTCGAGAACGTTCGCAGCACCGCGACATTCGCGTGCCGCCGTGCAAGAGCAATGCCCTCTGGCCGCCCAACGGCACTATCGAACTCGATGTAGGCCTCGTCCAGCACGATGAGGCAATCCGTCGGTACTGCGGCAATAAACTCATCCAGTTCTGCTGCAGTAACGGCCGCGCCCGTCGGATTGTTCGGGCTGCACACGATGACGATCCGCGCGTGCGTTCGTCGCACTGCCTCCACCATTGACGGCAGGTCGTGGCGATGATCCCGCAATGGCACCGGCACTGGCCGCGCCCGACTCGTCGAAATGACAATCGGGTACGCCTCATAAGAACGCCAGGCGTACACCACAGCGTCCCCAGGGTCAGCAACTGTCTGGAGAAGCAGCTGTACCAACGAGATCGACCCACCACCAACCACGATGCGATCCGCAGCTACCGAAAGCTCTGTCGCCAGTCGGGAAACGAGCCTTGCACCAATCTGGTCCGGGTAACGGTTCAATCCGGACGCCGCTGCCATGATCGCGTCGGTGACCGCCGGATCGACGGGCCACGGCAACTCATTCGCGGACAGTTTGAACGAGCGTTGGTCCGAGCCCATCAAGGCAGGTTTGCCCGCGAGATATGCCGGGAGTTCATCGAGGTCGTTGCGAAGCTGCACCTGGCTCATCTGCATATCGTGGTCGAAATCCGCAGATACGAAAGTTGAGGTCTCACGTCGTGGAAATAGGCGCGGATTGCTCGGCGTCATATCTCACGGTTATCACTGTGGCAGGCATTCAGGCGAGGGTGATCATCGATCCCGTAGGCGTCCTCGAGCGGCCCAGCCGACGTGCACGACCTGTCAGTGCCGGGGTAGAGTTCGTAGCGTGGTGCGTGACGCAGCACCGCGCGCGGCGATTCTGACCGCCGTCGCGGGCCTGCTCCTTAGTTGCCGCGACGGGGCCCGTTAAGACCGGCTCGTCCGTCGCGGGGCTTTGTGTTGCCGGTCGTCGTCCACTCTTCAAATCGAAGGAACCGACCGCCATGAGTACTCCTCCCGCTTCCCGTATTTCCAAGCCTGCCGGTGACATTCCCGCTGGCCAACCATCGTGGAACCGCCAACGCGGCTCACAGATGGCCTATTCGCGGTACACGCCGTTCACCCCGATCGATCTGCCACATCGCTCGTGGCCGACTAAAACCATTGAGAAAGCACCGTTGTGGTGCGCAGTGGATCTGCGCGACGGCAACCAGGCCTTGATCGATCCGATGTCGCCCGCTCGCAAGCGCCGAATGTTCGACCTCCTGGTCCGCATGGGCTACAAGGAGATCGAGGTCGGCTTCCCCGCCGCATCGCAAACCGATTTCGATTTCGTACGCGAGATCATCGAGCAGGATGCGATCCCGGAAGATGTGCGTATTCAGGTCCTGACGCAGGCACGACCCGAGTTGATCGCCCGCTCCTACGAAGCCGTGGAGGGCGCGCACTCCGTCGTCATGCATCTGTACAACTCCACGTCCACGCTGCAGCGGCGGGTGGTATTTGGCCAGGATCGCGCTGGGATCGCCCGGATCGCCACCGACGGCGCGGAGGAAGTCGCCCGATGGGCGGAAAAGTACCCCGAAACTGATTGGCGTTTCGAGTATTCTCCCGAGTCGTACACCGGCACCGAACTCGAGTACGCCGTAGAAGTCTGCAACGCTGTTTCCGCAACGTGGGGGCCGACCACCGATCATCCGATGATCGTCAACCTGCCTGCGACCGTCGAGATGGCTACCCCGAACGTGTACGCCGATTCGATCGAATGGATGCACAGCAATCTCGAGCGGCGCGACGCGATCATCCTGTCGCTACACCCGCACAACGATCGCGGAACCGCCGTCGCAGCTGCGGAGCTCGGTTACCTGGCCGGCGCGGACCGCATCGAGGGATGCCTGTTCGGCAACGGTGAGCGCACCGGGAACGTGTGCTTGGTGACGTTGGGACTGAATCTGTTCTCACAGGGCATCGACCCCCAAATTGACTTCTCCGATATCGACGAGATCCGTCGCACTATCGAATACTGCAACCAGTTAAACGTACCGGAGCGGCACCCCTACGGTGGCGACCTGGTCTATACCGCATTCTCCGGTTCGCACCAGGATGCGATCAACAAGGGATTCACGCACCTCAAGCGTGACGCGGCCGCAGCCGGTGTCCCGGTTGACGCGTTCCACTGGGAGGTGCCGTACTTGCCGATCGATCCTAAGGACGTCGGCCGTACCTACGAGGCCGTGATTCGGGTTAACTCGCAGTCCGGCAAGGGCGGTGTCGCGTACGTGATGAAGACCGAGCACGGCTTGGATCTCCCGCGCCGACTGCAGATCGAGTTCTCACACGTGGTGCAGCAGCATACGGACGACGAAGGCGGCGAGGTTTCTCCCGCCGCGATGTGGTCGTACTTCTCGGACGAGTACCTGGAGCGGGTCACGCCACTGCAGCTGATCCGCACAAAGATGGCCGAGGCCGAGGATGTCGACGGCGCCCGCGACCAGATCACAGCGACAATCCGCGTGGATGGCACCGAGCAGATCGTCGAAGGCTACGGAAACGGACCAGTGGCCGCGTTCTGCGACGCTCTCTCCACCGCAGAACACGATGTGCGCGTCCTGGACTATGTAGAGCACGCCCTCTCTGCAGGCGGCGACGCTCGGGCCGCCGCCTACGTGGAGTGCGCCATCGATGGGATCGTCGCGTGGGGCGTCGGGATCGACTCGTCCATCACACTTGCATCACTCAAGGCCGTGCTGTCAGCAGTTAACCGCGCGTCCGCAATCGCCGCCCGCGCCGAAGACGCCGACGACCGACGTTAGTTATCCCCCCAGACTTGTGGCTCCAGGCAATGCTTCTTGGAGCCACAAATCTGGGGGCTACGCCTGCGGCAACACTCCCGCAAGCATCACAATCGTAGGCAATACAGTCTCAGCCAATACAGTCTCAGCCAATACAGACCCTTAAATGCAGTTCGGCCCCGCTATCCAATGGATACCGGGGCCGAACTGTATGAGGTGGGGTGACGTCAGATGATGGTCACGCCGGTAGCCTGAGGACCCTTGGGGCCCTGTGCAACCGTGTAAGCGACCTTCTGGCCCTCGTCGAGCGAGCGGTAGCCGCCGCTTTGGATCTCCGAGTAGTGCACGAAAACGTCCGCACTGCCATCATCCGGGGAAATAAAGCCGAAGCCCTTTTCCGCGTTGAACCACTTCACTGTGCCGTCTGCCATAATCTTTTCCTTGCGTCGTGCTGAAGCTCACGGCCGGATTGACCGTGAACAGCTGTTGTTGGCCGTTGCGTACGAGTTCTTCGACTCCATCGGCCCTACACCACGACCGGAAACCGACCGGGCAGCCAAGCAGAATAGACATAACCACGAACAAAAAAGTCCAACTGGTGTTAAGGATGGCACATACATAGCCAACTTGTCGCGTATTCGTCGAAACGTTGCCGTCTTGTAACCCATGCCACGACACGTCGTACGCGCCACAAATGGTGCATACTCGGGAACAGAACCTGGAGCCGCGGCCTTCGTGCGCCCGCCGGGCTCTACATTCCTACAGCGTCACCTAGTCGCTGTTCCGCTCCGGTTCGATAAGGGCATCGATAGCCAAATGAATCTCCCTGTTGCCACTGCACCTACCTCGAAGCAGCCTGCGCCACAACAAGTCCGCCCAGCAGCGCGAGCCGTGACCGACTATGCCTCAGTGTTGAAACAGGTGCAGAAAATCGGGTTGTTGCGTCATCGCCCGGGCTTCTACATCACCAAAATCTCAGTGCTGTGCCTCGTTCTGGTGGGCGTAGGCGTGGGATTTGCCCTGTTCGACGACAGCTGGCTGCAGCTTCTCCTAGCAGGCATTCTGGCGGTTTTAGTGACGCAATTCATGTTCCTGAGTCACGATGCGGCCCATCGGCAGGCCTTTCAATCCGGTAGAGCGAACGAGTGGACCGCGCTGTTGCTCGGAACTGGCATGGGCGGGGTAAGTCTCGCTTGGTGGAACAACAAGCACACCCGCCATCATCAGGCGCCGAATCAGATCGGTAAAGATCCGGATATCGATTCGGCCGTCGTGCGCTTCTACGACACCGAGACCCCCCCACGTAGTCGACTCGCAGCGTTCGTCTACTCGCGACAGGGTTGGTGGTTCTACCCACTGTTGATTGTCGAAGCTCTCAACCTGCACGCGCAAAGCATCATTACGCTCGCGCGCCAAAAGGACCTCCGGCATCGCTGGATCGAAATTCTCCTGCTCACGATCCGGCTCGGCGTCTATCCCGCGGTGCTGTTCGTATTTCTGCCTTGGGGACTCGCGGCAGCATTCCTCGGCGTGCAACTCGGGGCCACCGGCCTGTATCTAGGGACGGCGTTCGCGGTCAGCCATGTCGGTATGCCAGTAGTTCCGAAGGACAACAAGATCGACTTCTTCCGTCGGCAGGTATTGATGTCCCGCAACGTGGCTGGCGGCCGGACGGCGACCTTCGCAATGGGCGGCTTGAACTATCAGATCGAGCACCACCTATTTCCTTCGATGCCCACACCGAACCTGCGATTGGCCAGGCCGATCGTGCGAGCATTTTGTGCCGAGCATGCTATCGATTACAACGAGGTGCCGATCCACCGCGCGTGGGCGACCGTGGCCGGATATCTCAACCGAGTGGGCATCAAGGCCGCCATGTCGACGGTGGCCTGTCCCACAGCAGCAGTGCTGCGCTGACAGCTTCTCTCCCTTAGCCGCGTGTTACTCAGCGTGGGACACCCGTCTCGCCGGGTAACACGACGATCTTTTTAGGTCGGCCATTGTGGACCGTCGGCCGCGGGGCGCTGCGGATCTGGTGCTGGCTCCCCCCAGGTGACCGGCATCCCATGCGGTGGCGCTTCACCAAAAACCCGGTGGATGCCGCCGGGCCATGTTTCCGCAGCGACAAGATACCTTCGCACACCGTGCGCGGTGAGCCTCCGGGGCTCGAACGATAAGTGCACAAACGGAGCGAGTTCCGTTGCCTGTGCGCCTATCTGATTCAGCCGGTCGGCGATCCGTACCTTCTCCGCAGCATCGATGTATTGCAGCACAACCGAATGCCACAGCACCGTCAAATGACCGTCGACCAACTCGATACGGTCCACAAAATCTGCAGCGCTGCTGGCCTCGACCGGGGCAGCGTATTGCCCAGCCACCAGAATGGCGTTCCGCAATCGTTGCAGCCGCTCACGCTGATCCGGCCACACGAATGACGTGAGCCGTGCCGCACCATCCGCCGTCATCGGGTCGATCGGTGCGATATCTGCCCCGCGCCGTTCGACGACATGGATTAGTCCGGGCGCCGGCGTGGGCGACGTCATAAACGCTGGATCCAACGTGACCGGCGACAGCGGGCCGTATCGGTGACCGTCAGCGGACCGGTAGCAGAATCGGTCAGCCCGCAGGTTAAGACCACCAGACGCGCCGATTTCGAAAAGTCGCACCGGCAGCGGATCGGGGCCCGCAACGTGCAGGAGAGCGCCGAAAAGCGGTGCGGCGCGGCCTACCTCATTCGTCTGCGGGGCATGTTGCAGCCCGGCAGCGAGCTCCAGCGGAGAATTCCGCATGAGATCGACCAGCGCGGGCCATGCGCCGACTGGATCGCCATCGCCCCCGGTTGAGGTGAAATGCGCCGCGACGTCTGGCGCATCGCCGGTGAGTGCCAGGTAGTGCACCGCACCGAGGAGGCGCAGCGCGATAGCTGCTTCACCCCGGTCGTCCTCACGCCCGGCCAACACCGCAGCGGTCGGCCCGTCGGCGAGGATGTCCTTCGCCATGCGCTGCAGCAGCACTCCATAAAAGGGGGAGCCTAGCCCGTGACAGGCCGAGGCCTGGAGCTGAAACATCTCGGCCATGTGCTGTGGACTCACGCATCCGAGACTATCGCCCCACGCAACGCGGTGGGCTGGCACCAACTAGGCACTAACCGGGCGCCTACTTCATCCACTTCACACACATTTTGTGGACTTCACCTACTCTGCAACGTCTGTGAAGTCGCAAATCCATGTGTGAAATGCGGGATCGCCAGCGGGGGGTGTTGCCCGCGGCCGAGCGACTACTGCCGGACCACGCTCACCGATGGCGACCGCCGCGTGGCAGGATCAAAACTATGCCTGAAGGTCACGTACTGCATCGACTCGCGCACTCCGTCATCGACGAATTCGCGGGCCAGCGGGTCGAATCGCTCAGCCCGCAGGGTCGGTTTTCTGACGAGGCCGTCGAACTCACCGGGCACATCTTGACCACTGCCGACGCGTACGGGAAGCACCTGTTCGTCGCGTTCGACGGCGTGCCGCAACGGGTGCATGTGCATTTGGGGATGGCGGGCCGCATGGAGTTTGGCGCTAGCGCGCCACCCGCTCCGAAAGACACGGTGCGCTGGCGAATGATCGGCGAACACGGCTACGCCGATCTACGTGGTCCAGCCGCGTGCGAACTGGTCGATGAAACGGGTATGACGAAGATTCTGGCAAGACTCGGCCCGGATCCGCTGCGCGACGACTCGGACCCGGAGCGCGCCTGGTCGAAGATACACCGCTCGAAGAAGTCGATCGCAGCGTTGTTGATGGACCAGTCGGTGTCAGCTGGGGTAGGCAATATTTTCCGCGCCGAAGTTCTGTACCGACATCGGATCGACCCGTTCTTGCCCGGCGCATTGTTGAAACACGAAGAGTGGCAATCGATCTGGGACGATCTCGGCGAGCTGATGCATGCCGCGCTCGCAGTTGGGCGCATCGACACCGTCTACCCGGAGCACACACCGGAGGCGATGGGCAGGCCGCCGCGGGTCGATGCACACGGCGGCGAAGTCTATGTGTACCGACGATCCGGGAAGCAGTGCTACGTATGCGGAACCGAGGTCTCGACACAGGTGCTTGAAGGACGAAACCTATTCTGGTGCCCCAGGTGTCAGCCGAAGACCAGACGGAAACGTCCAGCCTGACGCCGGGTATTACGCGGCCGCTTCGGCGTCTGGCGCGACCTGCCGGCCTGCAGCAATCCGAGCCGCAGCAGCCCGGTTCGCCCGGCGCAGCGGACCGATCTGCGTCAACCCCGTCAGGGCAGCACCGGTCGCGCAAGCAACAGTCACCCAATACGCGGTTGACGCTGGGTTGCCATCGACGATCACCCCGGCAATGGGCGACGAGAACGCCAGACCCACGGCGAGCCCCGCGCTCGGCCACGACATCGATTCGGTCAGCCGTGCGGCCGGAACTATCCGTTCGATTAAAGCCATTCCGGAGATCAGCACCGGCGCAACTGCGACTCCCGCAACGAGCGCACCGATCGCCAGCAAGGGGATCGACGTGAGCAGCGGAAGCGGCACCACGACGACGGCGAGCAGCCCGAGCATCAAGCCGAATTGTTTCAGCAACGACGCCCGCACCGTAAGCGCCCCGAAAATGAGGCCTCCGGTTAGCGAGCCAAGCGAGTTCATGGCGAGGAGCAACCCGGCGATACCTCTATGCCCGTGTTGGTCGGCGAACGCCACTGTAGTGACTTCGAATGAACCGAATATTCCGCCCACGAACACGTAGCAGAGCGCCACCGCCGCGACGCCGGGTAGTGCAATCGCCGGCCGTTGCCGCCGCTGATTCGGATTCCTACCCACCGGCTTCGGTTCGGTATCCCGCAGCGACGCAAACCACCAGACACCGACCGCGAGGACGACCGTAGCGACGATCATGGCAGCACTCGGGAAAACCGCGATCACCAGGAAAGTGGCAAGCGGCGGCCCGACAACGAAAATTACTTCGTCCAGCATTGACTCCCAGGCGAACGCGGTGCGCAAGCTGCCACGTCCGGTGAGTTTAACGGCCCAGCGGGCGCGTACCAACGCGCCAATATTCGGCTGCACTCCGCCGGAGAAAAACGCCAGCAGGTACAGCACCCAGACCGGCACAGATGTCATCGCCAGTGCGATCAGAACAGCCATCAGCGGCACGTGCAGGGCGAGCTGGATGCGCAAAATGATCCGCTGCCCGAATATGTCAATAAGGCGCGATGCCTGCGGGCTGATCACCGCCATCGACAGCGCGTAGATCGCGGATACCGCGCCGGCAATGGCGTACGAGCCCCGCTCGGATTGCAGCAGCAGGACCGCGCCGAGCCCGATCATGGACATCTGGGCGCGCCCCATGAAGCCCGCAACCGAGAACCTGAGTGCGCCAGGAGTCTTTAAGACCGCAACATATTTGCCGAACACTTCTATTGCCGTTTCCGTCACCTGCGTCGCACTGGTGACCGGTAACCAGCAGTGGCGGCGCATTTATATACCGTCCGGCCGGTACAGTATACGGTATGTCTAGCGATACCCGCCACCGCATTTTGGAAGCCGTCCGAGACCTGCTCGTCGCAGGCGGGCCGTCAAGCGTCACGCTAGAAGCAGCGGCCGAACGCGCAGAAATATCCAAGGGCGGGCTGCTCTATCACTTCCCATCAAAATCGGCGCTGTATATCGGCCTATTGGAAGATGCGCGCGATACCGTCGACGCAGAAATGACCAAACGGGCCGCGAACGGCGACGCGGCGCGCGCATTCCTGGAGTACGCAACGCCCGACAGTGATACCGAGGGCGGATTTTTCACGTCGCTGATGGCGGCGGTGCGTACCGGAGAGGACGCTGATCCCGATGCGATCCGAGTTCTGGGCGAGTCATTCGACGCCTGGGAAAAGCCTATGCGCACTGCTGTCGCCGACCCTGTCCAGTCCGAGATCATCCGATTGGTGGGCAACGGCCTGTATCTCACGGCGATCGCCGGCCTCCCGCAACCGGATCCCGAGTTGCTCAAGCAGGTCTTCGATCGGCTGCTCGCCGACATCTGAGTAGTCGTCTCCGGATTACCGCGGGTCGATGACGATATCTGCCCGGGCGGCAGTGCTTTCGGCAGCAAAGTGCGCGGCCTCACTCACCTGCCACCGGGCGAGGTAGGGGCGCATCTGTTCGCCGTCCCTGGCCACGGCCCGTTCCAGGCGCGCGCGCTCCCCCGGCACCTCGACCCACACCAGCGCCGACAGTCGATCCGTAGCCGCGCGCTGCCCAGACGACACTCCTTCCAGGACAAGCACTTCCACTGGCGGAACCACCACGCATCCTCCCGGACGTGGGTTGCCGGTCGACCATTCAATGACCGGCAGTATCGCAACTTTCCCAGCGGCGAGTGGGGCCAGCAGGAGATCATCGAGGACCGGCCACCAATCAAGCGGCTGCTCCCAGGTCGCGAGCAGATCGGTCGACACCACCGTCACGTGATGCTCCGCCACCCCATTGACCGTTACGTATGACGCTGTCCTGGCCGATACTAATTCCGCCACAGCTATTCTCGGCTCGGCGTAGCGCTTCGGACGAACTACCTGACCCCCGATCGCTCCCGCAAGGGCTTGCGCGAGCGGACCCGCCAGGGACGTTTTACCGGATCCGCTCGGCCCGTCCACCGCAACGAGTCGGGTCGCGCCGAGGCGCGCCGGACGGGACAGCGCCAGTCGCACCGCAGCAGTAATACCCACCACAGTATCGACGGCGTCGCTCGATCGCATCACCATCATTCAGGCCCGTGCGCGTCAGCTGACGCTGCGGCGACCCGACAGCGCCCGACCGAGCGTCACTTCATCGGCATATTCGAGATCCCCGCCAACCGGTAGCCCACTTGCCAACCGGGTCACCGACAGCCCCGGGAATGTTGCCAGCATTCGCACGAGATACGTTGCGGTAGCTTCCCCCTCGAGGTTCGGATCGGTCGCGAGGATCACTTCCCGGACATCGGGCTCCGCTGTACGCCGGAGCAGTTCAGCGATACGGAGCTGTTCCGGTCCGATGCCGTCGATCGGCGAGATTGCGCCGCCCAGCACGTGATACACACCGCGGTATTCGCGGGTGCGCTCCACGGCAGCAACATCTTTCGGCTCTTCGACCACACAGATCACGGCTGCATCCCGCCGCGGGTCGGCGCAGATCCGGCACAGATCGCCTTCGGAAATGTTGCCGCATCGCTCACAGAATTTGACCTCGACCGCCATCCTGGTAAGCGCTGCGCACAGTCTGTCGATATCGGCACGATCAACCGATAATAGGTGAAAAGCTATGCGCTGTGCGGATTTTGGTCCGATACCCGGCAGTCGGCCAAACTCGTCGATCACATCTTGAACTGGACCTTCGTACACGGCGAGGTGTCAGCCTTCTATTCCGGGCGCGTCCAGTCCCGGGAAGCCCAATCCGGGAATGTTCAGCCCGGCAGGCATCCCGCCCGACAGCCCACCGGGTAGTCCACCCAGCATTCCGCCGGCTACAGCGCCCATCTTCTCCTGCGCCAATGCCTCGGCCGCACGCACCGCGTCACGCACCGCAGCCACCACGAGATCCGCGAGAGTGTCGACGTCCCCCGGATCAACCACGGATGGGTCGATCGTCACCGATAGAAGTCTGCCGGTGCCGTCAACGTCGGCCTTCACTAATCCACCGCCAGCGCTGCCCGCTGCTCGCTCATCGGCAAGAGACGCCTGCGCGTCGGCCATCTGCTGCTGCATGGCCGCAGCCGATTGCATCAACGCACCAAAATCAAAGCCACCCGGTTCCATGAGCCACTCCCGTCTGTCCCTAGACCGATTACCCCGTACCGGATACCACGTCCTAGGTACCCCCCGAGCCTACTGGTCGCCGCGCCGCGCCCGACCGACCTCGCGTGCACGCGGGGGACGACATCCTGGCAGTCTGGCTAAGTGAGATCCCGAAGTGTTGCCGCCGCAGTGATCGCCGCCGCCCTATCCGTCGCCGTCACGGTGTCCTGCGCGTCGACAGGTATGACGACATCCACGTCGCGACTGGCGTCATCAGCCCGCAGCTCAGCGCGGACTGTCGCGCCGGCGACAACTTCGCCTCAGACCACATCCCGAACCACCGGTGCACCCATCACGGCGCTGCCGGCAGCGCCAGTATCAACGATCTCGGCGAGCACCGATTCTAGCGAAAGTACGGTGAGCAGCATCAGCACTGCCAGCGCTACTACAGCCGCGCCCCACACCACCTCCGGGCCCGACCCGACCATTGTCGAGACCACCATCACTCAAACAGTTCCGATAGTTCCGATAGTTCCGACGGTTCCGACGGGGACAGTAGTGGTGATCGATCCGGGCCACAACGGCGGCAATGCTGCTCACTCAGAGATCATCAACAAGAAGGTGCCCGCAGGATTCGGCCAGTACAAGGCCTGCAATACGACCGGAACCAGCACGAACGCCGGATACGCCGAGCACACCTTCAACTGGAAAGTGGCAGTTGCACTGAAAAGGGTGTTGCAGAACAAAGGGTTGACTGTCGTCATGACGCGCGAGTCGGATAGCGGCGTCGGCCCGTGTGTCAACGAGCGGGCAGCGATCGGAAACAATGCGAACGCGGCAGCGGTCATCTCGATTCATGGCGACGGTGAGGCCGCGAACGACAAAGGCTTTTTCGTGATGACGGCATCGAGGCCACCTGCCGGAGCCGACATCGACGCCGCGACCACCGCTCTCGCCAATAAGATCCGCGACGGCATGATTTCGGG
The DNA here is from genome assembly GCA_039924545.1 of Nakamurella sp. GTDB lineage: Bacteria > Actinomycetota > Actinomycetes > Mycobacteriales > Nakamurellaceae > Nakamurella. The sequence continues at coordinate 5,392 of JBDTAR010000020.1, read as the reverse complement.
TGGCTTCGCGGTGAGTAACGCATTAGGAAAGAACGGATTGTGGGCGCGCAGCGACCTGGGCGGGCTCAATCTTTCGCTTCGCCCGACCGTCATGATCGAATGCGGCAATATGCGCAACGCCACCGAAGCCGCCGAGATGTCGAGCGCGGCCGGACAGCAGCGCTACGCGGAAGGCATAGCAGCGGGCGTCATGGGTTTTCTCGGGAAGTGAGATTCCGCTACTGGTGGACGATATCGATCATCATGTATCCAGTACCGTCTACATCCACATCGGCCAAGACCCGAAACGAATATTTTCCTTCCACGCCGATACCGAAAGTTGATTGGCCCTCGAAGCTACCGCCGAGGGCGACCTGTTTGATCACCGCGAAGGTCCGCGGATCCAGGATGCTCTCCGGCTCCGGCACCACAAAGGTGTCCCTCTCAGAATCCAAGTCGTACGACGCGGAGAACACGGTGACTTCCCATTTTCCGATGCCTGCTAATTCGATGGCATTTCCGCGGCCTTCTTGCCGCACATCGTCGCCGTATTTGACGAGGTAGATCGGCTCCTCTGTGGTCGGGGCGATTTCGATGACGACGCGGTCGTAGCGGGTCTCAGCGTGGTCAAAAACCCATCGAAGCGGCTCGCTGAAACCGGGGCCAGTCTTATCTGCGACTGTGGTCCATACCGCTTCTTCTGGGCACATATCAGCGCGACAGCGACCGCAGCCAGTTCGACATTCCAGGGCACACGTGCCGTCATCGAGGTGTGCTTTTCTGCCGATTCAGTGGATTGCCTATTACTTAATGGACGCGCCAAACTTCGAGAAGGTTCCTCGCCGGGCACTGCTCGCCAGGCATCGGCGCTGGTCGACTACCGTGGGTGGGTACCGTTCGCCGCCGTATGAAAGGCCGATCATGTCCCCTACTGACCCTTTGAGTGACGCCCCCTGGCCGGGGCTCAATGCTTCGCTCGCCGAGGCTGACCCCGCGGTATACGCGGCAGTCACCGCGGAGCTGCACCGCCAACAACAGACGCTCGAGATGATCGCATCCGAGAACTTCGCTCCTGTCGCTTCCATGGAGGCACAAGGCTCAGTACTCACCAACAAGTACGCCGAGGGTTACCCGGGTCGCCGCTACTACGGTGGCTGCGAAAACGTCGACGTCATTGAGACTCTCGCGATCGAGCGCGTCAAGGCGCTGTTCGGCGCGGCCTATGCGAACGTGCAGCCGCACTCGGGTGCTCAGGCCAACGCCGCCGCCTACCAGGCACTAATCAAGCCGGGCGACCCGATTCTGGGTCTGTCACTGGCACACGGCGGTCACCTGACTCACGGCATGCGCATCAATTTCTCCGGCCTGCTGTACGACGTCTCGGCCTATGAGGTGTCCAAGGAGGATTACCGCATCGATATGGATGTGGTGCGGAATATGGCACTCGCCCACAAGCCCAAGGTGATCGTCGCCGGGTGGTCTGCTTACCCGAGACAGCTGGACTTCCCTAAATTCCGCGAGATCGCGGACGAGGTCGGGGCGTACCTGTTTGTCGATATGGCGCATTTCGCGGGTCTTGTCGCCGCGGGCCTGCATCCGTCGCCGGTGCCGTATGCGCACATCACCACCACCACCACGCACAAGACTCTCGGCGGTCCCCGTGGCGGTGTGATCCTCACCAACGACAAGGACCTCGCGAAGAAGATCAACTCCGCCGTGTTCCCGGGCCAGCAGGGCGGGCCGCTAGAGCACGTAATCGCGGGCAAAGCGGTCGCGTTCAAGATGGCCGCCGGGCCAGAGTTCAAGGACCGGATGGCGCGCACGATCCGTGGCGCACAGTTGGTAGCCGAGCGGCTGGTCGCGGACGACGCAATTGAGGCCGGCGTCAACGTACTCACCGGTGGCACCGATGTGCACCTAGTCATCGCGGACCTACGTAACTCAGAGCTAGATGGTCGGCAGGCAGAAGACCGGCTGCACTCGATCGGCATCACGGTGAACCGCAACGCAGTTCCGTTCGACCCACGCCCACCGATGGTGACGTCTGGCCTACGCATCGGCACACCAGCGCTGGCCACCCGTGGCTTCGTCGATGACGACTTCCGTGAAGTGGGCGACGTGATTGCGTCCGCGCTGATCGCTCCGGCTGGGGACCTGGACGGGTCGCTGACGTCGTCACTGCAAGCGCGAGTGTCTGCGCTTGCAGCCAAGTACCCGTTGTACCCGAATCTGTAATTCCCGAAAGTAGCGAACGTGGCTTCGCCCCTTTAAGGGGTGGAGCCACGCTGCGTATGTTACCTACTGTCGTTCTCAGAACCCGACTACACAAGGCGATGAGGAAATACGAAGGTTCTGCAGCCGACTTCAGACATGGATTGATTAGAAATTGCCTGCACAGAGCGCAGCCGGTGCACGCTGGCCCTTGTGTCAGTAGAGAATCTCGTTACGGCACGCTGGCGAACCTGACCTTGGTCACCACAAATGTTCTCGTTAGGCCACCTCACGCCGTTCGCCTGAATCAGCCGAGCCGATGCCGGGTGAAAACTGACCCCCTGATGCCCCGTTCGCTGCGGTCTCGCGGCGCGCCGAGGTTGGTAGGTCGGTGTGGTCGTGTCCGGGGGCTGTACCCATCGGGGTAGCTCCGATCTTCTTGGGACGACGAAATTTCGGAAGATGCCGAACGGGGACTTAACATCGTCGCTTCTCAGATGACGGTCGGCAGGAAGTGGCGTCGGAGCTCGTGCGCGTAGGTCCTACCGGATCAGGACGAGCGGGATGTGCTCGGTGCCGATGTAGTCATGATTGCGTAGCCGGACTTCTGCCCGGGCCAGAGTGACCACCCGAAGGACTCGGTCGTTGAACAGTTCGAACATGGTGGCGTCTCCCATGAACTACCGCGGTTGGCTCGCCTTCCCAGGATGACACGAAACTGTTGCTTTGCCCGTCACACGGGCAACAGGACCGTTCACGACCGCGACCCCCTCTCCACCCGAGCATCGGGGATCGACCCGTATCAGGATGGTCAAGTGGAACAAATTGTGATGCATAACGCATCGTTCCGCATCGAATCAGCTATTATGAATACATGACGAAAGCCATTACTTTGCGCCTCGACGAGGCCGACCACGAGGTCTTGGCTCGGCAAGCCGACCAGCTGCGAGTCTCTCCGGGCACCCTGGCCCGCATGCTCGTCCACGCTGGTCTCGGTGAGGACGTGCCAGCACGGCAAGGCGCCAAGGAGGCCATCGCCCGGCTAGTGCGACGCTCTCAGCAGCGCCCGCCGCGCGACGCTGTCACCTGGGTCGACGACGCACGTACCGCTCTCGGTTCACACCGGTGAGCGTAGTTGTCGATGCCAGCCTGATCGTCGCTCTAGTAGTCGCCGACGAGCGCCAAGTCGCTGTCGCGGCTCAGTTCGAACGCTGGATTGATGCTGGCGAGGTACTGCACGCACCGGCAGTCCTGCCATACGAGGTCGCTAGCGTTCTCGCGCGGCTGATCTTCGACGGCGACCTAGCGGCCGACGATATCGTCGATATATGGTCCGACCTAGCAGCCGTTGAACTGGTACTTCACCCATTCGACCTCACCGAGGACGGCGCCGCGGTCCAGACGATCACAATGCAGCTGCGGCGGCGGCACGCGACCGACTCGACGTACATTCGGCTGGCGACACAGCTCGATACTGCAATGTGGACCCTGGACGGTCCGCTCGCTCGCAGCGCAGCCGACGTCGGCCTACCCGTGAAACTAATCGTCTAAATCGTCTAACTTCGGCCCGTAACGCGATCGGTGAGCGGGCTTGCGAGTTGAAGCCGTCGACAGGTGGAATGCGGTTGCGTTGGTTGGGCTGACAAATCTGAGCTACCGATTGGGTGCTTCCATTGGGCGCCAGACCGGGGGCCGAGTTCCGGAAATGTCCACGGCAGAACGCATTGCCGTGAAGTCGCAGCAGTATCCGACCTGCCGGAGCGAGCGGCGGTAATCTTCGTTCATGGCTGAAGCAGGCGGTTGGAACGTCAAGATCATCGACGAGTTTCGTAGCAACGGCGGACAGGTCGGCGGTAACTTCGCTGGTGCACCAGTGACGTTGCTGCACCATGTCGGCCGCAAGTCCGGAAAGCAGTCCGTGGCACCGGTGATGTATCTCCGCGACACCGACGACCCTGCCACCATCTACGTCTTCGCATCGTATGAAGGGGCCAAAACCAATCCAGCGTGGTTCTACAACCTCACCACTGCCGGAACCGCCACCGTCGAGTTGGGTCGGGAGACGTTCGACGTCACTGTGGAGGAAGTCACCGGTGAGGAGCGGGACCGCATCTATACCGAGCAAGCCTCGCGATTCCCGGGCTTCGCGGAATATGAGGAGAAGACCAAGGGAGTACGTACGATCCCTGTCCTGGCTTTGCGTCGGCTGTCCTGACGTGCACCCGTGCGGCGCGGGACACGCGGCAGGTCGGGGGGCGACGGTCGGGGCGATCGCGACTACCGCAGGCCGGGGCCGCGACGCCGCCCCGATAGCCGACCCGGCAGTGGCACGCGATCAGCGACCACGGTGGCACCGAACAGAACGATCGCGACCGCCCCGCAGCAGGGATCGGATTGCGAGAATGTGCCCAAGGCGTCCGATTTGGGAACGTCCGGCATGTCGATGCCATTCGCCGGTACAAGGGGAGCGAATGCGCATGCGCGGCGCGTGTCCGATGATTGACGATGTTGCCAGCATGGTCACCCCGGCGGATTCCTGATGTGGTGGCACACCCTGCTCGGTGTCCTCGTCGGCATCCTCCTTGTCTACCTGGTGCTGTTGGCCCTGCTGGCTGGTTACGTTCGCCGCCACCCCGGCGCCGTCACACTGCGGGACGCGCTGCGGCTGCTGCCCGACGTGCTGCGCCTGATCCGCCGCCTCGCCGCCGACAAGACTATGCCCACCGGGGTTCGTGTGCGACTGGTCCTGCTGCTGATCTACCTTGCTTCACCGATCGACCTGGTGCCCGACTTCATACCAGTCATCGGCTACGCCGACGATGTCCTCATCGTCGCTGCGGTCCTGCGCTCCGTCACCCGCCGCGCCGGACCCGACGCCCTCGTTCGGCACTGGCCCGGCAGCCCTGCCGGGCTCCAGATGATTCAGCGCCTCGCTGGCATTCCGGCCGACGGACAACCCTGAGCCACGACGCCATGAGCCGCGGTCGCCGCACTCCATTCCCGCTCAACGACCCTTGCGGAACGGATCATGTTCGAGGTGGATCTCGCCTGTTTTTGCGCCGATTGTCGTTCGGCTTGCGGGACACGGCGACACACGTGCAGCTGCCCAGACCCCGCTGCACACCGCCCAGATAGGGCTACGGCCAAGGCGTTTGGGTTTCACTCACATGCCGATGAGCGAGCGCATAGATGCTCGACCGTG
>JBDTAR010000019.1:0-17163 GCA_039924545.1 Nakamurella sp. | reverse complement strand
GTTCGGTCATGCAATTCAGCGATGGGTTGCAGAAGGAACGTTGGTTCCACATCCACGACCTGGACGCCTTCGACGAGTTCTTCGCTCGCTTCTAGCGGCAGGGACCTTCATCATGAAGATGGGAAATGGCATCGGAAGGACCGGTTTCCTGTAGGCGACAGGTGGTGGCGGATCGTGCTTTTCGGCAAGCGATGAGCTCATCCGGGTGGACCCTATTTCGGGTTGAAAAGGGCGCTGGAAGATCTTGTCGGTACGACTATCGATCTGGTTTTTCGTAAAGCATTCCGGAATCTGCACTTTGCAGCGCGGGTGAGCGAAACCAGGGAAAGACTGAATGCGACCCGACAGCATCGCGCTGCTGTGGCGTGTGCGCGAGGCGGTAGCCACCGCGAGAGTCCTCGAGCTACTGTCAGCGATGGGCGACTTCATGGGCGGGGGTGACTGACCCGACAGATTTCGCGCGTGGGAGATCGAGCCCGATCATGCGGTGCCGGTTGCCCAATCGCCTTTTCTGGCCCGCCCACATTCTGCGCACAATCTCTGACGAAACAGTCCGACTTGCGTGATCGCTGCTGATGAATAATCGCAGCTCAGAGCGCATACCGGAGCACCGACGAGGACCCTTAAGCGGGTTGAAATCCAACCGCTACCGCGCATGAAAAAGCCGCTGATCTGGAGTGTTCTCCCAGTTCAGTGCCTTTTTGTTGATCTTGAGGGCTTGTGTAATATGCTCCGTGCCCACTTTCTGCCCACACTTGCCCACGGCTCTCGGTGAAATTACGCGCACGACGACCATGTCGGAGACGTAAAACTGCAGGTCAGCGAAAATCTGGTGCGTGAAAACCGCGTGCCCACGTGGGCTAATTTCCAACTGCTACTTTCATAGAAATGGTTCCCGAGGTGAGGTGATGTGCCAGTTCAGCGTGTTTCTGTTGATCAAGGCCGATCGCAAACAAAGCCCTGTACTCGCATGGTGCCCCACGTTCGGATCGGCGGCTTCGCCCAGCGCATCACGCCGTAGGCGAGCAGCAGGACCGCGAGGCAGTTTCCGGTCGAGGTGATCTCGACATCGCTGCGACCTGAACCGATTTCCGGCTCTTGCGCCTCAGACGCTGGCTGTTGATCCGTGAAAATTCTCGCGGTCATATCCCGCGACGGTCGCACCTTCGCGGTAGGCGGCGAGCCGATCGGGGGTTGAGGGCGCCGCATAAATGAGTGTGTCAGGCTGTGGCCATTCTGGGGGCTCCGCGCTGCCGGATAGCACCCAGGCAGCCTGTCGCGCCGCACCATTCGCGACATATTCGCCCGGTGCCGGGACCGCCACAGGCACGCCGAGTATCGCTGGCGCAAGCTCGCGGACCGCTGCGGACTGTGCTGCTCCGCCCACCAGACTCACCGCACTAATCGTGACGCCCTGTGCCGCGATGGTGCTCATCGCATCCGCCAGATGGCACAGAAGACCTTCGATTGTTGCCCGTGCGATGTTCTCTCGCGTCATCGATCGTTGCGTCATGCCCAGTAGCGTGCCCGTAGCTGTCGGCAGGTTTGGGGTTCGTTCGCCTTCAAGGTACGGGATATAGATCAGCCCGGCCGCCCCAGGCTCAGCCTGCAGAGCTAACTCAGAAAGTACGGTGTGATCAACGCCGAGTACGCGCGCAGTCGCATCCAAGATACGCGCCGCGTTGAAGGTGACGGCCAGATGCAGATGACGGCCGCTACCATCGGCGAAGCCGGCGACCAGACCGGTTGGGTCGTTCGCGCGGTTGACCGAGACGGTGCCGACAACACCAGATGTCCCCAGCGACAGCATGGTGTCGCCGGGGCGTAACTGTAGTGCTAGCGCTGCACCGGCGTTGTCGCCAAGCCCTGGCCCAAGCACGACCTGCCCCGCAGTCATCGTCGTGCTGCCGCGCCCAGCTGCCTGGTGCGGTCCGAGAACCCTTGGCAACACCAAGGATTCAGCGCGCTGGTCATTGCAACGGAGCGCGCGGGCAAGGAGATCCCGACGATAGACGTTCGACACGGCATCGAAATATCCGGTGCCTGAGGCCTCTGACCGGTCCGTGACTAGTCGATCCAGGTCTGTCATGTCGAGTTGCCCAGAGTTCCCGCCCGGTCCGCTTCCTCCTCCAGCCAGCCGCCAGGTCAACCAGTCGTGCGGCAACGCGATGGCCATCACGCGGCGGGCATTTTCCGGCTCGTGGTCGGCCAGCCACCGAAGCTTCGTCACCGTAAACGATGCCTGCGGTACGAGGCCCACGTCATGGGCCCAACGGCGCGCCCCCGCCGTACGGTCCCCGTCTCCGAGTTCGAGCGTCAACTCTTCTGCGGCGTCAGCGGACCGGACGTCATTCCACAACAGCGCGGGGCGGATAACTGCCCCGTGCTCATCGAGTGCCACCATGCCGTGCTGCTGCCCGGCAATCGATAATGCCTCTACGTCGCGCAGGCCTCCTGCCTGGTCGATGGCACTCTGCAGTGCGGTCCACCAGTGCTCCGGGTCAATCTCGGTGCCGTCCGGGTGCTGTGCTGATCCCGTACGCACCAGTGCCCCGGACTCTGCATCGCGGATTACGACCTTGCAGGACTGGGTGGACGAGTCGATCCCCGCTACCAGCGTCATGTCGTCATCGTTCCTTCCGAGATCCGTCCGGCGGTCTTCGGGAGCGACCGGCTAGGGCATGGCAACGGTTCCAGCGGGACGGCGGCCAATTGCCGGCAACTCAGCCGATGAGGTGCCGCAGCGCCAACTGGTGCAAGTGGACGAGGCCGTATTCGCGCTCTGCCGCCGCCTCCACGTCGAACGTTTCTCGCGAGCTCGGATCGGCGAGGAACTGTTCGAAGGTCTCGCCTTCGCCGAGCGTCGACTCGCCCAGCTCGAAGATCCCTGCATGCCGGAATGCCTCCTGTACCTCGGGGTCGGCGCGATAGGCAGCTGATGCTACAGCCAGCATGTCGTACATTTCCATGTTTGCTTTCGCCGACTCCCAGACGCCTTCCGTCCCTTCGGTGCGGGACGGCTTGTAGTCGAAATGACGGGCGCCGTCGAAGCGCGGGCCGCCATTCGGAAAGCCGTTTTCCAGTAAATCCACGGTGAAGAATGCTGAGAGCAGATTGCCGTGGCCGAAGACGAGGTCCTGGTCGAACTTGGGGCCGTTCTGGCCATTCAAATCGATATGGAACAACTTGCCGGCGTACAGTGCCAGCGCCAGTCCGTGCGTGTAGTTGAGGTTCGACATTTGCTCGTGACCGACTTCTGGATTGATCCCGACGATGTCGCTGTTGTCGAGCGTGGCGATGAGCGCCAGCGCGTGCCCGATAGTGGGCAGGAAGATGTCGCCGCGTGGCTCGTTCGGTTTCGGTTCGACGGCGATGCGAATGTCGTAGTGCCGTTCCTTGATGTAGGCAGCGACGGTGTCGATGCCCTCGGCATAGCGGGCGTGTGCCGCATGCAAGTCCTTGGAGTTTTCGTATTCGGTACCCTCACGACCACCCCACATGACGAACGTCTGGGCGCCGAGCTCCGCCGCCAGATCGACGTTGCGCAGCACCTTGCGGAGTCCGAACCGCCGAATGCTGCGGTTGTTGGACGTGAAGGCGCCATCCTTGAATACCGGGTGGGTGAACGTGTTGGTCGTCATCATCTCGATAACGAGCCCTGTCTCGTCCGCTGCTTTCTTGACGGCATCGATGCAGGCGCGTCGCTCCTGGTCATCAGCGTCGAACGGGAAGACGTCGTTGTCGTGGAAAGTGAATCCCCACGCGCCGATCTCTGCCAGCTTGTGGATCGACTCGGTGGGATCCAGTGGCGGTCGTGTCGGTGCGCCAAACGGGTCCTGTGCCTGCCATCCGACAGTCCACAGTCCGAACGAGTACTTGATTGACGATGCCATGGTGGGCTCCTAGCCTCGCGCCGAAAAGAAATTAGTTTTGCGGCTGAACATAATGCGTTTGGCTGCTACGGTCAAGAGGTGATCAGGGCCGCAGCGGGGCAGCACAGCCTGAGGCAACAGAACTTGGCCACCGTGACGGAGGCGATCTACAGTGCCCGCATTCCGCTCTCGCGCGCTGGTGTCGCGGACCGAACCGGTCTAACGAAAGCAACCGTGTCGGCGCTCGTGTCGGCGCTCGTTAGCGCCAGCATCGTGGCGGAGCTGCCGCTGCCACCCACTCGGGGGCTCGGTAGACCGGGGGTGCCACTCGGGCCATGCCCGCGATCGCTGGTCGGGCTTGGCATGGAAATCAACGCCGACTACTACGGCGCACTCGTCATCGATCTGGCTGGCGACATCGTGTCCGATCGAATCGTGACGGCGGATCTGCGAAGCTCGAATCCGCGACTGGTACTGCGCGACGTGGCAGCGCTGGCCCGCGAGCTGATTGCTGCGGTCACCGAGCAGGAGATGCACGTTGTCGGTGCCCGGCTGGCAGTGCCAGGACTAGTGCGGGTCGCCACCGGCAGGCTGGAAGTAGCCCCCAACCTCGGATGGCGCGCCGTCGATATGCTTCCCCTTCTGGACCTGGAAGGACTGGACGTAGCCGTGTGGAACGAGGCCAAGCTAGCGGGCCTCGCACAAACCATGGGTCCGGCGGTGGGTTTTGACGGGACGCCGACTTCTCTCAACACGTTCGTGTACGTGTCCGGAGGGGTCGGGATCGGATCGGCAATTGTGCTGGATGGCGCGCTTTACCAAGGGCTGCACGGCTGGAACGGGGAAATCGGGCACGTGACAATCCACCCCCGGGGCCCCTCCTGCCGGTGTGGCAACCGAGGATGCCTGGAGCAGTACGCCGGGGAAGAAGCAATTCTCGTGGCCGCGGGGCTGCCGCTACGCTCGCCGATGAGCGCTGTCGCGGTAGCGGCGCGCAAGGGCAATCGTGCCGCTCGCGCTGCGGTCGACCGGGCAGGAGATGCGCTAGGACGCGCGTTATCCGACTACCTCAACCTTGTCGATATTGACACCGTGGTGCTCGGGGGCATCTACGCGGAACTATTCGACCTGATCGAGCACCTGGTAGGCGCGCACGTGTCAGAAGGCGTCCTCTCTGCGCAGCTGGCACCGATCTCACTGCTAGCCGCGCCACAGCGTCAATACCCTGCGATGACGGGCGGGGCGCGGGCAGTACTGAAAGCCGTGCTCGCTGACCCGGCCGGGTCAATGCCCGGACAGCGTCATACCTAGACGATCAGTTCATTCACGGAATCCGCCGAAAGGGCGGAATCGATGACCATGAATGCTGCTCCCCGAACGCCCGCAAACCTGCCTGCGGCTGACGTCGCGATGGTGAGGTTGTTAGCGGCAATCGGCAGGGCGCGCTGGTAGACGATCTCGCGGATACCTGCGATGAGCTGCGGTCCGGCGCCGACCATAAACCCGCCCACAACGATGGCCGAGGGATTGAGCAGGCTCACGCACGAGGCCAGCACTGCCCCGATTTCACGACCGGCTTGGCGGACGGCGTCGATCGCCCGAAGGTCGCCGGCCCTTACCCGGTCGAGTAACTGTCGCGGCGTAGAAATAGCCATGCCCGCCTCGCTGAGCTGTTGGACGATGGCCGGGCCTGACGCAATCGCCTCCAAGCAGCCGATATTGCCGCAGCGGCACGGACGCCCGCGTGCCCCAGGAACCTGTACGTGCCCGAGATCGCCTGCTGTACCCTGTGATCCGCGGTTGATTCGCCCATCGGAAATGATCCCCGCGCCGATGCCAGTGGCAATCTTGACGAACAACATGTGTTGGACGGTGGCCCACCCGGTGGCATGTTCGCCGATCGCCATCACGTTCACATCATTGTCGACCAGGACCGGGGCGTCGACGGTTCGCTGAACGTAGGCGGGAACATCAAATGCGTTCCAGCCCGGCATGATGGGCGGATTCGTCGCCTTACCAGTCGCATGCTCCACAGGACCGGGGAGGCCGATACCCACTCCCGCGACCCGTATCTCGCTGACGCCGCAATCCGTGAGTAGTGCCTGGCCCATAGCAATCGCACGATCAAGAACCGGCTCGGGGCCAGCAGAAACGTCGAGTTCCTCCGTCTGCGTGCCCAAGATGGCGCCGCTCAGGTCCGTGACGCCAACCGTCGCGTGCGTGGCACCGATATCCATCGCGAGCACCACGCGGGCGCGAGGATTAACTACGAACCGAGTTGGCGGGCGGCCGCCCGTGGACACCCCTTCGCCCGCGGCGCTCACCAGTCCGTTAGCCAGCAAGGCGTCCAAGCGCGCATTCACGGTCGATCGGGCCAGGCCGGTCGTAGCCACGAGATCGGCGCGAGTGCAGGGTCCGTCGAAGCGCACATGCTGAAACAGTGACCCGACCGATCCGGGCGCTGTCTGAGTTATCAACGTAGAAAACATGCACATAGTCAAACACGAAGACTTCTGACGGCCAAGGAATAAAAGTATCAACATCGTTACAGAGTTTTGATTGACAGTCGTTAAAAGCGGTGCCATTGTTTCCGTCATGCCGACCGATGATGTCGATGTACCGCTGCTGCAGATGCGGAATGTCGTCAAAACCTTTCCCGGGGTCAAGGCGTTGGACGGCGTCGACCTCGATGTTCGCGCCGGTGAAGTACATTGCCTGCTCGGACAGAACGGGGCTGGCAAGTCCACCCTTATCAAAGTGCTATCCGGCGCTTATCATCCGGACTCCGGCGAAATTCGTTGGGAAGGTGAGCTGTTGCACCTGTCCGGTCCGCAGTCAGCCGTGGCCCAGGGGATAGCGACGATTTACCAGGAGCTCGACTTGGTAGGCGGGCTCTCAGTCGCAGAGAACGTCTACTTGGGGCACGAGCAGTCCACAGCGGGATTCGGTCGCCGCACGCTCACCACCAAGCTGGTGCGGGCGCATTTGTTGCGGCTAGGGCACCCAGAGATTGACCCGTCCATGGAAGTTAGCCGCCTGTCAGCCGCGCAGCAACAGATCGTCTCAATGGCGCGAGCGTTGTCGTACGAAGCACGCGTGATGATCATGGACGAGCCTTCGGCAATCCTCGACCCCGAAGAGGTCGCCGGGCTATTCCGTTTGATCAACGAGCTCAAGCAGAGTGGCGTAGCCATCATCTACATCTCTCACCGACTCGAGGAGATCCAACGCATCGGGGACCGGATCACCGTCCTCAAGGACGGCGTCACAGTGGGCAGCGACCTTAAGGTCAGCGAGACTCCGACCCGCGAACTGATCAAACTGATGACGGGGCGATCAATCGAGTATGCCTTCCCCGTCCGACCCGCCATCCCCGCCGACGCATCAGTAGTCCTTGAAGTCGACGGTCTATCCCGACCACATGAATTTTTCGACGTATCGTTCACGGTTCGCGCAGGCGAAATCGTAGGCATCGCCGGGCTTGTCGGTGCCGGTCGATCCGAAGTGGTCGAAACCGTATTTGGTGCCAGGCGTGCCCATCGCGGAACCGTGCGGGTGCAGGGGCGCGCGGTCCGGAACGGATCGGTAGTCGCGGCAGTGCGCGCTGGCATGGGGCTGTGCCCAGAGGAGCGGAAGGCGCAGGCCCTGCTCCTACAGGAGCCGGTGTACCGGAATGTTGGCATCGCGTCGTTGACAAGATTCGCCACCGCCGGTTTCACTCACGATCGAGCGGAACTTCGCGCTGCGACACGCGAACTTGACGCCATCCAATTGCCGAGAGGGCAAGAACGAAGAATTATCTCCGGCTTATCGGGCGGCAACCAGCAGAAATCTGTCGTGGCGCGCTGGCTGCTCCGAGGCTGCAAGGTGCTTCTGCTGGACGAACCAACACGCGGGGTGGACGTTGGTGCTCGATCCGACATATACCGCATCATCAGGGATCTCGCGATCTCCGGTGTCGCTGTCGTGATGGTCTCCAGCGAGATCGAAGAGGTCCTGGGGTTGGCTGATCGCGCCATCGTCATGGCCGAAGGCCGAGTCGTGCACGAAGGCCCAACCGAAGGCGTCACTGAACGCGACGTACTGGACTTGATTATGAGAGGGGATGCTGCGTGAGTGATGTCGAAGAGGAAAGACCTGCGGGTGTGGGTGTGGCTCCGGCGTCGTCAGGATCCCCCCACGGGCGTCGGTTGGGAGGATTTTTATCGACACCGGCTGGCCGTCATACCGGCCTTGGCGCCGCGCTGATAATTATGATTCTCATTGGCGCGCTCACGGCGCCGGACCGGTTCCTCGCCGTATCGAACCTGCGGATCGTGCTGAGCCTCGCCGCCGTGATAGGCGTATTGAGCATTGGGCAGACCTTCGTCATCATCGGCGCTGGGATCGACCTGTCCATTGGCTCACTTGTCGCGCTCTGCTCCGTCTTCGCGACCACCCAGTTCACCCAGAACATGGCAGGGTCCAGCACCTGGTGGGTGATGGTCCTGATGGCGATCGTCGTCGGTACGATCGCTGGCCTGGTGAATGGCCTACTGATTGCCTATGGGCCGATAGTTCCGTTCATCATGACCCTGGCGACCATGGCTGCATTCACGGGGCTCGCTGAGGTTGTGTCGGCTAAAAAGACCCAAATCGTCCAAGACAATGCGTTTCAAGGCTTCTTCAACGGCTCAGTCTTTGGGATCCCCGCCCAGGTCATCGTGTTCGCACTCGTCGCGATAGTGGCCTGGATCTTACTGAACCGAACGACGTTTGGACGACGTACTTATGCCGTGGGTGGTAACCCGGAAGCCGCGCGGCTGGCCGGGATCAACGTCAATTGGCACACGGTTCTGCTGTATGTGCTGATGGGGGTCTGCGCCGGTATCGCCGCCGTACTCATCACCGCGCGGACCACCGCAGGATCATCCAACCTTGGTTCGGGCTACGAGCTTGATGCAATCGCGGCCGTCGTCATTGGTGGCACCTCGCTGTTCGGCGGTCGCGGAACAATCGTGGGGACGATCATCGGCGTGCTGATCTTCTCGCTACTGAACAACGTCTTCACCCTCAACAACCTCGATTCGTCCACACAGGCCGTGGCCAAGGGCGCGATCATCGTCATCGCAGTCCTGCTACAACAGCGTGTCGCGCGCCGAGACACCCGTACTTAACCCACCGTCGGCGCAGTTCAGTCCGACTTGCTTCCCGATACCTCTAGTGAAAAAGGAGTTGAGATGTCCCAAGACGCAAACGGTTCCAACCCAGCCGACAAGCCGGCTAAGCCTTATCTGCTGGGCCGGCGATCGTTCATGGTGGGCAGCCTCGGCGTGGCCACGACCGCGTTGCTGGCGGCGTGCTCGACCAGCCCGAAGAACGGTAGTACCGGCAGTAGCACGCCACTGACCACCGACCAGCAGTCGGCCATCAACACAGTTGTCACACCGAATCCGGAGGGAAAGATGGTCAAGATTGGTTTTTCAGCACCCGCAGCCGACCACGGCTGGATGGCTGCCATCACAGGTAACGTCAAGAAGGTCGTAGGCACGCTCACCGATGTGGAAGCGAACATCGTCGAAGGAACCAACGATGTCAACCAACAGATCTCTGACGTTGAGACCCTGATCAACGCCAAGGTCGACGCCATTGTCCTCCTGCCATTCGACGGCGCGCAGATGACGGATGTCGCTCGAAAGGCAACGGATGCCGGCATCATTGTCGTCAACTGTGACCGAGTGTTCGATACTCCATTCTCTTATCGCACCTACATTGGCGGGGATAACTATGGCATGGGGGTGAATGCTGGCACCTACATCGGCCAGACCCTCAAGGACAAGGGTGTTAAAGACCCGGTGATCGCAGAGATTCAAGGAATCGCAAGCCTTCCACTGACGCAACAGCGATCGAAGGGGTTTGCGGACGCTCTGAAGAATTTCGGGTTGAAGGTCACCAATCAGGTTTCGGCCCAGTTCACCGCGGACTCCGGCAACGAGGTAACCACCAACCTATTGCAGGCTGCGCCGAAGATCGATGCAATCTGGAATCATGACGACGATCAGGGCGTCGGTGTCCTGGCGGCCATCCAGACAGCTGGACGTAGCGAGTTCTTCATGGTCGGAGGAGCCGGTTCCGCGAACGTGATGCGTGACATCAAAGCCGACAACACCGTGCTGAAAGCTGACGTTATCTACCCCTCGACGTTGGCCGCATCTGGCGTACTTCTCGCCCGGCTTCTGGTACTGAGCAAGGGCATGTCCGATCTCAAGGAACACGAGGTGCCTAAGAGCATCACCCTATTCTCAGCTGTCGTGACCAAGGAAAACGTCGACGACTACTTGCCCTACGCGTTCGAATCCTGATTCGTCGGCCGCCCGAGCCCGCGACGAACAACGGTTCGGGCGGACCGTCATCGGTTCGGTAGTCAGCGATGTTAGCGAACCAGGAGGGTAGGCAGCAGTGGGTAACAAACCATTGAATGTTGGGATGGTGGGTTATGCCTTTATGGGTAAGGCCCATTCCTTTGCATGGCGCGAAGCATCCAGGTTCTTCGACCTTGAGCGACGACCGCAACTGTCGGTGCTCGCCGGGCGAAATGGTGACGCGGTGCGTGCAGCAGCGGCAAATCTGGGATTTGCAGACACCGCCACGGACTGGCGAGAATTGTTGGAACGTCCGGATATCGACATCATCGACATTTGCACGCCCGGCGACTCGCATGCGGAGATTGCCATAGCTGCCCTTCAGGCCGGGAAGCACGTCTTGTGTGAGAAGCCGCTCGCGAACAACGTCCACGAGGCCGAGGCAATGGTGGCGGCCGCCAAGGAGGCTGGTGAGCGTGGGGTCCGCTCCATGGTGGGTTTCAACTACCGACGGGTGCCAGCCGCCGTACTGGCCAGAGACTTGGTGGCGGATGGCCGCGTCGGGGTAGTCCGCCATGTGCGCGCGACATACTTGCAAGATTGGATAGTTGATCCGGCATTCCCATTGGTGTGGCGCCTGCAGAAGGAACACGCTGGTTCGGGGGCGCTCGGCGACATCGGCGCTCACATCGTCGATCTCGTGCAATACATGCTCGGTGACCAGATAGAGGGAGTGTCGGCGCTCACCGAGACTTTCATCAAAGAGCGCCCGCTGCCACAGTTTTCGTCAGGCCTGTCAGGGAAGGCGGGTACCGAGCGCGGACCCGTTACCGTTGACGATGCGGCACTGTTCCTGGTCCGGTTCGGATCCGGCGCCATCGGCACATTCGAGGCAACACGAATGGCGACCGGACGTAAAAATGAACTCCGCATCGAAATCAACGGATCAGATGGCAGCATCGCGTTCAATATAGAGGCGATGAATGAGCTGCAGTTCTACGACGGCACCGAGCCCGCCGCATCCGCGGGCTTCCGCCGGATACTCGTGACGGAACCGGAGCACCCCTACATGCACGCATGGTGGCCACCTGGCCACGTGCTGGGCTGGGACCACAGTTTTGTGCACGAAATTCGTGATTTTGTCGACGCAATCTGTTCCGGTGCGGAGTTGCACCCGTCGTTCGCGGACGGCCTTCAGGTGCAGCGCGTACTCCAGAGTGTTGAGGACAGCGCCGCCTCCAACAGTGCATGGAGATCAGTGACTATGTAGCGGGCGGGCGGCGTTGGCTTCGGCGAAGACAAGGCAGGAACGGCTAGCGCGGCGCTTATGAGTCGATCGCGTCGCCGCAAGATCGGAAAGGTGATGATTTCAGTGGCACGACCAATTACGCTGTTCACGGGACAATGGGCGGACCTCCCGTTTGAGGAAGTTGCCAAGCTCGCATCCGGATGGGGGTATGACGGTTTGGAGATCGCCTGTTGGGGCGACCATCTCGATGTGTGGCGAGCTGCGGAGGACGATGCATACCTACAGTCGCGGCGCGACATACTCGACAAGTATGGGCTCAAGGTGTGGGCGATCTCGAACCACCTTAAAGGCCAGGCAGTCTGTGACGACCCAATTGACGAGCGCCATCGTGCGATCCTTCCGCCGCAGGTCTGGGGAGACGGCGATCCGGAAGGGGTCCGCCAGCGAGCCGCGCAGGAGATGAAGCTGACGGCACGTGTTGCCGCGAAATTAGGGGTAAAAACTGTTATCGGATTCACCGGGTCGGCTATTTGGAAGTACGTGGCTATGTTCCCGCCGGTGTCTCAGGAACTAATCGATAGGGGTTACCAAGACTTCGCAGACCGGTGGAACCCCATATTGGATGTGTTCGATGAGGTCGGCGTTCGGTTCGCCCACGAAGTACACCCGAGCGAAATCGCGTACGACTACTGGACAACGGTGCGGGCTCTCGAAGCAATCGGGCACCGCGAAGCATTCGGGTTGAACTGGGACCCAAGCCATTTCGTGTGGCAGGACCTCAACCCGGTTGACTTCATGTGGGACTTTAAGGATCGCATTTACCACGTTGATTGCAAGGACGCCAAGCGCAGAGTTGGCAACGGCCGCAATGGACGGTTGGGTTCCCACCTGCCGTGGGCAGACCCTCGTCGCGGGTGGGACTTTGTGTCCACCGGGCACGGTGACGTCCCCTGGGAAGACGCATTTCGCATGATGAATACCATCAGCTACGACGGGCCGATTTCTGTTGAATGGGAAGACGCTGGAATGGATCGGTTGGTCGGGGCGCCAGAAGCGTTGGCGTTCGTGAAACGACTGGCATTCGACGCTCCGGAGGCCGCATTCGATGCCGCATTCGCACAGAAGTAGTCCAGTAGCGGGGTGTGGCGTTGAGCGACCGTTTGGGGCCGTGGCCGCGGGAACGCTGCAGGCTCGGCTGCCTCTAGGACTATTTTGTGATTTCTCAGGAGATTGAAATGGATCCGAGTTCTTGGGCAGTGGAACAAGCGGTGGGTTGCTTCGATAATGGCCGCTGAGGCCGAAGGAGCAACGACATTGGCACGGCGCGGACGTAGGAATCTTTTGCCGGAGTTCAAGGCCAAGGTGGCTCTGGCGGCGATAAAAGGAGACCGGGCCTTGGCGCAGCTCGCTCAACGTTTCGATGTTCATTCAAACCAGATCACGACATAGGCGCTACTGCTGATCGAATCCGCTGCGGGTGCGTTCGAGACGGGAACTGGAGAGCGTGAACGACTGCGACTGAGGTGAAGCGCAGAGAGCTGCATGCGACGATCGGTGAGCTGCGCCTGGAGCGGAATTTTGGCTTGCAGGCCCCTGCCCGAGGTGAGGTGGCCATGATTCTCTGGTCACCAACCAATGCGGTCCGCTGGGGTACTTCGCGCCATGGTGTAACTCCAGCCGAAACCCGCTCCGTACGGTGACATCGACCTGATGCACTGGATCGACCAGACCCGCGTCTTGGAAGTGGACGCATCGTCGTCACGCTCGGCGAGGAGCACGTTATCGTCAATCGTAAGCGGGTGCAGCGCCTGATGTGGGCCGTGGGACGGGTGGCCCTGTGTCCGAAAAGGCGCAGACCGGTGCCGGGGCCGGGCAATAAGGTCTATCCACAAGATGAGTCGAATCCGGGTGCAACCGTCATGACTGCCGAGTTGAATTGGGCCGGGAATTATCGCTTCCAAGCTGGCCGGGTAGAACTCCCGGCCTCGATCGAGGAGCTACGCCGAGTCGTGGCGAGCGCGCGCTGTGTACGGGCTGTGGGGACCCGCCATAGTTTCAACGGCCTCGCGGATCCGGGGACGGGCGGCGCCTTGGTATCGTTAGCAAGGATGCCTGCCCGGGTAGATGTGGACTCCGCGGCCTGTGAGGTGCGGGTGGCGGCAGGAATGCGATACGGGGATGTCGCCGCAGTGTTGGAGCGGAGCGGATGGGGGCTAGGAAACCTGGCGTCTCTTCCTCACATCTCGGTTGCGGGCGCGATCGCTACGGGCACGCACGGCTCTGGGGACGCCAATGGGAGCTTAGCCACAGAGGTCACGGGGCTGCGTATTCTGCGGGCCGACGGGGAAGAGGTCGCGCTCCGTCGAGAGGATAAGAATTTCAACGGGGCGGTCGTCTCCCTCGGCGCACTGGGAGTGGTGACAGAGGTGACCTTGAGGATCCGGCCGTCGTTCCGGATGCAACAATCCGTGATCGTGGCGGCGTCGTGGGATCGTGTCCTGGAGGATATGTCGATGGTCACAGCCGCGGCTTACAGCGTCAGCCTGTTCACCACCTGGCAGGGGCCGAACGTGGGCCAGATTTGGGTCAAGGAACTCGCCACGGATGAGAATGCACGCGGCACGGCGCCAGCGGCTACCGCCGTTGTAAAGAAAGTCGGCGGGCGCCTGGCCACTAAACAGGTGCATATGCTCCCAGGCATGCGCGCGGCCAATTGCACCCGCCAACTGGGGCTGCCCGGGCCGTGGAATGAAAGGCTGCCACACTTCCGGCTGAACTTCACACCCAGCAACGGGGAGGAAATCCAATCTGAATATCTCCTCGACCGGCGGCATGCAGTCAACGCGATCGAGGCCGTACGACGTATCGGGAACCAACTGACCGACGTGCTGCAGGTTTCGGAAATTCGTTCGATAGCCGCCGACACGCTCTGGCTTAGCGGCGCCTACGGAAGGGACACAATCGGCCTGCACTTCACTTGGCGACGAGATCAGGAGGCGGTCGAGTCCGCCCTCGCCCACATCGAGAAGGCACTTGAGCCGTATCGCCCGCGACCTCACTGGGGCAAGGCATTCCTTCACCACGAAGGAGGCCTTAGCGGGTTGTACCCTAAAGCCTCCGACTTCCGGTACTTGACCGAATCCTTCGACCCGAACCGTCGATTCTGGAATAGTTACCTCCAGCAAAGCTTCTGACGACTGCCGGGAGTGAAACTTTCGCCGGCTGATTTTCGATCCCGCCTCCGTGGCTGTCGAACGGGGCTGCAGGTAGACCTCGAGTCTGAATCCCGTGGCAGGCTGTGGACCGCCGACCGACGCGACCGCGCCGGGCTATGCAGCACTGGCACAGGGCTCCGGCTCCGTGCCGGGCAGCGGCGTCACGGGTCACTGCTCACTGGGCAACGGGTCTGACTGAGCGCAATATGCAAGGTGTTTTGAGAATGCTTGTAACGACGCGCATCTCGCAATATATATGGTTGGTACTTGAGCCCTTCCGTCACCCTAACGCTGCGCGGTCAGGACTGGCACCGCGCGAGAGCGCAGCGCACGCTGCGACACCGAGGACGAACAGCGCACTGCCGACCGTGATGGTTGCGCTCATGGAGTCCGTGCCGACCACCGCGATACTGCCGACGAGTCCGCCGACCACGCTGCCAGCATTGCCGCACAACGAGCTCAAGGACGAACCCAGTTGTGGATTATCGGGAGTCGCTCGGGCCAGGCGGGCCTGAATGTAAGGCGACACCGCACCGAGGGAGTAGCCACACATCGCAAATCCGGCGAACACCAACCCTGGAACCAGCATGCCGAGCCAAAACGCCACAAAGCCAAGACCCGCGACCGCTACCGTAGACCAAAGAGCGGCCTCGGCGGTTCGATCCGCGATTGCGCCACCGAGATAGTTGCCGATTGTCATGCCAGCCCCGATCGTGACCATTAGCGCAACCACTGCGGACGTCGAGAAGTGCGCCAGATCGGTGAGGATCGGTGCCGCGAACGTGAGCACCGCGAAGAATGACGCGTTCAGTACTGCGTAGCCGCCAATCAATCGCCACAGGGACAGCCGCCACATACTCCGCGACGATCTGGCCGAACCACGGAGCGCGGGGCCCGACCCGTCGGATTGCATCATGACAAACACACCAATAGCGGCGACGGTGAATAGCCCGCCGACAATCAGGTAGGACAGGCGCCACGAGATCGTCTGCGCCAGCCAGGTTCCCACCGGTGACCCGATCAGGTTGGCCACGGTCAAGCCGCCCAAAACGATCGCTACTCCGCGTGCCTGGTGTGCATCGCCGAGCAGTCGTGCCGCCACTACGGCGCCCACACCGAAGTAGGCGCCATGCGGTAATGCGGCGCTGATGCGAAATACGATGATCAGGTAGAACGGCGAGGCGATGGCCGTTGCAATGGTCAGTGCAGCCATCAGGGTGAGCGCCATGACCAGGTATGTTTTCTGCCGGATGCGGATGGAGATCATCGCGAAGATCGGCGCGCCGATGACGACCCCCAGCGCATACCCCCACACGAAGACCGACGCGTGGCCGGCGGCGATCTCTGGACTCAAGGCGACCGCGGCGGGATCCATCTCGCGGGCGATCTCAGGCAGTGCACCCATGGCGATAAATTCACTCGACCCAATGGCGAAGCCGCCGAGTGTGAGGAAGAAGATCAGCATGCGGCGACGCCGGGAATCGTATGACGCAGTCCCGGCGGCCCGGTCGAGACTGCTGGTATTGGCATATTCCGGCACCAGGCCGTGCGATGGCGTCTCTATCGCCGCACCGTCCTCATCACAGGTCCGCCATCATTCGATCGGCGACCGCTGGTGCGAGCACTAACGCGTCGACCGTGAGGCATGCGAAGTTCCCATGGAGCCACGATTAACGCCCCGCCCGAGATTACCCCGGCGCCGATGTCGGTGCCGACGGTTACAGGTAACAGGTAAGGAACTCTGGTCCACACGGTTGCGCACTCGCTGAGCGCTATGGCTTCCATGTCATTGGCGACCAGCGAGCCCATGCACCACTGCGAGGACGCAGCGGCTAGTGCAGCTGGCATACCCTCAGTCAATCACGGCGGTGTCTCTTCCAGCATCTACGGGACGCGTTGGGCGGCGTTTCTCAGAGGCTAGTGCCGGGTGAGGATCCGCATTCAAGACACGGATCTTGCCTGCGGCCTGCGCTACCGGGACATTCCTCGATCGGCGCAGTGACGGATACCTCGGCCCTGACCGACTTCAGTTTGTGGCTCTACCGGCCGAGCCGGGTGGGTGTTTCTCGGCTTGTGCACATCATGTCGTGCAATGCCAGTGCTCCGTCGACTTCGGTGTCGCCGATGCGTGTCGTGCCGGTCGCCGCCCGACTGGAAGCGGCACCGTTCTAGGGATGCGCTGATTATTGGTCGGGCGGCGGGTTGGTTTTCGGTGTTGAGGTTGACTTGTCGTTTCGACTGTTTAGGGTTTGCCGCCCGGTAAAATTGGTTCATGGGAGCATCGCAGCCGAGTTTCACGGATGTCGAGTTCGGCCAACGCCGCAGACGCACACAGCGCCAGGAGTTCCTGGCGAGGGTGGATCAGGTGATTCCCGTGGGCCGCGTGGATCGGACTGATCGAGCCGCACTATGTCAACAAGAAACGCGGACGCAAGCCGGTGCCGCTTGTCACGATGCTGCGCATGTATCTGCTGCAGGTGTGGTTC
>JBDTAR010000018.1:0-4604 GCA_039924545.1 Nakamurella sp. | reverse complement strand
GCGGCAAGTTCGTCGATAGCGCTGCGCTGAGAATCTGTCAACGCCACCAGGTATGACGGCCTAGCCGCATCAAGACCCGCCCCATCAGCGGGGGTGCGCGCAGTCACGGGCTGCGCTCCGGAAGGCTTGTCGGACACGGTGCCCTAGTCTACCGGCCGAGCACTGCGGTGTTCCGCCAAGCGATTGGTTCGACGGGGTGGTGCGGAAATGGCGTGGCGGAGCTACGGAAATGGCTTTGGGGACCTGCGAAGATGGCATGGCGGAGCCGCGCAAATGGCTTTGGGGACCTGCGAAGATGGCATGGCGGAGCCGCGCAAACAACTCTGTCAGACCCCCGGGATACCGTCGGCCCATGGAGCAAGGAGCACTGTCACTCGACCTGCGGCGCGAGGCCTGTCGGCCTGCCGCGGCTGCGATGTACGGCGTGCGCTCCGTGCTGTACCAAGCTGGAAATGCAGACCTTGCGCGTATCGCCGCAGAGCTCGCGGAGCTGCGGGCCATGGCGGGAGCAGCCCTTGTCGCGGTGATCGCGGAGGCCGAGAGCCGTGGCATCGTCACCGACTCACAATTCGCGTCCACGGCGTCGTGGGTGGCCGACTCGGCCTGGCACTGTCGCCGCGAGGCGCACACGTTGGCGAAGGCCGCTGGGATTCTGCGTCGCGTGGAACTTAGTCCGCTCACCGACTCGATCCTGGAGGCGGATCTCGACGCGGGGACGGCGGTCGCTGTCGCATCGGAGTTCGACAGGCTCGCACCGGACCTCGCTGCCGATGCCGCGCCGGCGGTGCTGGAACAGTTCGCGTCGGTGGCCGCCGAGCACGGCCCGCGCGCGGCACGGCAACTCCGCGAGTACTTACTCGCGCGCTACGGTGCCGAGGGTCACTTCGAGGATCATCAGGAACGCTGTCGGCGGCACATTGACCTGTCAAGCGGACGCCAGACCATTGCCGGGCTGTGGGATTACCGGCTGACCCTCGACGCCGAGGGGCGCGCCGTGATGGAAGCAGCGATCGGTCCGCTCTCGGCGCCGCGGCCAGATGCAGACGGTGGCACGCCGGACCGTCGCCCTGTTGCACGACGTCGTGGCGCGGCGCTCATCGAGGCGCTTCGCCGTTCCACAGTCGCGACGGGGCACATATCCGCTTCACCGAAAGCCGTGCTGAGCATCACCATGGACTTCGCGGACCTGGTCGAAAGCGTCAGCAGCGGCACCGCCCTGGGCAGTCTCGCGGGGCGCCGCACACCAGGGCAAGGCACGCTGCTTGCACCGGACACCATCCGGAAAGTTGCCTGCGACGCCCACATTATTCCTGTGGTCCTTGGCGGGCACGGAGAGCTACTCGAGCAGGGTCGGGCCGAGCGCCTGTTCACCCCCGGCCAGGTCCGAGCCTTATGGCTCCGCGACCGACAATGCACATTCCCTGGGTGCGACATACCGGCGGCCTGGTGCGATGCACACCACCTCGTGCATTGGGCCGATGGCGGGGCAACGGATCTCGACAACGGGGCGTTGCTCTGCCCTCGTCATCACACGATCGTGCACCGCGACCGGATGGCTGGCGCCGTGGCGGGAAGCGCCGTCGTTTGGGACCAGCGGCCGAACTCCTACCGCACGACCATTTCCTCAGTCGAGCAGAGCCCAGCCGCGCAAGACGCGCAGTTTTGCATCGCTGAATCCGCGCCCAAACACCGTACGTATGCGAGACGGAACCATACAAAACAGACTCAAGAAAAGCAGACCGATGCACCTTGGCCGCCGCCCCGCAGACTTCGTCCATCCGGTCACAATGAAGGTGAACTGCACACCCAGATTCGCACCGGCCACACGGTCGACACCGCCCACCACGTGCCGTCACCCGGATCGCGAGTACTGCGTACGTGATCGCGCGCCCGTTAGGTGATCACGCCTACCAGGTGATCACGCCTACCGGGTGATCACGCCTACCGGGTCCCCCCGATCTTCAGTGCGCCGCGATCACAAACCGGCCGTTCACCACCTATGCGCCAGCCCCGCAACGACCGTAGCCGAGCTGACCTTGCGCCGACCGCACATCTCCCATCCCCATGCTGTGCCTCGACCCCGCGCCAGCCGTGCACCAACCCCGCGTTGACCCTTGATGAGCAGACGCGCATCGACCGCAACTGAGCCAAAAGAGCTCCGAACCGGTCTATAGCGTGGGTCGCGTCATACCCACAACCAGTAGCTGCCCCGCGCAATCGGTCATGCATGCTGGCGTCTACGCTGGTGGACGAATAGGAACCGATTCAGAACGAGCGCAGCATTTGGCGGCGCAGCACGTAACCACGCAACGTTAGACCGCGTAACGACGGCTCGGTCGCCCACGGCGCCGAACACCGTCATCGCAGCCGCCAGCCTATTCATAGCCCTGCCCCTTGCCCTGCCCGCTGCCCCCGCCCACACAACTGATCATCAAACCGCACACCGAACTGCCACAGATGTTCGGCACAAACACGGAAGAAGAACCTCGTGCGCGTATTGCTGTTGGAAGCCATCCACCCCGACGCCGTCACTGTGCTGTCGGATGCCGGCCACCAGGTCGACACCGCAGATCACGCCCTGCAAGGCGCTGAACTCGCCGAAGCTCTGAAGGACGTCGAGCTCCTCGGTATCCGCTCTCGCACGGCGATCACCGCCGAGGTCTTGGCTGCCGCGCCGAATTTGAAGGCAATCGGCGCATTTTGCATCGGCACCAACCAGGTCGACCTGGCCGCTGCCGCCGAGCGCGGCATTGCGGTATTTAACGCGCCGTATTCCAACACCCGCTCCGTCGTCGAAATCGCGCTCGCCGAGATCATCGCGCTCACCCGGCGGCTCACTGCCAAGAACCACGCTATGCACGAGGGCCATTGGCCTAAGTCCGCGACCGGGGCCCACGAGGTTCGCGGCCGCACGCTCGGAATTGTCGGCTATGGCAACATCGGCTCGCAGCTGTCGGTAGTCGCCGAGGCCTTGGGAATGACGGTGTACTTCTACGACAGCGCCGAGAAGCTGGCGCTGGGCACCGCGCGGAAGTGCGCGACGCTGGACGAACTGCTGGCGATTTCGGACATCGTGACACTGCACGTGGACGGTCGCCCAGGCAACCATGGCTTCTTCGGCGACGACGAGTTCTCCCAGATGAAGCAGGGCGCGATCTTCCTTAACCTGTCGCGCGGATTCGTGGTCGACCACGTATCGCTGCGCTCCCACATCGAATCGAAGCACCTAGTGGGCGCTGCCATCGACGTATTCCCCACCGAGCCGAAGTCGAAGGACGACCCGTTCGAGTCCGAATTGCGCGGCCTGGACAACGTCATTCTCACCCCGCATATCGGCGGCTCGACGGAAGAGGCGCAGCAGCACATCGGCAACTTTGTGGCGGGCAAGCTGCGGGATTACATCGATCAGGGCCGCACCTCGCTATCGGTCAACATGCCCAGGCTCTCGGCTGGCAAGAAGAAGGACCACACCCGGCTCATCCACATTCACCGCAACGTGCCCGGTGTCCTTGCCACGATCAACGGGTTGCTGGCCGAACACGGCGTCAACATTGAGTCGCAGCAGCTGGCCACCACCGGTGAGCTTGGTTACGTCGCTACGGATATCGTCGGCGCCCCGCCAGCCGAGATCGTGGACAAGCTGCGAGCAATGCCCGAAACAATCCGCGTCAGCGTATTGGCGTAAGCCCTTAGCGCGGGTATCCCCACTACCATCGACCCATGCCCCCATCGCCCACTTTCGAGACCTCTGCCGGGGGTTTGGTGGTTCGAGTGGAAGGTGGGCAGGCTCAGGTCGCGCTGATCGGCCGGGCGCGTCGAGGCGGGAAGCTGCGCTGGTCAATGCCTAAGGGGCACGTCGAGCAGGGCGAGACGCTGGAGCAGACGGCGGTGCGCGAGGTGCGCGAGGAGACCGGCATTGTCGGCATCGTCGTCGCGCCGCTGGGCAGCCTCAGCTATACCTTCACGGCGGACGGAAAGCAGATTCGAAAGCGGGTGCACCACTTCCTGATGGACGCGGTATCCGGCGAATTGTCCGATGCCGATGTTGAGGTGACCGAGGCTAGGTGGGTACCGGTCGACGACTTGCCGCGGATGCTCGCCTTCCCGGCGGAACGGCGCATCGCCCGGCGCGCCGCGTCAATATTGGCGGCCAACGGGTGACACAACGGGTGACACAGTGCACTGCGCCCGGCAACACTGCGCGTGGTCACGCTGCGGCAGGTGCGTGGCGCCCAGTAGCGCGACGTCTAGGTATGACGATGTTCGCAGCGATTCTCGCCCTCGCAGCAACAGCAGTCGGGGTCGGTGCCAGTACGGCTCAGGCCGAAACAACCGGCGCGTACTCGAGCAGACTCGCATTTCGACTGGCTGAGCTTAATCCGGTCGTGGTCACTGCCGACGGAAGCGGCAGCGTCACCCTGGTCGGCCGATACACGAACACCGGCCAGAATCCCATCGACGATATTGAGTTTCGATTTCAGCGCGGCCCGGCTCTCACCACATCCGCGGCTGCCCGATCAGAAGTAAAGAAGCCGAGCCAGCCGTCCGAGGTGGTCACCGGATTCCGGCCGTTGCCGGGCGCTCTCGAGGCCGGCGACAGCACC
>JBDTAR010000017.1:0-19499 GCA_039924545.1 Nakamurella sp. | reverse complement strand
GTAGCAGTCTCTGCCACCACGTCGGCACAGGCAATTGCCAGGATGATCGACGACGTGGAGCGCCGCGTCCGCGCAGAAGTACCGGTCGCTCGGGTTATTTACATCGAACCGGATATCGCCCGCGCGCTCGGCACTCAGTCGATCGACCCGGATACGTCACCCGGTCAGGCCTGACGCATCACGCGCTGCCAGAAAGCACGCTGCTTCGGCGCCGCGCTACCATCGATGGGCCGGATGCCCGGGCTACCGATCGTCGAGGGGGACGCCCTTCAGATCCAGTAGGCCCCACGCTGCCAACATGGCAATGGCGAAGAACACTCCGAACACGGCGAACGTCAAAGCAGACCCACCCGCGGCGAGGAGTACCGGCACGGTGAGCGGTGCGATGATCGCCGCTACGCGCCCAATTGCGGCCGCCCAGCCGGCGCCGGTTCCGCGGAGCGAGGTTGGGTAGATCTCCGGAGTGACTGCGTACAGGGCGCCCCAGGCGCCCAGGTTGAAGAACGACAGCGACATGCCGAACGCGATGATTAGGCCCGCGCTCGTCACGTTTCCGAAGGCGAAGGCTGATGCGGCAGACCCGGCGAGGAAGACGGATAGCGTCATACGTCGTCCCCACACCTCGATCAGCCACGCCGACACGGCGTAACCAGGCAGCTGCGCAAGGGTGATGATTAGCGTGAAGCCGAACGATTTCACCAGGTCGAACCCGTTGGAGTACAGGATCGACGGAATCCAGATGAACGCGCCGTAGTAGGCGAAGTTGACGCATACCCAGACCACCCACAGGGACGCCGTGCGGGTGCGGAATTCTGGCGACCATAGTGCGGCCAATCGGGAGGCGGTGCTGCGTCCCACGACCGCCGTCGTCGCGCTGGCGGTGTCCGGCTTGGTGGCAGCTTCCGCTGGCAGCGGCGCGAGCCCCGCAGCCGCCTCGAATTCCGTGACGATGCGGTCTGCCTCATCGAGACGCCCGCGCGTCGCCAACCAGCGCGGCGACTCCGGCAGGTGCAGACGGATGACGATCGCGTAGATGGCCGGGACAGCGCCAATCGCAAACGCCCAGCGCCATCCGGCACTGGAGGCAGGTATGACGAAATATCCGATCAACGCTGATGCCGTCCAGCCGAGCGCCCAAAATGCTTCCAGGATGACGATCATTCGGCCGCGGACGCGGCTGGGGGCGAATTCGCTGACGTAGGTCGACGCGACCGGAAGCTCCGCGCCGAGGCCGAGACCGGTGAAGAATCGGAATACCAGCAGCAGACCGATGCCGCCGACTAGTGCGCTCGCGCCGGTGGCGACACCGTAAATAAGCAGGGTGAGTGCGAAGACATGCCGGCGGCCGAGGCGGTCCGCGACGAGGCCACCGACCGATGCACCTATCGCCATGCCGATGAAGCCCACCGACGCGATCCAACCGGCTTCGCCCTTAGTGATGCCCCATTGCGCGGTGAGCGCCGCGATGATGAACGAGATCAGGCCGACGTCCATGGCGTCGAGCGCCCAACCGACACCGGAGCCGGTGAGCATCCTCAGGTGTTTGCGGGTGAATGGCAGCTTGTCGAGTCGCTGAGAAATAGGGCTCGACACAGGGGTAGATGTCATTGTCACTGTTTGATCATAAATTGCTACCGCATTGGTGCCAAGCACCAGTCTCATACAGTGGGCGACCGGAAATTACCCGACACATCTACAGAAAATTCACGGTGCAGTTGGCAGGCCAGTGCTGCGCGCTCGACGCAGGCGCCCTGCCGTAGGTGATTGTTGGTCAGTTGCCGCCGGGATCGGTCGGCAGTTGCGTACGCACAGTGACGTTCATGCGGTTCCACACATTAATAGCAGTGATAGCCATGATCAGCACCACCGTCTGCTTGTCACTGAACGAATCCCGGACTGCGGACCAGACCTCATCTGACACACCGTCTTGGCTAATCAACGTGACCTGCTCGGTGAGTGCTAAGGCGGCTCGTTCCGCATCGGAGAACATCGTGCTGACCTCTCGCCACGCGGCCAGTACGTCGAGCTTGCGTTGCGCCACGCCCAACTTTCGGGCCTCGGCTAGATGCATATCCAGGCACCACGCGCAGTGGTTAATTTGCGAGGCGCGTGACTTGACGATCGCCAATAGCGCTTCGTCGACGCCGCCGGCGTGCACATACTTCTCGAGCCCGAGGACTGCTGTGTATGCGGCGGGATCAACGTCGTGAATAGACATCCGTTGTTCCGCTGCCGCCAGTGCCGTCATGCTGTTGCCTCCACTAAAATCACAATGATTGCTTCTAGTAGCGACGGTACGCCGACAGCGGAGTCAGGCTCGGCGGTGTTCGCGCACTTCCTTCATGAACGGCAGAAGGGCGCCACCTAGCAGCAATGCGATGATCGCGGCGCCCATCAGAATCATGACCCAGACGATCGGGCCATCGGCCTCGGTGAATTCAGCGCTGAGCACGATGGCCGATGCGAAGAGGGCCACTAGGCAGAACACGAACGTGGCGAGCGTGAGCTTCACGGAGCGAGGCGGTGGCGGCGTGGTGACGACCGGAGAAACGAACCTGAGATCGTGGATGCGTTCGTGTGCGGCTACCGGATTGAGCGAAGTATCGAGTGCGGTGTCCATGGGCGTGGCTCCTCACCAAGTCAGGGCAGGGCAGTGCAGGTGCTTTCACTGTACGGTGTGCCGAGCCCCAGTAAAAGTGACGGTGAACATCGTGGCAGGACCAGGCACTGTGTCATGAGCGCGGTGTCGTCGGCATTGTGGCCGGTGCACTGCTTCACCCGCAGTTATGACGACCTGTCGTGACCGTGACCTAACCTGAAGGTATGGCTACCGACCGGTTATGGACGTTCGGGCATTCGACTCGCAGCGCAGACGAGACGGTTGCCCTGCTGCGTGAGTTCGGTATCGAACGGATCGTCGATGTGCGCACAATCCGCGGCTCCCGGCACAATCCGCAGTTCGGCGTCGACCCGATGGTCGAGTGGCTTGCGGGCGCCGATATCGACTACCGCTGGGTCGAACAACTCGGCGGACGGCGGCGGAAGCAACCAGTCGACTCGGCGGTCAACGCAGGATGGACGCACCAGAGTTTCCACAAATATGCCGACTACGCGCTGAGCGACGAGTTCGCGGCCGGACTTGCGGAGCTCATCGGGCTGGCGGACGTGCCGACCGCGTTTATGTGCGCCGAGGCGGTGCCGTGGCGGTGCCATCGCAGCCTGATCGCCACCGCGCTCGTGGTTAGCGGCTGGCAGGTCACCCACATATTCGGCCTCGGGCATAGCGAAGATCACGTCATCGGCAAGTGGGGCGCGACCCCGGAAATCGACGACGCGGGACGCATTACCTATCCAGCGGCGCAGCTGAGTCTGGAACAGCTACTCCTGCCGGAGGTGTGACGGGCGCGGCTTTATTGCGGCTATTACGCGCAGGGTTTTCTGCCGTGTGGCATTCTGCCGATGGGAACGGCGTCATAGTTGGTGCGGTTCGGGGCGGCACGATGCCACCACGATCGCAGCACGTTGGACAAACGAGTGAATAGGGGTATCGAACGTGAACATTTCGCGGATTGGCGTCGTGGGCGGTGGGCTGATGGGCTCGGGTATCGCCGAGGTGTGTGCGCGCAGCGGGCTAGATGTGGTGGTGGCCGAGGCCGATGAAGGCGCAGCCGATGCGGCCCGCGCGCGTATTGAAAAGTCTTTCGCGCGTGGCGTCGAAAAGGGCAAAATCACCGCCGACCAGTCGGAGTCTGCGCTCGGTCGGTTGCGGGTCGTTGCGTCCCTCGACGATCTCGTCGATCGGCAATGGGTGATCGAGGCAGCCACCGAAAATGAGCCCGTGAAGCTCGCGCTGTTTCGGCGGCTAGATGAAGTCGTCGCCGACGCCGACGCGATCCTGGCCTCTAACACGTCGTCGATACCGATCGCGCGACTGGCGGCGGTCACCGGTCGGCCCGACAAGGTCGTCGGCATGCACTTCTTCAACCCGGCCACCGTGCAGAAACTCGTCGAGGTCATCCCGTCGCAGCTCACGTCCGACGAGACGATCGCCGCCGTCACGGCTCTTGCCACAGACACGCTCGGCAAGACGGTGATTCGGGCCAAGGACCGAGCTGGGTTCGTCGTCAACGCGCTGCTCATTCCGTACATGCTGTCGGCGATTCGCATGGTTGAAGCCGGGCATGCCTCCGCAGAGGACATCGACACCGGCATGGTTTTGGGCTGTGCGCACCCCATGGGGCCGCTCGCGCTGACCGACTTGGTTGGCCTAGATACGACACTCGCCGTAGCTGAATCACTGCACGCTGAATATGCCGAGCCGACCTATGCGCCGCCGCCGTTGCTGCGCCGGATGGTCGAATCCGGGATGCTCGGCCGAAAGTCCGGTCGCGGCTTCTATACATACAGCTAGTACTCTCCCGGTCGTGTTACGGAGCGAGGCCTATAGACCGCGCTCAGTAACACGACCGGAAAAGGCTCAATCGACGTAAAACGCGTCGAGTTCCTTCTTGTACTGGGCCTCGACGGCACGGCGGCGCATCTTCATCGACGGCGTGAGTTCGCCCTCCTCGACCGACAGGTCGCGGGGCAGCACGATGAACTTCTTGATTGTCTCCCAGTGTTCTAGTTTGGTATTGAGCTCGTCGATGTAGCCGGTCATCAATGCCCGCACAGCTGGCGAGATCGCGAGTTCCTCAAACGAAACGCCCTCCATGCCATGGCTTTTCGCCCAGTCGCCAATAGCTTCTGGATCCAGCGTGATGAGCGCGGAGCAGAACTTTCGGCCATCCCCATGCACCAGGATCTGCGAAGCGTAGGGGCACACTGCCTTGAAGACGGTTTCGATCTTCTGTGGCGCGACGTACTTGCCGCCGGAGGTCTTGATGAGGTCCTTCTTGCGGTCGGTGACCTTGAGGTACCCGTCGACGAGTTCGCCAATGTCGCCGGTCTGCAGCCACCCCTCGGCGGACAGCACCCCTTCGGTTACTGTCGCATTGTTGTGGTAGCCGCGCATAATCCCCGGGCCTCGAAGCAAAATCTCGCCGTCGGCGGCAATCACCACTTCGGTACCGGGCAGCGGCGGGCCGACAGTGCCGATGCGGTAGTCCTGAGGCAGATTGACGCAACTCGCAGCGCTGGACTCCGTGAGCCCATATCCTTCCAGAACGGGCATTCCGGCTGCGTCGAACCACTCGGCGACGTCGACGGACAGTGGAGCAGACCCGGAGATGAAGAACTTCGCGCGGCCGCCGACCAAATGCTGGATCTTGGCGAATACGAGCTTCTCAGCCACCCTGCACTGAGCGGTGAGCACGGCGGGAATAGGCGATCCCGACTGACGCAGCCTAGTGCGGCGAATTCCGACGTTGAATGCCCAATTGAAGATCTTCGCCTTCAGGCCCCCGTTGCCCTGAGCGGTCAGCGTTACTTTCGAACGAACCTTCTCGAAGATCCGCGGGGCACCAGCCATGAACGTGGGCTTGACCTCGGCCATGTTGGCGACGATGCGGTCGAGATTGCCGTCGACGGCGGAAGTGAACCCGATCGTGAGCTGGACAGCCAAGAGCATTTTGCCAAACACGTGCGATAACGGCAACCACAGATACTGCACATCCTCCAGATCCAGAATGTGCATGGCCTCGACCGCCGCGCCCACGTAGGTCCAGTTGTCGTGGACCAGGCGTGCGCCCTTCGGTTTGCCCGTGGTGCCGGACGTGTAGATCAGGGTGGCTAGATGCTCCGGTGTCAGCTCGGCGACCCGGTCGGTCACGACGGTCGGATTGTCGGCGAGCAGCTCACGGCCGCGAGCCGCCAGTTGGGCCATGGTGAGAATCCGTTCGCCGTCGGCGGTGCCGTCGAACGTAATGATCGCACGCACGTTGGGCAGGTCGACGCCGGTCAATTTGGCTATCTGCTCGTTGTTCTCGGCGAAAATCACCACCGACCCGGAGTCCTTCAGAATGAACGTCACGTCATCCTGTTTCGTGGTGGGATAAATCGTCGTAGTGGCGCCGCCGGCGCACATGGCGCCCAGGTCGGCGAGCACCCATTCGAGTCGGGTTGACGACGCGATGGCGACGCGGTCCTCCACGCTGACTCCCAGCGCGATGAGGCCCGCTGCGAGCGCGGTGACCTGTGCGCCGGTTTCCGCCCAGGTCAGCGACCGCCAGCCGCCCGTGACAGTCGGGTCCGGCGCCAAAAACGCCCGCCTGTCCGGTGTAGCCTCCACCCGGTCGAGCAACAGCTGACCGAACGATGCTGCACGATCAGATAGGTTCGCGAGTAACATGAGCGCCCTCCTGGCTGAGGCGAAGATCCCTTGTCCAGCACTCTACGGACTGTCGTAGCAGCAGGCGAGGTCAGGCGCCTTGCCCAACGCTCGGTTTCGCCGCAGCGTTGCGCGGCATTGAGTTAGTGGTCGGCATCGGCGCCGAGCCAACCCTTGCGACGAAACATCATGAGCAGCCCGCCGGCGACGAGCACCTGCAACCCGACCCCGGCGATCCAGAACATCCAGGAGCCGCCGATGCGGTTCACCATCCACGCGAAGTTCTGACCGAAGAAGCCGGTCAGGAACGACATCGGCAAGAACACCGTGGCAATGATCGCCAGCTGCTTCATCACCACGTTCAACCGGTTCGACGTGGTGGACAGATGTGTGTCCAATACGGACGACAGCAGGTCTCGGTAGCTGTCCGCTGACTGGCTGATGCGCACCAGATGGTCGTACACGTCACGAAAGTAGCGTTCGACCTCCGGCGTCATTCCAGGAAGCACATCATCGCCAGGCATTGCGGAACCGAACATGTCCCGCTGTTCACTTGCCAGCCGCCGTAGCGTCACCAGCTTCCGTTTCAGCTCAAACAACTCGCCCAATTGTGCATCGGTAGGACGGCGAAGAATCGAATCCTCCAACGCATCAATCGCTTCGTCCATGGCGTCCAGAACGGGGAAATAGCCGTCCACCAACGTGTCGATCACGCGTTGCAGCAGCATGATGGGTGCGGGCAGCGGTAAGGCGCGCGCCACAAGTCGAGTGATGGCGGCGTCGAGTTCCGGCACGGCGCCGTGATGGACGGTCACCAAGAAGTGTTCAGCGTAGAAGCAGTGCACCTCTATCGGAATGCAGTCGGCCGTCACCCCGAAAGTGACGACAAATGCGAATCCGTCGTACGGGTCGATTTTCGGTCGCTGTCCGAAGTGTTCCGCGTCTTCGACCGCCAGCGGGTGGAAACTGAACGTATCTCGCAATGCTACGAGCGCGTTCGCGTCGGTGGTGTCCAAGTCGAGCCAGAACGGCTTTCCCGCAGCCAGTCTCGCGGCCAGCGTATCGGTGCCGGGATCGACCACCGTCTCAGTCGCCCTTGTCGCGTCATCAGGTATAACGAGTGTTCCGTGCATGGTCCCTAGTCTGCCGTGAGTCGGCCGCCCCTAAAAACACCGACGCCCCCGGAATGTAATCCGGGGGCGCCTGGGAAACGAGCGGTGATCGTTAGAGGATGATCAGGCCAGCCGTCGTGGTGCGGGCAGCGTTGAATCGAGCGGTGGCATCCGCCCAGTTCACGACGCTCCACCATGCACCGATGTAATCGGTCTTCACGTTCTTATACTGCAGGTAGAAGGCGTGCTCCCACATATCCAGCAGCACAATCGGCACCTGCGCCGCCGGCAGGTTTCCCTGCTGGTCGAACAGTTGCATGACGTTCAGTCGCTGGCCGAGGGTATCCCACACCAACATGGCCCATCCGGAGCCCTGCAAGCCGCCAGCCGCCGCAGCGAACTGACCGCGGAAACCGTCAAACGAGCCGAAGAACTCGTCGATAGCGGCGCCCAGTTCGCCGTCTGGCTTGTCGCCACCGTCCGCGGACATGTTCGGCCAGAAGATCGAGTGGTTGATGTGGCCACCGAGGTTGAACGCCAGGTTCTTTTCCAGCAGGTTGACGGTGCCAAATGAGCCCTTGTCGCGAGCTTCCGCCATCTGTTCGAGGGCAGTGTTTGCGCCCTTCACATACCCGGCATGGTGCTTATCGTGATGCAGCTCCATGATCTCTCCGGAAATGTACGGTTCCAGCGCGCTGTAGTCGTACGGCAGTTCGGGAAGTGTGTACTGCGCCATTGATTTTCTCCTTTGCGCATAAGCCTTGTGAAACAGGCATTGGGGACAATTTCGTTGTCAAGTCCCGCTACTTTTACCTTATACCGAGCCTGTACTTTGACCTTATACCCAGCCTGCGTTTCGGGTAATCGTCGCCGAAGATGACGGAAGCCGGTAGATCGCGTCCTTGTTGTCGAGAGGGTGACCGTGACCTGCGGTAGCCAGGATCATCCCCAAGACGGCAGCCAGGTCAACCACCGCAAGTGCTCCGGAGTGATCGGATCGCCCATCAGGATGGGCCACATCGCGATGAAGTTGGCCGCCACCAAGCCGATGTACGCGCAGACAATCGCCAGGCGGACCGTTCGGCCGTCCCATGAGCGCATCCGAGTCCATGCGCGGCGCAGGACTGCCTTCTTGGGCGGCCGTGGGCTGGCGTCGGGGGCAGACCTGGCGTCTAGGTCAGGGCTGGGGTCCGCGCCCGGTTGCGAGCCGAAGTCCACGTTCGAATCGTTGTCAGCGTCTTGGTCTTGGTCTTGGTCTTGGTCTGGGTCTGGGTCGTGATCGGGCTCAGAGGTGTCCGCGTCTAGCAGGCCCACCGGTGCGGTCGGCGAATCAGCGAGGGAGACGTCATACTCGTCGGCATACACGCTGTTGGCCTCGTCGCCCCAGCGGGCCGACGCGACGGCGACGTGCCTTCGGCTGGGTTTCGCGCGAGCGGGCGCTGCTCTGCCGAGGATGTCACCGAGCACCAGGGTTATTCCGATGACGAGGAACGGGGCGACCGGTGTCATATAGAAGAAGTACATTTGCCGGTCGAAAATAGTGAACCACGGTAGGTAGCCAGCGCCATATGCGACCAGAACTGCTGCGTAGCGCCAATCGAGTCGCCCGCACACCTTCCACAGCGCCCAGCCGAGCACGAATAGCGACACCCACCACAACATCGGGGTGCCTACCAGAAGAATACGTTTGACGCAGTCGGTTTGGCCCTCGCCGCAGCCGGTGGTGCCCTGGCCGCCAGCCAAGTAATACAACACGGGGCGCGTGGCGAGCGGCCACGACCACGGTTTCGACTCCCACGGGTGTCGGAGCGCTGGGTCGGTCGGGGTGAGGATCCCTTCGGTGGTTTGAAGCATGGCGAGGGTCATCGTGACGAGCGACTTGAGGGCTCCAATGACCCCATTGCCGCCCGCCGTGACGTGTCGGTCCCACCCAGTATCGTTGGCGAACCACGCCCAATAGGAGCCGACATACGTCAGGACAGGCACCAGCCCCAGCGACCACAGCGACGGCAGGAGATCGCGGCGTACGACGGCGGACACGGGGTGGCGCAGTCCGAATTGACGGCGCGCGGAAATGTCCCAGATCACCGACATGAGGCCGAATCCGATGATCCAATACGCGCCGTTCCACTTCACCGCGGTGGCGCAGCCGAGCAGGAAACCGGCGCCGAATCGCCACCAGCGGGCGCCCAGTGGCACCCCACCGACGAAGCTCAGCATTGAGCCGTCTGCGGTGGCTGCCGCAAATCTGCGCCGCACCAAATCCCGGTCCGCGAGGAGACATGCGAAAGCAGCGAGGACGAACGGGGTGATGATCGTGTCGAGGAGCGCGGTGTGCGACATGACCTGCGAGACACCGTCGCAGATCAATAGGATCCCGGCGATCCCACCGAGCATTGTCGATCGGGTGAGCCGCCGGACGGCGCGGATGATCAGGAAGATGGCCACCGTGCCGGCGATCGCGGAGGCGAACCGCCAGCCGGTGGGCGTGTAATGGAACAGTGTTTCGCCTAGCGAGATCAACTGCTTACCCAGCGGCGGGTGCACGATGACACCGAACGCCTGGTTGTCTTCGACGCCGCCGGTGCGCAGCATTTCCGCGGCCTGGACGGCGTAGTACTTTTCGTCGAATAGCGGAGTGCCACCGTCCGTGCGCCAGCCCAGCTCCCAGAACCGCACTATTCCGCCGATGAGCGTCAGCGCCGCGGTCACGATCCAGCCGCGCGCAACGTCGGTCGGCATCGGCGGCATCAGGCGTCGATGTGGCTTGACCGGAGGCGTGATCGTAGGGGTGGCGCCGACCGGCACTATGAGTGCGGCGGGGTCGGTCTGGTAGCTCGGATCACCTGGGTCAATCGTCAGGCTCGGTTCGGTGAACAAGTCCGATAATGGGCTGCGCTCGAAGTCGAGAAGATTCGGGTCGTCGTCGTCCCCAGCGGTCGACGCCCCAAGGTAACCGCGGTTGTGCTCCTTGGTTCGTGCGTCGAAAGCCATGCGTGCCATCGTAGGGTGGAGTCGTGACATCGGAAGCGTCGCCCGGCCGCCTCGTCCTTGCAGGTACCCCGCTGGGACGAGTTTCGGATGCGTCACCTGGGTTGATTGCCGCTCTCACCGGTGCCGATGTCATCGCTGCCGAAGACACTCGACGGCTTAAGCGATTGGCGTCCGATCTCGGCGTGCGGCTCACCGCGCCCGTCGTCTCCTATTACGAAGGCGTGGAGCAGGCGCGGATTCCGGGTCTGTTGGAGAAGATCGCGGCCGGCGCGACCGTCGTTGTGGTGACAGATGCCGGGATGCCATCGGTGTCGGATCCCGGATATCGGTTGGTTGCCGCTGCTGCGGCGGCAGGTATGACGATCACCGCGGTGCCTGGCCCGAGCGCGGTTCTGACTGCACTCGCGCTGTCTGGCCTGCCGAGCGACCGGTTCACCTTCGAGGGCTTCTTACCGCGTAAAGCGGGGGAGCGGACGCGAGCGTTGGCAGAGCTTTCGACCGAGAAACGCACGATGGTGTTTTTCGAGTCTGTGCACCGACTGACCGAGGCGCTCACTGCCATGGCCACTGCGTTCGGGGCCGACCGTCCGGCAGCGCTATGCCGGGAGCTGACCAAAACCTACGAGGAGATTCGGCGCGGAACGATCGGCGAGATCGCCGCTGGCGCACACGATGTGCGCGGCGAGGTGACGATGGTGGTTGCGGGCGCTACGCATGACGCCTCCCTCGTGCCAAGCCCGACCGAGCTTGCGGCGCAGGTACAGGATCTGGTCGATTCAGGGGCGAGCCGTCGAGACTCAGTCGATCAGATCGCGGCCCAGCACGGGCTGGCCCGCCGGGTCGTGTACGCGGCAGCCACCGCGGCGCGCGGCGCGAGCGCAGCTTCCGACTCTAGCTGATCGGTGCGGGCCAAGCGCGAGGAATGCGTCATACATAGGCGGTTAACCCTCGACGGACCCGATACTTCGGAATAGCGTCGAGGGCATGACCGATTTCGCTGCTCTTGTCGACAAGGCCCGCACCCTCACGTCCCTGCATGTACCGGGTGACCCGCTAGTCCTACCCAACGCGTGGGACGCGTCGTCCGCGTGGGTGATCGCCGAGGCCGGCGCGAAGGCCATCGCGACGTCGTCCGCGGCCTGCGCCTGGTCGATCGGCCGGGCCGACGGCAACCTGATGACCCGCGACGAGGCGTTGGGGCAGATTCGACGGATCGCCTCGGCCGTCGACGTTCCGGTTACGGCCGATGTAGAGACCGGTTACGGCGATGACGCAGACCTGGCCCGAAGCATCCGCGAGGTGGTGGAGGCTGGCGCGGTCGGCGTGAATCTGGAGGACTCCGGCGGCGACCCGTTGTATCCGATAGATGTTGCGGCGCATCGCATTGCGATCGCCCGGCAGGCCGCAGACGGGGTAGGTGTACCGGTGCACATCAACGCGCGAGTGGACGTGTTTTTCGCGCCGGTGGGGGCGCCGGACGACCGGCTGCGGCTCACGCTGGAACGGGCGGCGGCCTACATCGCTGCCGGTGCGTCGAGTATCTTCGTGCCCGGTGTGCGTGACCTAGAGACGATTCGAGCGCTCGCCAGCGGCATCGATGCGCCGATCAACATTCTTGCTGGGTCGAGCGCGCCGTCGGTGTCCGAGCTGGCCGCGGCCGGAGTGGGTCGTATCTCGGTGGGCTCCTCGCTCAACCTCGCAATGCTGAAGACGCTAGCAGGGACTGTCGAGAAGCTCCTCAACACAGGATCTTTCGCCGCGCTGAGCGGTATCCCGTACCCGGAAATCAACCACTATTTCGTCGGGCGGTGATGCTCGCTGGCACAGTGTCGGTGCTCGGCGGGCTCGGCGCGGGCGACAATGGACTTGTTGAACGGGCAGGCTGCCTAAAAGGTTGTATGACGGGTGAGGGAGCAGCACATGGGTGAGCAGGTCGGTCTAAAGGCACGGATCCGCGCGGATTTGACCGCAGCGATGAAGGCGCGCGACACCGAAGTCAAGGACACGCTGCGCATGGCTTTAGCCGCAATCATGACCGCAGAAGTCGCCGGACCCACGGCGAAGGACCTCACTGACGAAGAGATAGTCGCAGTGCTCGGCAAAGAGGTGAAGAAGCGT
Organism: Nakamurella sp.; assembly: GCA_039924545.1. Lineage (GTDB taxonomy): Bacteria > Actinomycetota > Actinomycetes > Mycobacteriales > Nakamurellaceae > Nakamurella. The sequence goes on along the minus strand of JBDTAR010000017.1, from coordinate 7,007 downwards.
CACGAGTCCGCCGATATCTATCGCGGAGCCAGCCGAGACGAGTTGGCGGACAAGGAAATATCCGAAGCCGAGGTGATCTCGAAGTACCTTCCGGCGCAGCTCTCGGACGACGATTTGGCCGCGATAGTGCAGGCCGAATTTGCAGGTATGACGTCTCCCTCGGGCGACGCCCCATCCATGAAGCAGATGGGCCTGCTGATTAAGGCAGTCAAGGAGAAGACCGGCGCCCGGGCGGAAGGCTCCCGCGTAGCCGCAGCCGTGAAGGCCGCCCTCGCCTGACCTTCCGCTATTTTCCGGTCGTGTTACTCAGGGAGGGATGTAGCCCTCCCTGAGTAACACGCGGGGTTCGATTGCGGCGTTCGATTACGGGTGGGCTAGGCCCTCGACACGAGTTGGTCGATGTCGACGCCGTCCGGAAGTGCTCCGTACTCTCGGCCGCGGTCGGCTCCGAGCCGGGCCGACACGAACGACTCGGCAATACCAGCAGGTGCATGCTCGAACAGGATCGATGCCTGCAGGAGCAGCGCCATCCGTTCGACCACAGCGCGGCCGTGGCGCTGCAGGTCGGCGGCTTGCGCAGCTTCTCCGGACGCGATAATGCCAGTAGCCCAATCCATGTCGGCAGAGAACCGGTCGAACTGCGCGTCGTAGGCGCCCACCCGGCCGCGCGCATGCTCCAGTAGCGCCGAAAAAGCCTTGCCGCTCGCCGGATCTCGGCCGAGCGCGCGAAGCACGTCCAGCACGATCACATTGCCGGAACCCTCCCAGACCGATAGCACTGGCTGCTCGCGGTAGCGCATCGCCAGCGGGAATGTCTCCGTATAGCCATTGCCACCGAGACATTCCATCGCCTCGTAGGCGTGGTTCGGGCCGCGCTTGCAGATCCAATACTTGGCGACAGCCGTTGCCATGCGCCGGAACTCGGCGGCGTCAGTGGACTTATCGTCGTACGCTGCGGCCAAGTGCGCCGCGGTCCACGTCGCAGCCTCAGCTTCCAGCTGCAGATCTGCGATTACCGAGCGCATCAGTGGCTGGTCGATAAGCCTTGCGCCGAAAGCAGATCGATGTCGAGCATGCCACGCCGCCTCCGACACTGCCTGCCGCATACCGGCTGTGGTTCCGAAAATGCAATCGAGTCGAGTCTGCGCCACCATTTCGATGATCGCGCGCACGCCCCGCCCTGGTTCGCCCACTAGGTATCCGCGGGTCCCGTCCAGCTCGATCTCGCCGGACGCGTTGGCGCGATTGCCGGGTTTGTCCTTCAATCGCTGAATGGAGAACGGATTGCGGTCGCCGCCCGGCAGTATCCGCGGCACCAGAAAGCAACTCACGCCCTCGGGTAAGCGCGCCAACATGAGGAACGCGTCCGACTGGGGCGCAGAGCAGAACCACTTATGTCCTGTGATGAGGTATGCGTCGGAGTCGGGAACGGCGGCCGTCAGATTGGCGCGAATATCGGAGCCGCCCTGCTTTTCCGTCATCGCCATTCCGAAGGTCACGGCGTGCTTGTCGGCCGGGTCGATGAGCCGCGGATCGTAACTGCAATTCAGTGCTCGCGGCACCCAGAAAGCCTCATGCTCCGTACCTTTTAGACTGGCGACCACCGCGTGTGTCATCGATACCGGGCACGAGTGTCCCGGCTCGATTTGGGCGAAGAGCATGAACCTAGCTGCGCGCTCTACATTTGCACCAGGCCCGGGGTTGGCCCACGCCAGCGAATGCGAACCTGCTTCGAGATCATCCTTGATGATCCGGTGGTAGGCCGGGTGAAATTCGACGTGATCGACGCGGTTGCCCCAACGATCGTGAGTCGAAAGGGCAGGTATGACGCGGTTCGCCAGAGCGGCGTCATGCTGAAAATCTGCGCTGCCCACCAGCTGGCCGATTCGCGACAGTTCGGCGGTATCGGCGTGCGGCGCCAACTGCGCGACCGATTCGACCAGCGCGATGTTAGTGCCGTATTCGTCGATATCGACTCGCGGCGCGGCCTGATTGGTGACGATATTCTTAGACATGACACGATCCTTGCATGGAGAACAGAGGTAGTGAAGTGACTGATTCCGCCGTCGCTAGCGCTCAAATCGGCGTGACGGGTCTGGCCGTCATGGGCTCGAACCTGGCCAGAAATCTTGCCAGCAAGGGCTTCGTCACGGCCGTCCACAATCGCTCCTACGGCAAGACGCAGGCGTTGATCAAAGACCACGGAGCCGACGGCGCATTCGTCCCATCCGAGTCGATGGCTGATTTTGTGGCCTCGCTCACCAAGCCGCGCACGGCAATCGTCATGGTCAAGGCGGGCGACCCTACGGACGCCGTCATCGATGAACTTGCGGAGCTGATGGAGCTAGGCGACATCATCGTCGACGGCGGCAACGCGCACTTTCCGGATACTCGTCGGCGCGAGAAAGCGCTGCGAGACAAGGGGATTGAATTCATCGGCTGCGGGATCTCCGGCGGCGAAGAAGGGGCGCTCAAGGGCCCATCGATCATGCCGGGCGGATCCGCCGAGTCGTACAAAACAGTTGGTCCCATCCTAGAAAAGATCTCCGCGCACGTCGATGGTGAGCCGTGCTGCACGCATATCGGCACCGACGGCGCTGGTCACTTCGTCAAAATGGTGCATAACGGCATCGAATACGCCGATATGCAGCTCATTGGCGAGGCGTACGACCTGCTGCGCCGCGGAGTAGGTATGACGCCGTCCGCTATCGCAGACGTGTTCACCGAATGGAACTCCGGCGAGCTTGATTCGTTCCTGATCGACATCACCGCCGACGTGCTGCGGCAGGTCGATGCGGCGAGCGGGAAGCCTTTGGTCGACGTGATTCTCGACGCGGCCGGAATGAAGGGCACCGGCACTTGGACGGTGCAAACGGCGCTGGATCTGGCGGTGCCCGTCACCGGGATCGCCGAGGCCGTGTTCGCGAGGGGCCTGTCATCGCAGCTCGCGCAGCGCGCCTCAGCGGCCGGACTACCGGGTCCGCAAACGGACGAGCAGGCAACGGATTCCGCGAACTTTCCGCAGGATTACATCGACGACATCAAACGTGCGCTTTATGCGTCCAAAATTGTCGCCTATGCGCAGGGCCTGGACCTGATCTCCACCGGAGCACGTGAATATGGCTGGGAGATTGATCTGGGCGCGGTAGCGCGCATATGGCGCGGCGGTTGCATTATTCGAGCCGCCTTCCTGAACCCCATCTCCGAGGCGTACGCGGACCCGTCCGGGGCTCCCGCGTCGCTGCTGCTTGCGCCGTACTTTACTCAGGCGGTAGGGGAAGCGCAGCAGTCCTGGAGGAAAGTCGTTGCCTCCGCGGCAATGTCAGGTATTCCGGTACCAGGGTTCTCTTCGGCTCTTTCGTACTACGACGGGCTGCGCTCCAAGCGGCTGCCGGCGGCGCTCGTGCAGGGGCAGCGGGACTATTTCGGTGCGCATACCTACCGACGCATCGACAAGGACGGGGTGTTCCACACGCTGTGGAGCGGCGACCGCAGCGAGGTGCGCACAGGGGAGTAGCGGCGCGCTTACCTCATCCTCGGCGCTCTTACCTCATCCTCGGCGCAGTCGACTGCCCCGGCGCAGGCCTAAGCCTCCACCGGGGCAGTCGACTAGGAATCAGGCGCTGACCAGATCTTCTGTTGTCTCCATTTCTTTGATGACAGCTTCATCGACCGCAAGGGAGGCGGCCGGTTTGACAGTGTTTGATGCTGCCGGACTTCGGATAGCAAACACTGTGAGCAACACGGCGCCCATCATCAGTGCCGCAGCCACCAATAGCGCGCGACTTTCACCGGTGACAAAGGCCTGCTGCGCCGCTCGCACGGCTGCCCGAGATAGCGCTGGGGTGTCCGGCGATGTGACGCGGCCGAACACCGACACGAGTACTGCCAGCCCGATTGCCCCACCTATCTGCTGCGAGACGTTCACTAGGCCGGACGCAGCGCCAGCATCGGCAGGTGCTACTCCGTCCAGTGACATCGCTGTCATGGGGACGAATGACAATCCCGCACCGGTGCCGAAGAGTGCAAGAGGCAGGAGTAGCGACAGGTAGGAGCTATCGGCGTTCAGCCTCGAGGACAGCAGCAGTGCCGCCGTAGCCAGTACTAAACCGGCGATCATTAATAACCGACCGGACACTCGCGGCGCGAGAACCCGAGCCGTGAGCATCGACATCACGAACAAAAACAGTGTGAGCGGCAAGAACGCCACGCCAGCCTGGATTGGGCTGTAGTCGAGGATCTCTTGAATGAACTGAGTCATGAAGAAGAACATGCCCATCATCCCTGCGGTCATGAAAAGTCGCACCAAATATGAGGCGCTGCGATTTCGGCTGGCGAAGAGGCGCAGCGGCATAATTGGCGACCCGGCGCGAAACTCAATCCAGACAAATCCAGCCAGCAGCGTCCCGCCGCCGACTAAACCGATCAGCACCAGCGGATCGCTCCAGTTGTTAGTTGCGGCGCGCACCAAGGCGTAGACCACAGCGGTGACGCCGATGGTGGCGGTCAGCGCGCCAGCTAGATCGAACCGGCCCGCTGTTCGCCCGAGTTTCGGTAGCACGGCCAGAATGCCGACCACCAGTGCGGCGCCGATCGGCACATTGACGAACATGACCCACCTCCAGGACGCCCACTGAGTAAGCATCCCGCCGGCGATCAGCCCGATCGCGGCGCCGCCCACCGATACTGCGGCGAACCAGCCCAGTGCGCGGGTGCGCTCCCTGGTCCCGGGGAAAAGCGTCATCAAAATGGCCAGGGCGGACGGCGCGGCAAATGCTGCGCCGATGCCCTGCGCGACCCGGGCGGCGAGCAGCTCGCCGCCGGTGGCTGCAAATCCGCCGGCTAATGATGCAAGTGAAAACAGGGCGATGCCGGCAACGAAAACCTTTCGCCGGCCAAGGATATCGCCTGCCCGGGCGCCGAGTAGTAGCAGTCCGCCGAAGGCCAGTGTGTAGGCGTTGATCACCCAGGACAGCGAGCTTGGAGTGAAATGCAGTGCGACGGACATGTCCGGCAATGCGATATTCACGATGCTGGAGTCCAGCATCACCATCAGTTGTGCCACCAGCACGATGGCAAGCACCAAGCCGGGGCGATGGGCGGACAGGCCGGTCGGCAGGGAAGCTGCGGATGGACTATGGCGCGTAGTCGAGCGTGCCGCGCGATGCGTGGTCGGATAGTCGGCCGAAACGGCCATGTGGGGAATGACAGCAGCTAGCGGGATACCCGTTGCTCTGGTCGTAGACGTGGGTGACTTGGCCGTCGCGGCCTGCTGGGATGCGCCAGGACCGCCGTCCGCAGGTTCATTTCTCTGCGGGTCGGCACGAGGTGCCGTAATTTCTGGTTCTCGCAACATGCGGAGAACTCCTCAGACGCTAGGATGTGTAAGTGGATGGGCCCTCCGGTAACTATACGGAGTGAGCCTCCGGTTAGCAAGTAAGTTTTGTCGACCCGAGAAAGGCGACCATGGCTACGGCATCGGGTGACGTCACAGGCACGACGGCGGTCACGCATTCTTGGCGGCCGGTCGCCCGGCCGATGCGGGCTGACGCTCGCCGTAATCGGGATGCCGTGCTCATTGCCGCCGCCGCAGCCTTTGCTATCGAAGGTGTTGATACGTCGCTGGAGGACATCGCTCGCACTGCCGGGGTCGGTATCGGCACGCTCTACCGGCATTTCCCCACCCGCGAGGCGCTGGTACTCGGCGTCTACCGCCGTGAGGTCGAACATCTCGCCGACAGCGCACGCGAGCTCGCCGCCGAGATGCTACCGGCCGAGGCGCTGCGTGAATGGATGCGTCGATTCGTCCAGTACGCCGCCACCAAGCGCGGCATGATCGGCATGCTGCACGCCATGGTGCGTGATGAGTCCGAAGCCTTCAATCAGGCCAAAGAGCAGATCCGACAGGCTGCCGCCACGTTGCTCGATGCCGCCGCAAGCTCCGGCGCTATCCGGGGGGACGTGAGCGCCGAAGACTTGACTCGGTCTATAGGCGGGATCTGCATGGCCAGCGATCCTGCTGCCGGCTCCGCGTGTCCGGAGCGTCTGGTGGACCTGGTCTTCGACGGACTGCGCTTCGGGGCGTCCACCGCACGCTGATGGTGCGGGAGCAGTTCTAGGCGCGTTTTTTTCGTGTGCCAGGTGGTGTGACGCGGATCTGAGCGACGTGTCAGTGATGATGCTGTTTGGGCGTGGGCGAATCGGGCCTGGGCTGTGCCGATAATCTGATGGCATGAATACGCCTGTGCTTACCGCGGTCGCGTGGCCCTACGCCAACGGACCCCGTCATATCGGTCATGTCTCGGGATTCGGCGTCCCGTCGGACGTCTTCTCCCGCTACCAGCGGATGATCGGAAACGACGTCCTCATGGTGTCGGGCACCGACGAGCACGGCACGCCAATCCTGGTGCAAGCCGAGGGTGAGGGCATCAGTCCCAGCGAGCTCGCCGACCGATACAACAAGGTCATCGTTGAGGACCTTGCTGGCCTGGGCCTGTCCTACGACCTGTTCACCCGCACCACCACCCGCAACCACTATGCGGTCGTGCAGGAAATGTTCCGCACGGTGCATCGCAACGGGTACTTCGTGCCGAAAACCACGATGAGCGCGATTTCGCCGTCCACCGGCCGGACGCTGCCGGACCGCTATATCGAGGGAACCTGCCCGCTCTGCGGGTATGACGGCGCCCGTGGCGATCAATGCGACAGCTGTGGAAATCAGCTCGATCCCATCGACCTGAAGAACCCGCGCTCGAAGATCAACGGTGAAACGCCGAAGTTCGTCGAGTCCGAACATTTCTTCCTGGATCTGCCGGCGCTGGCTGCGACCTTGGGGGAGTGGCTGGGCTCCCGCGGTGACTGGCGGCCCAACGTACTCAAGTTTTCGCTGAACCTGCTCAAAGACCTGAAGCCTCGCGCAATGACGCGGGATATCGACTGGGGCATCCCGGTTCCGTTGGACGGTTGGCGGGATCGCGGCGACAAGAAGCTGTACGTGTGGTTTGACG
>JBDTAR010000016.1:0-8573 GCA_039924545.1 Nakamurella sp. | reverse complement strand
CAGTCAGGCACACAAGCAGGAGCATGATCGTCAGCCCGAAAGCCGGCCGACCCGCGACAATGAAGATCGTGGTCGGTTCGGGAATGACGACAGGCCCCCACGCGAAAAGCCCACGGGCTCTCGCGTTCGCTCTGAGGACGTAGATCACACATGGCCGGAGATTCCCGAATGGGTTGATATTTCCGACCTCGGCGCCGACGTCCGTGCTGACCTGCGCGGACTGAGTAAGGATGGGGCGGAATGGGTCGCCGGCCACCTTGTTGCAGCTGGTGAGCTTGCGGAGGGCGATTCGGAACAGGCATGGGAGCACGCTCGCGCGGCTCGCTCGCAGGGCGGGCGAATCGCTGTCGTCCGAGAAACGGTCGGCCTAGTCGCGTACCGGGCTGGTAAGTGGTCAGAGGCCATCGCTGAACTGCGCGCCGCACGACGCATGGCTGGCGGACCAGGCCAGGTCGCTGTGATGGCAGATTCGGAGCGTGCATTGGGCAATCCGGAGCGAGCCATCGAGTTGTCCAAGACCCCTGAAGCCGCGGCACTTGACGCCGAAGCGGCCGCGGAACTCGCCATCGTCGTGGCGGGTGCCAGATCGGACCTTGGGCAGCACGATGCTGCTCTGGCGTCATTGCATGCTGCCGCCCGCAACGTTGACGAGAACGCGGACTTCGCGTACCGCGTTTACTACGCTTACGCTGCGAAGCTTGCTGAACAGGGTAAAACCGAGGATGCGATCTCCTGGTTTGTGCGCGCTGCCGACAGCGACGGCGACGACGAGACGGATGCAGCGGAATGCGCTGAGGCTCTCGCTTCAGGGGAAACCCTTGATACGTTTCGCGCCACGCAGGAGAACGATTCGACTGTCAACGAAGACGATGATGATTCGGACGATGATGATTCGGATGATGATGATTCGGACCACGAGGGCGACTACTCGGTCATAGACGACGATGACGGCGACAACGACGAGCCGGATCAGGACGAGGAAGTGCACGGCGCTGAGTCATGAGCGGGGAGCCCACGAGAGCCGCACTGTTCGATGGCTACGACGCTCTCCTCGTTGACCTAGACGGCACACTGGTGCTCGCCGGAGAAGTGATCAAACACGCCCCGGAGGCGCTTGACCGGGCTCGGCAGGGCGGCAAGCACGTCTTGATCGTCACGAACAATGCCTCGCGGACTCCGGTTGAGGTCGCGGCGCGATTAACTGAACGCAACATTGCGACCAGCCCGGATGAAGTCGTCAATTCGTCACAGGCCGCCGCAACGCTACTTGCCGCGTCCCATGCGGCCGGCGAACCGGTGCTGGTACTGGGCACCGCCGCACTCGACGAGGCGATCGAAGCCGTGGGGTTGCGCCCCGTGCGCTTGGCCGATGACCAACCAGTTGCGGTGGTGCAAGGGTACAGTCCGGATACCGGCTGGCGGGAGCTCGCCGAAGCCTGTTTGGCGATCCGCGCTGGCGCGGACTGGGTCGCCACGAATACGGACTCGACGCTCCCAACCGATCGTGGAATCTTGCCCGGTAACGGAGCTATGGTCGCGGCACTGATGACCGCAACCGAGCGCAGCCCGCGTGTTGCCGGTAAGCCGGAGAGACCGCTGTTGGATGCCGCCGTGGCGCGCGTAGGTGCGAAGCGACCACTGGTCATCGGAGACCGGCTTGGGACAGACATCGCTGCGGCGGCCAATGCGGGCATCGACAGTTTGATGGTCCTGACGGGTGTCAGCAACGCGGATGACGTCATACATACAGAGGTAACACAGCGACCGACGTACGTTTCCGCGGATTTGCGGGGTCTGGTCGGCGACGCGCCTACCGTACGGCTCTCCGAATACACCGATGACGCGGCCCTGCTTGATGCGCTCGGTGCGCTCGCGGCCAACTGACGGCGGAGCTCGCTTCGAGACTGCATCGAGTTTTGCCGGTGCGTGTCGCTAGGTCGACTACCGTAGAAGCATGTCGCCGTCCCCATTGCCGCTAGCTTCACAGTCGTTGGATCCCCAGTCGTTCGGTCCGCAGTCGCACGACCCGTTGGAATCTGTGGAGCACAGCCTCGCCGCCCTTGACGGCGTTCCGCTGGAGGAGCAGGCCGCCGTATTCGAGGAAATCCATCGCGACGTGACTCAGGTGTTGGCGAGCACGGTTCAACAGGTGGAATCGACCCAGACACCGGGAACGCGGTAACTAATGGGTAGCCAACGGTTGGATACCACGCTGGTCTCGCGGGGACTCGCGCGATCTCGTACCCATGCTGCGCGGCTTATAGCCGATGAGCGCGTGAGCGTGGCAGGCCAGATCGTCCGAAAGCCTGCGTTTGTCGTCGATGGTGCCATGGAGTTGACGGTCGACCGTGGCGATGATTGGGCGTCTCGCGGCGCGCACAAGCTCATTGGGGCGCTCGACTTGTTCGGCGTCGAAGTTGCCGGTCGACGTGCGCTCGATGCGGGCGCGTCCACCGGTGGATTCACCGACGTCCTATTGCGGCGCGGGGCCACTGTGGTTGCCGCGATCGATGTGGGTGAAGGCCAATTGGTGCCCGCCCTCGCCGCAGACCCGCGTGTCCATGTGCATGACCGCACGAATATTCGTGGCCTTGGTCCCGCACAAACCTCGCAGATCATCGCGGAAATGGGAGGTCCGGCGCAGATAATCGTGGCGGACTTATCGTTCATATCCCTTACCTTGGTGCTGCCGCAACTGTTCGCGCTCGCGTCCGACGCTCGCGGTGATGCGGGTGCTGATGTACTGCCGATGGTGAAACCGCAGTTCGAGGTAGGCAAGGGACGACTTGGCGCGCACGGTGTCGTTCATGATCCCGTGCGGCGGCAGGAGGCCGTGATGGCGGTAGCGCAGGCGGCAGCCCAGGCAGGCTGGGGCATTGCTGGTGTGGCAGTGTCGCCGCTGCCTGGGCCGACCGGCAACGTGGAGTACTTCCTGCATCTACGGTTGGATTCCCCGATCTCCGATGATCGTGCTCGTGACATGATCCGACACGCCGTAGAAGAAGGCCCGAAGTGAGCCCACATCCGGACCCCACCGGGGCGCCGCCCGTGGGCGACGCGATGCCTTCAACCCCCGGATCGATGCAGCACGACAGCCAGTCGGCGCGGAAGGTGTTGGTCGTGGCCCACACCGGACGGCCCGATGTGTTGCAGGTCGCCGAGCACGTCCGCACCAGACTCACGGCAGCCGGAATTCAACTTGTGGCCTACGAGCCCGAGTCGGCCGAACTCGGGCTGCCGACAGCACCGACGGCAGGTAGCGGCCAAGAACCGGAATTGATGCTCACACTCGGCGGCGACGGCACCTTGCTGCGCGGCGCGGAAAGGGCACGCGAAGCGGGTATCCCGGTGCTCGGCGTCAACCTTGGACGGGTCGGCTTTCTCACCGAAACGGATGCCGAACATATCGATACCGCAATCGACGCCATCATCGCGCGCAGCTATCACGTGAGCGAGCGAATGACCGTCGATGTACAGGTCGAGACGGACGGTATCGTCACCGGCACCGGCTGGGCACTCAACGAGGTTAGCGTCGAAAAGTCCACTCGCGAAAGGATTCTCGATGTAGTGGTGGAAGTGGACGGGCGCGGAATGTCCGCGTTCGGCTGTGACGGTGTGCTCTGCGCTACGCCTACCGGGTCTACCGCCTACGCGTTTTCCGCCGGCGGGCCGATCATCTGGCCGAACGTGGCGGCGCTGCTGGTGGTGCCGTCGAATGCGCACGCACTGTTCGCGCGACCATTGATTGTGGGCGCAACGTCGACCGTGGCGGTACATATTGATCCGGACGGGCATGAGGCGGTGCTGGCCTGCGATGGCCGACGAATCGCGCTGATTCCGCCTGGCTCTCGGGTGCGCATGCGTGCCGGCGCGCAGCCAGTGCGCCTGGCGCGCCTCAACGACGAGCCGTTCACTGACCGCATTGTGCAGAAGTTCTCGCTGCCGGTGCACGGGTGGCGCGAGCGGCGTCATTAGCCGTGTGACTATTTCGCGTGATGCGCCGGTGCGACTGTGGATAACGTGCCCGCGCGTGCGGTCAAGCCGCGCTCGTGCGATACCGTGACGCCATGCTGGCCGAGTTGCACATTTCCGGCCTTGGCGTGATCGACGACGCAGTGATCGAACCCTCGCCCGGGCTGACAGTGGTGACCGGTGAAACCGGCGCCGGCAAGACGATGATCGTCACCGCCTTAGGGCTTGTGTGTGGCGGGCGCGCCGACTCTGGCCGTGTGCGAGTCGGCGCCAAACGGACTGCCGTCGAAGCGCGGTTTTCCGCCCACCGATTTGGCGGAGGCACAGGCGCCAGGACCGAGTATGACGAGGCTCTCGGGCAACACCTAGCGTCAGTGGTAGAGGCGATCGGCGGTGACGTGGACGATGACGGCTCAGTGCTAGCGGTGCGGTCCGTGTCAGCCGATGGTCGCTCCCGCGCCCATATCGGCGGACGGGCAGCGCCCGTTGCCGCGTTGACCGAACTCACCGAACCGCTAGTGGCAGTACACGGCCAGGCGGATGCGATGACCCTCCTTAAGCCGGCGAACCAGCGCGCCGTGCTGGACGCATACGCAGGCCTCGGCGATGAACTCGCCGCATACCGACGGGGCCGCGAAAAATGGCTCGCTTGCCGCATTCAAATCGACGAGAGGACTTTAAGCGCAAGGGATCTCGCGCAGCGCGAAGTTCTTTTGAAGCTCGGCGTGGACGAGATCGAGCGCGCCGATCCGAAACCGGGGGAAGACCACGACATTGCGACTGAAGTTCAGCGACAGGGTGATGCCGATGCGCTTCGCGAGGCCGCAACTGAAGCGTTGACCGCGCTTGTCGGGTCGCTGGAAATCGGCGCCGTTGGAGACGAGCCATCGGCTACGGGCCTGGTACAGGGGGCGATCAGACTCCTAGAGGCCGCATCCGACTCGACTCTCGCGGCACGCGTCGGTGATCTACGCAGCGCCCTAGCAGTCATCGGTGATGTGGGGGCCGATCTGACGGGCTATCTTGACGGTCTTGACGCTGACCCGGAGCGGTTACAGAAGCTTTTGGAGCGGCAGGCCGTGCTTCGCGCTCTCGTCCGCAAATATGGTGCGGACGTGGACGCTGTTCTCGTCTGGTCGCGGGATGCCGCCGATGAGCTGACTGGCCTAGACGGCTCGGACACTGCGCTGGAGGCACTGCGTCAGCAGGCAGCGGCGCTCGGCGCCGCCGTGATCGACGCTGCGGCCGCTATCGGAAAGCGGCGCCGCGCAGCAGCGAAAAAACTGTCCGCAGCCGCGACTGCGGAATTGGCCCACTTGGCTATGGGTACGGCGAAGCTGCGGGTCGCCGTCACTCCGCTACCGGAACCCGGCGCGGACGGCGCCGACCACGTCGAAATCCTGCTCACTGCGCACGGCGGCGCGCCAGAAATCCCAGTGGCCCGGGGCGCGTCGGGGGGTGAGCTGTCCCGCATCATGCTGGCCCTAGAAGTCGTGTTGGCCGGGGCGGATCCGGTCGCCACGCTCGTGTTTGACGAAGTTGATGCCGGCGTCGGTGGGCGCGCCGCCACCGAGATCGGCAGCCGACTATCCACGCTTGCGCGGCAGCATCAGGTAATCGTGGTGACTCACCTTGCGCAAGTCGCTGCGTTCGCCGACACGCACTACGTCGTTGATGCCGACGCCGACGGCAGCGTAGGAGCGTCGTCAGTGCGTGAAGTCGATGGACAAGACCGACTTGTCGAGCTCGCGCGAATGCTGGGCGGAACCGACGGTACGGCCGCGATGGCCCATGCCGCAGACCTCCGTGCCTCGGCAGGTAGTCGCTGAGGCGAGACGAAGTACGCGGTCGCGAGAGGAACGAAGTTGAGCAAGAGGTAGTCAGCAAAAACCCGGTCAAATCCTCATGAACCTCCACGAATCACCCGGTCATGATGCCTCATGTGATGGTGAGCGTCGACACACGTCGTGACGCGCCGTATCCACGTCCGCACTATCCGTGCTGCCACCTGGGACTATGAGCGCATGAAACTTCTGTCCCGAAGCTCGCGCCCATTATTAGAGGGATCCACCGGTGTTGCGCGCATCTCGCGGAATACCGCGGCGCTGCTGGCGAGGGTAGGGCACGGAGACATCGTCATACTCGATCAGGTCGATCTTGATCGGGCTACGGCCAACGCGTTGGTAACAGCCGGGGTCATGTCCGTGGTGAACGCTGCGCCATCGGTATCGGGGCGTTATCCGAATCTGGGGCCAGAAATCCTGCTCTCCGAGGGCATCACTCTTGTGGATGAGATCGGCGAAGACATTTTCGGCCGGATCAAGGACGGCACGAAAGTCCGGATATCTGAAGGCGCCGTATACGTCGGCGATGCGTTGATCGCGCAGGGCACCGAGCAGACACCAGAGTCGATCGCAGATCTGCTCATCGAGGCGAAGGCCGGTATGGCCGCGCAGCTCGAGGCATTCGCTGCCAACGCAATTGAATATATGAAGCGGGAACGCACCCTCCTGCTTGACGGCGTGGGCATCCCGGAACTTGCGACGCCGATCGCCGGCAAGCATGTGCTGATCGTGACGTCCGCGCCGGACACTGCCGCCGAATTGAAGAAACTGCGCAAGTACATTTCCGATTTTCGTCCGGTGCTGGTGGGGGTCGACGGCGGCGCGGACGCGATACTTTCTGCCGGGTACAAGCCGAAGATCATTGTCGGAGACCCGGAGAAAATCGCCACAAAAACGCTGCAATGCGGCGCGGAGGTAGTGATTCCGGCAGATGTCGACGGTCACGCAGCTGGTCTTGAACGGTTGCAGGATCTTGCACTCGGGGCCGTGACGTTCAACGCCGCTGGCACGAACGAGGACCTAGCGCTGCTGTTGGCGCACGACAAGGACGCGGCGCTCATCGTCACAGTCGGTATGCATGCCGCGCTCACCGAGCTGCTCGACCGGGGTCGCGGATCAGCAGCGTCGACGTTCCTGATTCGTATGCGGGTGTCGAACAAGTTGGTAGAAGCCGCGGCCGTGCTGCGCCTGTACAAGGCGCGGGTCTCGTGGTGGGTCGTCATGCTGCTCGTGCTGACCGCGGCTGGCGCCATTGTTGCGGCGCTGCTGGTATCAGACGTCTCAGGGGCGTACACAAAGTTGATTGCGGGCTGGTGGAATGACGTTTACGCATGGGCCAGGGGGCTTTTCTAAATGATTTCAATGCGATACCACATCGTGTCACTTGCGGCGATATTCCTGGCGCTGGCGCTGGGGATTGTGCTGGGCGCGACGAAGATCAACTCGCCATTGCTGGCCGGTCTGCAAGGAGACAACACGCAGTTGTCGTCCCAAAAAGACGACCTCGCTGCGCAAAGCGCCGAGCTCGAAAATCGCGTCATGTCGGACTCGAAGTTCGCCTCGTCGATCGGCGCGCTTGCGGTACGTGGAACGCTGCCGAACACGCAGGTCGTGGTGATCACCACGGACACCGCCGACCCGGCAGATCGGGACGGTGTGCTCTCGTTGCTTGCCCATGCGGGCGCGGTGGTGACCGCGCAGCTGCAGATCACGGCGGATTTTAGCGACCCGGCACGGGCCGGGCAACTGCGCGACTTGGCCATCGCCAATCAGCCAGTCGGCTCAAAACTGCCAGAATCGGCGCAGGCCGGGACGTTGTCGGGCGGGTTCCTGGCCACACTACTGCTCACCAAGGCAGACGGTAAGGCATCGGCAACGCCGGAAGAGGCAACCGCTGCCTTGTCTGCCTTGTCGGCCGCTGGATTCATCTCCGCATCCGGCCCGGTCGCGCCTGGACGCTCCGTGGTGATCATTGATGGGACCGCTCGCACCAGTGACTCGGCCGTCGATCGGGCGCAGGCAATCGCGGATATGGCAGCAGCGCTGAAGACGTCTGCGGCCGGTGTCGTGATTGCGGGTCGATCCGGCTCGGAAGGCACCACCGGCTCCGTCGGCCTAGTGCGTGCCGACACCGCTGCGAGCGCGCTCGTGTCTACCGTGGACGACGTTGATACTGATGCTGGGCGTATCGCGACAGTGCTCGCGCTTGTCGAGCAGAACGGTGGCGGCGTCGGCCGCTATGGGCTCGGTAAGAATGCCACCGCCCCGGCGCCCACGCTGGCGCTCGGGTAACTCAACCGAGAGTCTTTCTCGACGACCGGACCGGATTTGGAGCGTTACGGGGCGCGCCGGGGCCAGAACGGCGGTCGAGATGTTAGAGTGAAATCCCGTGGAGCGGTGGCTGATTGGTTGCCGCGTAAGGCGCGGGAGACATCTTGGCCGGATCGAGTTTAGACAGCAAGCACACCAAGCATATTTTTGTTACTGGCGGTGTCGCTTCGTCGCTTGGCAAGGGGTTGACAGCCTCATCATTGGGGCGGCTGCTCACATCACGTGGCCTGAAGGTCACTATGCAAAAGCTCGATCCCTACCTCAACGTGGACCCGGGCACGATGAATCCGTTCGAGCATGGCGAAGTGTTCGTCACGGAAGACGGCGCGGAGACCGATCTCGATATCGGTCACTACGAAAGGTTTCTCGACCGCAATCTGACTCGCAACGCGAACGTCACCACCGGGCAGGTGTACTCGGCAGTGA
>JBDTAR010000015.1:0-50021 GCA_039924545.1 Nakamurella sp. | reverse complement strand
TCTGTCTGGCACCGTTGGACGCTGCTGGTTTCCAAGGTGCGGTGCTATTTGAGTCAATCGCCAGTGCCGAGCATGGGGCAGGTCCATGCGATCGGCTTCCGGCGGTTCACTAATTCCTGTCGGAAGGTCAAGCTGTGGATTCACAAAGAGCACAACGCTTCGGGACCGGTGAAAGAGCGTTTGCTAAGGCCATTTTGGTGGCGTTCGCGAGGATCCTTACGGTTAGTTGCCTCGCGGCGTGTTCCAGCAACGTCTCTCAGGCACCGTCATCTGCCATCTCGTCGTCGATAATGAGCAAGATTGCCTCGGGCCCCGGACAACTACCGCTGCGTCTCCATCGGCATCGGCACATGCACCTGCACCCGCGTCGCCAGTAAGCGCCCTGAGTGGCGCCGAGATCCTCGCGCAGTACGAATGCAGCGCTGGCGGCAACGGCGCGGCGTGGACATCGGCCATTATGCGGTACAACGGGTGGGGCACGTTGATCTCAGATCTGCTGCTATTGGGCTACACCCAGGCCGAGCACGTCGTAGTCACGAACTGGAAACCGAGCGGGAGCACGGTGAAGATGTCGTAGCAGTCCTTCGACGGTGCCGGATCGACGATGATGAACCACCAGTCGACCCTGACCTTCGCGCATGACGAACTGACGCTGTCCTAACCGATCACCAGCGCGGATAGTGGTTTGGGCGGAGCATGGCAGGTCGGGACGCGCGGTGCACGTGGACATCGTCATACCCGGTAGGTAGTGGTTGGCTGCCGACGTTTACTAGCGTCGATCAGAGTCGCATGATGCTCGCGAACCAGGCGTCGATGCTGTCCACCGGGGCTAGATCGGTGACCTCGTACTGGGACGGTTGGATGTCGTTGATCGCCCAACCGTCGGAGAACGCGTCTGCCAGGTCATCTTTGCTCAGACCCGGCGGCCCCCAGTTGCGCGAGGCACTCGCCCGCGCACAGAGCAGATACAGCGTGCCACCGGCTCGATTCGCCCGGCGAAGATTCCCGACATAAGCCGCCCGCTCGTTTCCATCGAAGAGGTGGAACGTGCCGCTGTCGACGGTGACATCGAATTGCGGACCCGTCCAGTCCAGATTGACAATATCTGCCACCGCAAATCGAGCCGACAAGCCACGATCGACCGCCTTGGCTCGGGCTAGATCGATTGCCCGCTGGGAAACGTCGATGCCCAACGCGTCCGCGCCGTGGGCCGCAGCCAGCAAAGTCGTTTCACCTGTCCCGCAGCCGATATCCAGCGATCGTCCGCGCAGCAATCCGTTTTCGGCCGCCGCGATGAACGCGGATTGGGGTCGCCCGATATCCCAGGCTGGCGTGCCTGCGTATGCCGCGTCCCATCCCTGCGATCGGTGTGGCGGCACAGGGGCATGATGCGCATGCGGATCGGTGATGGCCGCGGGGTCACTCGTCATGACCCATGTGTAACGGTTGGAGAAATTCACCCTGGCATCGGGCGCCAGCGAAGGTATACATCACGACTGCCAACGTAGGATTAAGTCCGCCCTCGAGGCTGTGCCCAGCACGAGTTGGGCGTTGATTTCGTCTGTGCCCAAAGCGCGGGCCTCGGCTTCGACCAGGGTGCGGCCGAACTGCTGGTGCCGCGCAATGAGCTGCGCATGACGTACCTCGCGCGCGGGAGCCAAAAACCACACTTCTGACATTGCTGATCGGGCGTTCGGCCAGGCGCCCGTCTCGGCGAGAAGGTAATTGCCGTCGGTGATAACGAGCGGAACCTCGGACGGAATTGCGACGGCCGCATTGATCGACTCTTCAATTTCTCGCTCGAACCTGGGCACATAGATCGCGCGCTCACCCGGCGCGGCCGCGGCGAGCCGCTGGATGAGGGAGGCATACCCGGCGTCGTCGAAAGTGTCGATGGCGCCCTTGTAGCCGTGCCGACCTACGTGGTGCAGAATTTCGTTAGATAAGTGGAACGCATCCATGTCCGCGAGGGCTGCCCGATTCGGTCCAAGGGCCCGCGCGAGCAACGCTGCCAGACTGGATTTGCCCGCACCCGGTGCACCAGCAATTCCTAAGATGCGTCGCTCACCGGGCTTCGCCAGGACCTGTACCCGCTCAACGAGCTCGGCAGTAGTCAACGGGATTGCGGTGGCCACGCTGTCGTACCCGACCGTGTGCGGCGTCATCGGGCCACACCCCATTTCTTGCGGACGTATTGCGGACGTATTGCGAACGTATTTCTGGCGGACGTGCGCCAGGAAAGCGCGCGGCCCAATGTACTGCAAGCGAAGCGAGTCCACTGCCACAGCACTTTCAATCGCTGCGGAACGCGCCGCTACCCCTCAGCCCCGGGCTTGCTGGGAGACTGACGGCATGAGCCCCGACTTTGATGCGATCTACGAGTCCAGCACAGACACGATCGTCACAGCGGCGCGGGGCGGATCGATCCTCGTTCTGACGCTGAATCGACCAGACAGACTCAACGCCTGGAACCAAGAGATGCAGGCTCGCTACTTTGATCTGCTCGATGCCGCAGACGACGACCCGCGGGTGCGGGCGGTGATCGTCACCGGCGCGGGCCGTGCGTTTTGCGCCGGAGCCGATCTCGCGGACCTGCAACATGTCGCGTCTATGACCGCCGAGGGCCTCGAAAGCTGGCTTCGGCCCGACCGGCCACTGGCGATCCGCAAACCGTTGATCGGGGCGATTAATGGCGCAACGGTGGGGTTCGGGTTGGTCCAGGCGCTCTACTGCGACGTGCGCATCGGCTGCGGCGCCACGCGCTTTGCCACGGCCTTCACCCGGCGTGGTCTGATCGCCGAATTCGGCGTTAGCGCCTTGCTGTCGCGCGCCATCGGCCACGGCCGGGCAGTCGACCTGCTGCTCTCCGGGCGGATGGTGGAGGCAGACGAAGCGCTGCGGATCGGCCTGCTCACCCACGTCGCAGACGACACCAGCAGCAACCCGGCGCTCACAGCGGCACTGGCCTACGCTACCGACCTGGTCACGAACTGTTCGCCGAGGTCGTTGGCCCTGATCAAAGAGCAGCTCAGAGCCGACACCGAAGGCGCTTACCAAGCTGCGACCGCACACGCCGCCGACATCGTGCTCGACGCCCTACGTTCCCCGGATGCCGCCGAAGGCGTCACGAGCTTTGTCGAGCTCCGCCCGCCGAACTTCCCGCCGCTGCCACCACGGACGTAGGCGGGAGTGTTCGCGAGTCACCTCCGCCCTGGGTTGTAGACCGACCGATACCGCGGGGCGATGTGGCTGGAGTCGTCGAGCCCATACGCTGGAGCTCATGCTGCGATCTGCCAACCGATGGTTTGACGACAACCGATGGGCCGGCGACGCGGTCCTATCGTGCGAGGCGGCCTGTCCGAGTTTGCTGGTGGCGACGCCACCCCCACGGTGCTCGTTCCCGGCTGGTGGATCGCTGACGGCCGCGTGCAGCTAGGTGACCAAATTACGCTCACCTCTGGCGCACTGTCGGAGAAGTTCACGGTCGCCGTGGGCCGGCTCTCCGACTCCGGGGTGACCTCCGGCGACACCCTGGTCACCACCGCAGCCGCGCTGAATCACCTCGCGCCGCATGCCTCCGACGTGGTGGTGTGGGGAGCGGTGGATCAGGATGCCGACGCGGCGAGGGTTGTCGGTGAGCTCAATACGCCGGTGGCGCAACAGCCGAGCGTGTACGTCAACGGTGCAGTGGCGGAACGCGGGTCGATGCAGGCGACCCTTGGCACGGTCACCACCGTCGCGACAGGGCTGCTCGCGACTGTGGGGGCGCTGGTGGGCTTGGTGCTGGGCCTGGTCTACGGCTGGGCCGGGGCGGCGACCACGTTCCACGACATTGGGCGGGGACTCGTGTTGACCATCCCGTGGGCGCGAGTGGGCGCCGTGCTACTGCTGGCGGTGGCGGCCGGGGCGCTGGCATCGGTGCTGCCGGCCCGCCGCGCGGTCAAGGCAATGCCGGTGGCAGCGCTCGGCGAGGAATAGACGGCTTTCACGATAATTGTGGACTTGGAGCCCTCGTGCGCATGGGCTTCTCACCGAGCGCTGAGTTCGATTTTCTCACCAGGCAGGCAGGCCGACTGGCTCGAAGTGCCGTCAAATCAAATAGGACGTGAAAGCTGAATGAGCGCATATCTCGAAGTGAGATGTCCGAAATGCCGCTGCACGTGCAGCGGCTGGCGTGGCGACACAGCGTTGATATTGTCGCTTGAATGAGCATGAGCGCGGTCATTCGGTTCGACTCTCTTCCCACGTCACGATGGAGCAACGGGTTAGGCGAAACCGTCGAACTGTGGCGGACGCCCATCGACGGGGACTTTCGAGTCCGACTCAGCATCGCGACCGTCGCCGCTGATACCGACTTCTCGAGCCTTCCTGGCGTGCAGCGGGCGCTGATGCCGCTGCAGCGCGACGGTTTGACGCTAAATATCGACGGTGCAATCCGGCAGCTCAAGCAGTACGAATCGGTCCAGTTCAGTGGCGAGGACATGACGAGTTCCGTAGGCGTCCTGGACCGCGGACGCGACCTGAACCTGATGGTCCGCCGTGGTAACGGTGAGCCGTGTCTCGACGCGATCACCTTCTCGGACGGGTACGACTTCCGCTTCCGGTGGGCCGTCGTCATCTGCTTGGCAGGGGAGCCCAGGTTCGACGGCTCTGCACTTGCGTTCGGTGACACCATCGTCATGGATAGTGATTCAATCCGACTCGATGGCTGCGGCACCGTTGCCGTCGCATATCTAGCCCCGCCCGGGCACTAATCCGGCACAATGCAGGCATGCCTGATTTCGTAGACATGCCGACTCGCCGCGCACAGGCCTGGACCGGCCGGCGTTGGGCCATAGCCGCGCTGGTGACAGCGGTGACCATTGTAGTTGTCGGCGTCCCCACCGACTTGATTGGTACGCCCTTCTTCGGCCGGGAGATCCCGCCAACCTGGTGGGCGTGGCCGGCGTTGATCGCTACGGCAGTCTTGGCCGGCCTGCTGGTTGCCACCTATGTGCGCAGCCCGCTGCAGGCCGAGCGCAAGGACGGGGCCAGACGGTTCGGCACGTTCGGCAGTCTGCTCGGCTTCTTCGCCGTCGGCTGTCCCGTGTGCAACAAGATTGTGCTCCTGGCACTTGGCACCAGCGGCGCCATTAAGTTCTTCGAGCCCATCCAACCGCTGCTGGCGATTGCGTCGATCGGCCTACTCGTCTGGGCGCTCGTAACGCGCATTCGCCGCGAAAACTCCTGCCCGGTAACGACTTCGGCAACGATTTCCGCGTAACGCCTAGAAGCGCCTCGCGGCGGCGCCAAGGATTAGCCCAACGCTGTGATGCATCAGCTCGATATCCGCCAGGCGATCGTTGACGACTGTCCCCAGCGAATCGTAAAAATCGATAGTGGCGATCGCGTATTCCTCTGGCGAGGCGTCGCCGTCGACGTCCGGGAAAGCGACACAGGACTACGCCAGCGCTGCCAAGGTCAGAAATACGGGCCCTTTTAGCCAATGATTGAATCAGCCTTGGCATGATTCGTGAGAGGGCCCGGGTCGAGCACTGGTTCTACGGGCGCCTCCTTGCCCGAGGGGTACGTCATACATGGTGATACGGCGGCAGCGGGATGCGACCGTCGAGCCGAGGGGCCGGGTCGTCCGAGTTGCGGGACGGGTGGTTAGCTCTTTCGGAGACGACAGTCACATCCGTGTGGGAGGTCCCGCCACACACTGTTCCCCAGGTTCGAAGACATGCCCGAGTTGTGCACATATGTGATAATTACCAGCCCGTTTAATTACGATGCGATTAAGATTGCGCGTCGGATCGACATCATCGCATCATCGAGGGAATATCGGGGTAAGACGGAGTACTAGCGGGATGATTCGAGAACCCGGAAATGCACCAATCTGCCCACAGCCACCCACCGTCGACGCTGAGAGCTCATGAGGCCCCAGATCGTTTCAGTGAGCAGTTGCGGCGAATCATGGAGGTTGAGGAATGAAGAAGACTCGATTAGCGATGGCTACCTCGCTGATAGCGATGGCCGCCATGGTGCTGGCTGCGTGTGGCAGTTCTCCAGGGGGGGCGGCAACTACTACGCCGGCCAGTGCAGGAAGTTCGGTTTCCTCGAGTGCACCTGAGAGTTCGACGGGCGCGGCTGGCGAATCGAGCACGCCATCGAGCGGTGCCGCGCCATCGACCGGAACGAACAACGACACGATCACCGAGGCGTACGAACAGGAGTGGTACTCCTACAACCAGGAAACCGCCAACGGCAACGCGACCGCCAACGCCAATGTCCTGAACCCTGTCTTCCAATCGTTCGTCAACATCGACCCGACAGGTAAGCAGGTCGCAAACACCGAGCTCGGCACCGTCGAAAAGACCTCAGACAGTCCGCTCACCGTCAAATACACGTTTGATCCCAAGGCGGTTTGGTCCGACGGGGTGAAGATCGGCTGCGCCGACTTCCTGCTGGATTGGGCTGCCAATTCCGGCTGGTACAACACAGACGGCACCATCAACAAGGATCCGCACACCGCCGATCCAACCAAGTTTCTGTTCCAAACAGCCGCTACCAACGGCTGGGATCAGACTGAGCAGCCGAAATGCTCCGACGGCGATCAGACCATCACGCTCGTCTACAAGACTCCGTTCGTGGATTGGCATGTGATCGGCGGGGAAGGTATGCCGGCCCATGTCGCTGCGAAGCAGGCTGGCATGACCGACGCGCAACTGATCACCGCGATCCAAGGCAACGACGTCAAGGCGCTGACCCCAGTAGCGAAGTTCTGGAATACCGGATGGGACCTGAGCAAGGACAAGGGCCTGCCCGATGCCGCACTGCTGGTTTCCGGCGGGCCATACATGGTCAGTGCGTGGCAGCCCGGCCAGTCGGTGACGCTCAAGGCCAACCCGAAGTGGTGGGGCACGCCAGCAAAGACCGGCACCATTGTGGAGCGGTTCATCCCGCAGGAACAACAGGTGCAGGCACTCCAGTCCGGCGAGGTCGACGTGATCGAACCGCAGCCGACGGTGGACGTGCTCGCGTCACTCAAAGCCATGGGCAACAAGGTGACTACGCAGGTTGCCGACGACTTCACTTACGAGCACCTGGACCTGTCGGTCAAGAACGCGTTTAAGAACCAAGACCTCCGCGAGGCACTGTTCAAGTGCATGCCGCGAGAGCAAATCGTCGATAACCTGATCAAGCCAGTGAATCCGAAGGCCACGATCCTAGAGTCGCTGATGTTGCAGCCGCTCATGGCTGGGTACGCCGAACTTGCGAAGTCCAACGGTTTCGCTGCGTACGACGCGATGGATATCGCTGGAGCCAAGGCCGCGTACAAGGCATCCGGAGTTGCGCAGGGCCAGAAGATCCGGGTCATCCACATCACACCGAATGATCGACGCGACAACGAGGTGGCCCTACTGAAGGCATCCTGCGACCCAGTCGGCTTCGATATCGAGAACACCGGGCTGGCTTCGGATAAGTTCGGCGCAGCACTGAGCAGTGGCGACTACGACGCCGCACTGTTTGCATGGGCCGGATCTGGCCTGTTCGGGTCGATCCCGTCGCTGTACCTGTCCACCGGCGCACAGAACTTCTCCGGCTGGAAGGGCGACACGACGTTGGATGGCGCGCTGAACAAGGTGCTCGTGACCACCGACCAATCGCAGATCACAGGTCTGTTGCAGACTGCGGATCAGCAGATGGCCAAGAACATGTGGTCGATGCCGCTCTTCGCTTTCCCGGGCGTGACCGCGTTCGGCACGGATATTCAAGGCGTTCAGCACACCGCCGCTCAGACGGGTGCGACCTGGAATGTTCAGGATTGGGTCCGCGCCGGTAAGTAAGTAATCTGACAGACGCGCCGCGAGAAAGGTGCGCGCGTGATGCGGCCGAGATCTACGGGTCTCGGCCGCATCATGTGCCATCCGGACGCCGCTCCTTGTTGAATCGACGGGTCGGTAGGTTACATGGGAAGCTTCATTATCAGGCGGCTGTTTATCTCGCTGCTTGTCTTGCTAGGTGCCACTTTCATCGTTTTCGTTTTAACGGCGAACGCTGGGGATCCGCGAACGCCGCTGTATCAGTCCACTGACCCGACGGCCAAGCTGAAAATTGCGTCGCTGACCCGAAACCTCAAATTGAATGTGCCGGTGGTACCGCGGTATTTTCTGTGGCTTGGCGGCGCTGTGCAGTGTTTGTGGGGCCACTGCGAGCTCGGTCAAAACGTCAACGGCTCAGATGTGGGCGGCCTGCTGGTGTCCGCTATGGGGGCCACCCTTCGCCTGGTGCTGTTCGCGACCATTATTGCAATGTTCGTCGGCATCGGAATCGGACTTATTACCGCGTTGCGACAATACTCCGGCTTGGACTACACCACGACGTTCCTGGCATTCTTGTTCTTCGCGCTCCCAGTGTTCTGGATCGCCGTTCTGCTCAAGCTGTACTTTGCCATTAAGTTTAATTCGTGGCTGGAGTCGCCGACGATACCGGTGACTGTGACGGTGCTGTTTGCGTTATTAGGCGGACTGATCGCGCTAGCGGTAGTCAGCGGCGGCGCATTACGCAAGCTATATGCGTTCGCTGGTGGGGCCGCTGCGGTGGCGCTGATATGTCTATTCTTCGACCAGACCAAGTGGTTTGCCGCCCCGGGAATCGGTGTAATTGGAATGATTGTCGGAGCAGCGTTGTCCGGTGTCGTGGGCGTCACGTTGTTCTCCGGGTTTCGGGCGAAGCAGCCGATGTACGCGGCCGGAATTACTGCCGCCGTCGGTGTGGTGACGTTCTTTCTACTTTCTGGCTCCATGACCGACACGACGGCGCTAATTTTATTACTGCTGCTAGTGGGCACGCTGGCGATCTCTGGTGGAATTGGCGCTGCAGTCGGCGGACTGTACCGACGACAAGCGATCAAGGTGGCGATGCTTACCGGCCTTGGGTGTGCGATGCTCATCTTCTTCGACCACGTATTTGCCGCGTATGCCGGGTACGCCGAAAAGGTGCGCGGGATCGTCATCGGCACGATCGGATCGAATACGCCTAACTTCACTGGGACATTCTGGGAGAATTTTCTAGATCAATTCGGCCACCTACTACTACCATCCCTGGCACTCATGCTCATCTCGCTAGCGACCTACACTCGGTACACGCGCGGGTCGATGCTCGAGGTAATGAACATGGACTACGTGCGCACCGCACGATCTAAGGGGCTCACCGAGCGGACTGTCGTGCTGAGGCATGCGTTCCGCAACGCGCTCATCCCGGTGACGACGATCGTCGCACTGGACTTCGGCGGCGTCATCGGTGGTGCCATCATCACTGAAACGGTATTCGGCTGGTCTGGAATGGGGAAGTTGTTCAATGACGCGTTGAAAAGTGCCGATAACAATACGGTAATGGGCTTCTTCCTTATTACCGGCGCATCTATCGTGGTCTTCAACATGATCGCCGACATTGCGTACGGATTCCTCGACCCACGAATTAGGTTGTCATGAAGACAGGTGACGAGAAGATGAATTCAGGGGGTAAGCCAGAGCCTGGGCTAGGGAATAATGTCGGTCTGGATGCGGAGGTGCTGGCGCACGATGTTGCTGATATTCACGGGCTGTCAATTGTGGCCCGAACGCAGGGCCAGCTCGTTCGACGCCGTTTCTTTCGGCATCGCGCGGCGATGACCTCCCTGACCATCCTGATCCTGTTGATCCTGTTGACGTACACGTCAATCGGGTTTGCGGGTATTCCAGGTTGGTGGCCCTACGACTACCAGACACCTGGACTCAAAGTTAATGGTGGTGCGCCGACGTTATCGGTGGTACCGACATGGTTCGGCGGCGGTGGACTTCATTTAGGCCATCACCCCTTTGGGCAAGATGATTTAGGTCGGGATTACTTTGCACTAACAATGCGGGGTGCTCAGATATCTATCATGATTGCGTTCGTGGTGGGGCTCGTATCCACCATGTTGGGCACCGTTATCGGCGCCTTGGCTGGATACTTCCGCGGCTGGGTCGAGGCAGCGTTGATGCGATTCACCGACATGATGATCACCATCCCGCTCCTCGTCATAGCGGCCGTGGTCGGTCAGCTCATCAACGGCGGCCCGCTGATTCTGGCGATCCTCCTCGGTCTGCTGACGTGGACAGGGCTTGCTCGACTCGTGCGCGGTGAGTTTCTTTCGCTGCGGGAAAAGGAATTTGTGGAGTCGGCGCGCGCACTGGGCGCCTCGCCGCGGCGGATCATCTTCCGCCACATTATGCCGAATACCGTGGGCATCATCACGGTCAGCGCGACATTGACGATCGCGGGCGCCATTTTGCTGGAAACCGCACTGTCCTATCTAGGCTTTGGCGTTCATGCGCCGGACACGTCGCTCGGACTTTTGATCAGCGACAACCAGGCCGCGTTCTCTACGAGGCCATGGTTGTTCTGGTGGCCGGGCTTGTTCATCATCATTGTGGCGTTGACCGTCAACTTCATCGGTGACGGCCTACGCGACGCATTCGACCCGCGGCAGAATCGGGGACGTGCCTGATGTCAGTATCAGTAGGCGCTTCAGTGTCACCGGAGGCGTCAGTATCACCGGATGCTACCGAGCTGCTCCGGGTGGAAAACCTGTCGGTGGGCTTCCCTACGGACGACGGGCTGGTACAGGCTGTCCGGGGGATTTCTTATGTTTTACACGAGCGCGAAGTGCTGGCAATCGTGGGCGAGTCCGGATCCGGCAAGTCCGTCTCGTCGATGGCAGTGATGGGCCTGCTGCCGAAATCTGCCAGGATCAGTGGTCGGGTTTTGTACCGGGGCAAGGACGTATTAACCATGTCTCAGCGGCATCAGCGTTCGCTGCGTGGGCAAAACATATCGATGATCTTCCAGGATCCGATGACGGCAATGAATCCCGTCTATACCGTTGGCTTCCAGATCGCCGAGGCGGTTCTCAGCCACGAACAGATACCTCGAAGGCAGGCGATGGCCCGCGCCGAGGAGATGCTGGCGCTGGTCGGAATACCACAACCCAAGCAGCGACTGAGCGCATATCCGCACGAGTTTTCCGGCGGCATGCGTCAGCGCGCCATGATCGCCATGGCAATTGTCAATAACCCTGATGTGATAATCGCCGACGAACCGACCACTGCGCTGGATGTCACCGTTCAGGCGCAGATTCTAGAAAAGCTCATCGAGGTCAAGGACGCGGTCAATGCGGCCATCGTGTTGATTACCCATGATCTGGGTGTAGTCGCGGGAATGGCGGATCACACCCTGGTGATGTACGCGGGTCGCGCAGTCGAAATTGGATCCACCGGCGACGTCTTCTACCGGCCGCGCATGCCATACACGGCGGGACTCTTAGGGTCGATTCCTAAGGCCGGTGATACCGGCCGACTGCGACCGATTAAGGGGTCGCCACCGTCTTTGATCAGCCTGCCGTCTGGATGTCCATTTTCGCCGCGATGCCCACTCGCGACTGAAATCTGCCATCAGGTGGAGCCGGATTTGCGTCCGGTGGACTATCCCGATCATCTTGCTGCCTGCCATCACTGGGACAAGTTGGCTGCAGTAGACGATCCGTCCGCCTACTTTCGCAGCGAGAGCGAGGCATCTCAATGAGTCCACTGGCACGCGGCGACAGCGGCACGGAAGTTTTGGCTCGGGGACATGAATCGCTAGGCGGTACCGACGTAGCGGAGTACGAGCACCTGCTAGAAGTCACCGACCTAGTCAAAGAGTTCCCAGTTCGTGGTGGCGGCGTGATCAAGCGGAACGTAGGAGTGATCCAGGCGGTCTCTGGAGTCTCGCTGTATCTAGACGCTGGCGAAACACTCGGCGTGGTCGGTGAATCCGGGTGCGGAAAGTCGACGACTGGACGGGCCATCCTGCAGCTCCACGAACCCACCAGCGGGTCAGTCAAATTTCGCGGACGTGAGTTGACCACGATGGATGCGGCGGAGCTGCGGAAGGTCCGCCGCAACCTGCAAGTCGTTTTCCAAGACCCGTTCGCGTCGCTGAACCCGAAAATGCCGGTCAACGACATCATCGGCGAGGCCTTGAGGATCCACGGTCTATGGCGTAAAGCCGGGCTTCGTCGAGTGGGCGAGCTACTCGAATTGGTCGGCCTGAGCCCGGAACATGGCAACCGCTTTCCCCACGAATTCTCTGGCGGGCAACGTCAGCGGGTGGGGATTGCGCGGGCGCTCGCGTTGGAGCCGCAGGTACTGATCCTGGATGAGCCTGTCTCGGCGCTGGACGTTTCCGTGCAGGCCGGTGTGGTGAACTTGCTGGAAGATCTGCAAGACCAGCTCGGCCTGGCATACATCTTCATCGCGCACGATCTGTCGATCATCCGACACATCTCGGATCGCATCGCCGTGATGTATCTCGGCAAGATCGTAGAGACCGGAACCCGCGATCAGATCTACCAACATCCCACGCATCCGTACACCGTGGCGTTGCTGTCGGCGGCGCCGGAGGCTGATCCGAGAACTGAGCGGGATCGCGAACGAATCATTTTGACCGGCGACGTCCCGAGTCCGCTGAATCCACCGTCGGGTTGCCGCTTCCGCACTCGGTGCTGGAAGGCGCAGGAGATTTGCGCTCGAGTGGAACCGCCGCTAGTCGACGACGGCCAAGGCCATCCCGTCGCCTGCCACTTTCCGGTCGTCGATATTGCGGCGGAGACTGTAGCGGCCAGGGCCCATCTCGGTATCATGGCGGATGAAGCAGACGTTTATCCTCCTGTCGGGTTTGGCGCGTAGCGCACATGTTTTTTGCGGGTGCGCCAAGCGTCAGGCGCGTATAGAACCGGGGCGCCTTCTTAACGAAAGGCGCCCCGGCACTGAATATCGTCATACCTGGTCGGCAATCACCGACTGCTGGTGCTCTCAGTCTTCTTTGCTGCCAGCGGCGCGATTGGCGATCTCGGCGACCACGTTCGGATCGGCGAGCGTCGTCGTGTCACCCAGCGGTCGATTCTCGGCGACGTCACGAAGCAAACGCCGCATGATCTTGCCGGAGCGGGTCTTAGGTAATTCCGGAGTGAACACGATGTTCGCGGGTTTCGCGATCGCCCCGATGACCTTGCCGACGTGATTGCGCAGCTCCACGAGCTTCGCCTCGGTGGCCTCGACCCCGTTCTTCAGCGTGACGAACGCGACTACGGCCTGCCCGGTCAACGCATCCGCGCGGGCAGTGACCGCGGCCTCGGCAACATCCGGGTGATCGACCAGCGCCGACTCGATCTCGATTGTCGATAGGCGATGCCCCGACACGTTCATCACGTCGTCGATTCGGCCCATCAGCCAGTAGTCGCCGTCGATATCGACGCGAGCGCCGTCGCCGGCCATGTAGACACCCGAGAAACGTGACCAGTAGGTTTCCTGGAAGCGCTGGTCGTCGTTGTAGAGGCCGCGCAGCATGGCTGGCCACGGCTTCTTGATGACCAGGTAGCCGGCGCCCGATCCGGGTGCGATCTCGTTGCCGTGATCGTCGAATACGGCTGGCTCCACGCCGATAAACGGGCGAGAGGCGGAACCCGGCTTCAGGGTAGACAGCCCGGGCACCGGCGAGATCAGAATCATGCCGTTCTCGGTCTGCCACCAGGTATCGACGACGGGAGTCTTTCCGGCACCGATGTGGTCGCGGTACCAAATCCAAGCCTCCGGGTTGATCGGCTCACCGACCGACCCGATCACCTTCAGCGTGGACAGGTCGTGCTTCTCGGCGAATTCCGGGCCCCACTTCATGTGGGTGCGGATCGCGGTCGGCGCGCAGTACAACACGGACACCTTGTAGCGCTCGATGATCTCCCACCAGCGGTCCTTGTCCGGGAAGTCCGGGGTGCCTTCGTACATCACCGATGTCGTTCCGTTGACCAGCGGGCCGAACACGATGTAGCTGTGTCCGGTGATCCAGCCGATGTCGGCAGCGCACCAGTACACGGTCTCCGGCTTGATATCGAAAATGTAGTGGTGCGTGGTCGAGGTACCGGCCAGGTAGCCGGCGGTGGAGTGCACAACGCCCTTCGGTTTTCCCGTGGTCCCCGACGAGTACATGAGGAACATGAGGTCCTCGGAATCCATCGGCTCGCAGGGTCGCGATGCCGGATCATCCGACTGCCCCTCGACCATGTCGTGCCACCAGTGGTCGCGGCCATCGCGCATGACCACATCGTTACCGCCGCGCTTGACGATAATGGCGGTCGTGGTGGTCGGAGCAGTGTCGAGGGCGGCGTCTGCGGTGCCCTTTAAGTCGAAGACTTTGCCGCGGCGGTAAGAACCGTCCTGGGTGATCAGGTGAGTGCACTGCATGTCGTTGAGCCGGCCGGACAGCGATTCGGCTGAGAACCCGCCGAAAACGACAGTGAACGGTGCGCCGATGCGAGTGAGAGCCAGCATTGTGTAGACGAGTTCGGGCACCATGCCCATGTACACGCCGACGTGCGTGCCCTTCTTGATCCCTAGTGACGCGAAACCGTTGGCAGCCTTCACAACCTCGCGCTGCAGGTCGGAGTAGGTGATGGTCTTGCGATCATCGACCGGCTCACCTTCCCAGTAGTATGCAACCTTGTCGCCGAGGCCGTTTTCGACATGCCGGTCGACGGCGTTGTAGCAGGCGTTGATTTTTCCGCCCAAATACCACTTTGCGTACGGCGGGTTCCATTCCTTGAGCGTCTCGAACGGAGTGAACCAGGAGAGACGCTCGCGCCCCTCGCGCTCCCAAAACGCGTCCGGATCTTGCTCGTAAAAACCGGGCTGTGCATTGGCCTGAGCGGTGAATTCCGCGGCCGGGGGGAAGGTACGCTGCTCGCTCATCAGATTAGAGATGTTCGTGTTCTCCGCATGCGTCATGTGGCCTCAAACCTTTCGATCGCGTCATGATCTGCGGAACATCGCACAGATCTTGTTAAGTATCTTGCCCGTCCATGTGACGGCACACACACGCGGGTTGGGTCTGTGTGTCGCGACTACGGGTTTTCCTCGACGGGCAAGCGGGTACCGCTGCAGGTCGGGTGGGTGCGCGAACGCCGATAGTCACATGATCTTTAAGTATGACGCTATTCACAGCGTAAGCGGAGCGCGGCACTATGGCCATGCAAACCCGTGCGCAGGAGCTAGGCGCCTTGCGGCGGGCCTTCATGAGGCGAGCCTTCTTGCGGCGAGCCATCTAGCGGTAGGCCGCGACCCAGGACCGCGAATGGTCGACCATCCCCGGAAAACAGGAAGTTGCGCAATACATTCGCGAAGCCGAGCCTGCGGTAGAGCCGCCAGGCTCGATTCTCGCCCTCCGGTGTGGACAGCAGGATCGTGCGATTCGGCGCCGGCGCGACGAGATCCCGCAGCAATGCCTCGCCGGTGCCATGTCCCTGGTGCTGCGGCCGCACATGTAGTTCGGTGAGCTCGAAATAGTCGAGCAGCCAAGGGTTCTCGTGGTCGCCGAGGCCCCGTGCCACCTCGTTGAACCACCATTGGCCAATCGCGCCGCGGTACCCGTAGGAAAAGCCGACTATCGCGCTAGCTGGGCCGGGCGAGCCGGACTCGGGGACATCGTCATACGAGATAGCGAGTGCCGGAGTCTCTGAATCAATTGCGAGCGCGTCGGTATCGACTGCGACCACGCATCGGAATCCGATTCGCCGCGAGTGATCCAGCCACAGGGGTGAGCGGGCCTGTGCGACGCCGGTCGTATAGCCCATCGCCGATGCATATATGGCGAGTAGTTCCGGGAGCGCGGCGGCAAACGCACTGGCGTCCAGCTGGATAAGGGTGAGGCCCATCGCGGGTTCAGCTGACGCTTGCGACATCGAGTTCGATCCCGCCAGTGACGCGCACGAGTTCGCTGTAGCTGAGCGAGAATATCGAATTCGGGTGCCCGGCCGCCGCCCACAGTTGGGGATAGTTTGCCAGCGACTTGTCGACGACGGTGCGGATCGGTGCTGGATGGCCGACGGGAGAGACTCCTCCGATCACCTGACCGGTGTGCAGCCGCACGAAATCCGCGTCCGCGCGCGTGATCTTCTGGGCGCCTATCGCC
Organism: Nakamurella sp.; assembly: GCA_039924545.1. Taxonomy (GTDB): domain Bacteria; phylum Actinomycetota; class Actinomycetes; order Mycobacteriales; family Nakamurellaceae; genus Nakamurella. Next base: position 34,016 of record JBDTAR010000015.1, on the reverse strand, counting down.
GTAGCGACGAGCGCCGTGTCCACGCGATGCGCGCCGGAGGTCATGATGAGCAGCGGCTCGCTGTCGGCAGCGAAAATTAGACTGTTTGCAATAGCGCCCACGTCCACGCCGAGTTGCTCGGCCGCGAGCGCGGCCGTACGTGCAGACGAGTCGAGCGTGTGGACCGTGCCGGTAATGCTGGCAGCAGCTAGTGCAGCGGTGACGCGGGCAGTCGCGGAACTCATATCCCCATCACACCACATCGACCACTATTTCCGCTGAAACGCCTGGTGGGAGGTGATTGTCGGACCCCTGTCGTATTATCGAACATAGGTTCGGATATCGATGAGGAGGGCGGAAGTATGACGACGTTCATGGCAACAGATCCCGGCGTTCGTGGAGCGGTCACGGCGCGGTCGGCGCATGGCTCGTTGTTCGGCATGGTGCAGGGTGGCGCAGTGCAGGGTGGCGCAGTGCAGGGTGGCGCAGTGCGCGGCGGTGTGGTGCACGGCGCAGTACCTCAGCCGCGTCGCGGAAGGGTCCCGGTGTCGCGCACTAGCCGTGACCTGGTGTCCGATGCGAGCCGTGTGCTCGGCCGGGCGATCGGCGAGGGCGACCCGCAAGAAAAGTTCGCGCTGGCTCATCTCGCGGCGCTGCGGGGTGCAGCCGGAGTCTTGGCGGCGCGTGCCCGCCCGCGACGGATGGCACAGGGTAGCGCGTGGGAGCTGCTGGCTCGGATGGCCCCGGAGCTGGCCGAATGGTCAGCGTTTTTTGCGGCCGGTGCACGCCGGCGTCAGGCAATTGTGGCTGGCGTCCACGTGGACGTGACAGCGCGCGAGGCAGACGACCTGGTGCGTGCAGTATCGGAATTCCTAGATCTAGTCGAAGCTACGCTGACTGCGCCATCGGCGAGTTCGGGCCGATAGGCTTTCGGCACAGCGCTCGGAAGGCAGGCAGTGACGATGGAACATCACCCGACGGATCTGGTTGGCCGGTACCTGGCCCGCATCGTCGCACAGCATCCTGGTGCCGATGTGGTCGATATCGGTGGCGGGAGTGGTACTCGGGCCGTCCCACTTGCCAAGGCCGGCTGCCGAGTGGTCGTGGTCGACACGTCCACCGACGCACTTGCCAGCCTGGCGCGTCGCGCCGAGGAAGCGGGAGTAGCCGAGCGCATCACCGCCCTGCAGGCGGACGCCGATCAATTGGATTCGGTGCTGCCGCATGCAAGTGCAGATTTGGTGCTGTACCACCAGCTGGTCCAAGACGTAGACGATCCCGAACGTTCCGTCGCGGCCGCGGCGGCTCTGCTGCGGACCGGCGGATACCTGTCGGTCCTAGTCCCGGGTCGCCTTTCGGCTGTGCTGGTCGAAGCGCTCGCCGGACGCTTCGCTGAGGCAACGACCGTGATGAACGGCAACCCCACTCGCGACCGTCGATACGATGTCCCTTCCCTGCGGGCGCTCCTCGAACAGGCCGGGGTAGTGGTCGAGTCTGTTACGGGGATCGGAGTGATGTCGGCGCTGACCGCAAACCGAGCCAGGTCCGTGGTTGAAGACGGCATTGAAGACTTGGAAATGGCGCTCGGCAAACATCCGATCCTGGGGCAGATCGCTGGAGATCTGCACGGTTTGGGGTTGGCGCCCGCACGGTGAATAAAGGTGAGTAAGCAGGCGGCACACCGCCGAGTAACCCTGGACATCACCACCGTTGACGATGCGCTCTGTACGGTGCTGCATGTCGACATGGATGCGTTTTTTGCTGCGGTAGAGCTCCAGCGCAGGCCAGAACTAGTCGGGCGCCCGATGATGGTCGCGGGTGTCGGTGGACGCGGCGTCGTGCTGTCGGCGACGTACGAGGCGCGGGCTTTTGGGGTGCGTTCCGCGATCCCCACCGCTCAAGGGTTGGCCCGATGCCCTGGGATCATCGTCATACCTCCCGATCACCAGGCCTACCGGGACGCGTCCCGCCGATTGATGACACTGCTCGGCGACATCACTCCGGTACTCGAAGTGGTGTCGGTCGACGAGGCTTTTCTCGATGTATCCGGCTCGGTGCGGCGGCTGGGGCGGCCTGGGCGGATTGCGATGAAGATACGCGAGGCGGTCCGTAGCGAACTGGGTCTCACGGCGACTGTTGGCGCAGCATCGACGAAGTTCGTCGCAAAACTTGCTTCGTCGTTGGCCAAGCCGGATGGCATATTGATCGTGCCACCAATCGAGGTGGCCCCGATGCTGCGCGCCCTGCCGGTGGACGCACTCTGGGGAGCGGGGCCGCGCACCGCGGCGAAGCTTCGTTCCTGCGGGTTTGCCACCGTGGCCGAAATCGCAGATGCTCCGCCTGGTCGGCTCGCCGCGATCGTGGGAAGTTCCGTCGCGCACACCTTGACCGAGTTGGCCAATGGTCGCGACGATCGCCCGGTGACACCGGAATCCTCCGACGTCACTATCGGCACCGAACAGACCTTCGACCGTGATGTCTCCGATGAATCTGTGATCCGGCGGACACTATTGGACCTGTCCACTACGGCGGCACGCAGGCTGCGCCAGGCAGGACACGTGGGGCGCACCGTCGTGCTCAAGATCCGGTTCGACGACTTCACCACTATTACCCGCTCCGAATCTGTGATGACGCCCATCGATGACGACCGTGACATTTACGCGGCAGCACTACGAAATTGGCAGCGCTCCGCGCGTGGAACTCGGTCGATTCGCCTGCTGGGGGTACGCATCGATAATCTCAGCCCCGCAGGCCGCGCTGAGGAACAGATGACCCTGGGAACCAACCCCGATCAGCCCGGTTGGCGGGCCGCTCGACAAGCCGTCGACGCGCTGGCCGACCGATTCGGGGCAGCAGCACCGCGGCCGGCGGCACTCGTCAATCGGCCAGTGTTGCCGCCGCGTGTGGTACCAGCAGTGGACCGAAATGACAGCACTGGGCCCCGGACGTAACGAGGATGACATTATGGCGCTGGTAAGGCGTCCACGGACCTTCTATGCTGGAGCCATACTCCGCTATTCGTAGCGGCCGGCGCGCTGACTCGGCGCGAACGGACTGACTGGTTGTCGACAGGAGGAGGCCATGGCGCTCTCCGAGCACGAACAGCGCATGTTCGACGCAATTGAGCAGGCTTTGTTCGAAGACGACCCCAAGTTTGCGTCTAGTGTCAACGTCCAACGGTTGCGGAGGCGACGGCCTGTCTTGGCTATCGTCTTGGCATTAGTCGGTCTTGTTGCGTTAGTTGGCGGTGCCATTGTGGCCACGTTAGTGCTGCCCGTCGCCGGAATTCCGCTGGCGGTAGTCGGCTTCATCGCGATGGTCGCGGGCGTCAGCCTGCTGGTGTATGGCACCCCCGGTGGAAAAGGCACCGTCGAAAACCACTCCGGCAACAAGAAAGTTCCCTCGCCGCTGACATCACGGATGGAAGAGCGCTTTAAGCGTCGCTTCGACGAGTAACACTGAGCTTTAACGGCTTACACATAGTGGCAACCGACTGAGTCGGTTGCCACTATGTGTATGTCCGCCCGCGTTGCTACCACTACTGCTTGCGCCGCAGTGACCGCGGCCACCACCGGTGCGGCCACGACAGCGGGTAAGTGTGTTGCAGCCCGGTACTCACGGCGTGCACGCTTGGTGCGAGATTCCGCTCGGCCTGGGTGGATTGAGTTGACTCGGCCGGTGGGTCCGATAAGCCGAGTTCTGGCCCATACCAATCCTTTTCGACTGATGTCACGACTGCCCGCAGTTCCATGCGAGCATGCGCGGACAGCGCCGCGTGCTGCGCGATCGTGTTTGCAACAGTGCGGATCGAGTCGCCGACACCGACGTCAATCCCATGGTCAACTGCTGTATCGACAATTTCCTGCCACGCCGCGGATGCCGACCCTGGGCCGCCGCTAGTGGCGTGTGCCAGTCGGTGCTGTCGGCGCCGACGGCGGAGTAGCGACGGTGCTGCCGTGGCCAGCGCCAGCGCCGCACCAATGAGAGCGATAAGGCCGATCCACAATGCAACGCGGCCCCAGTTCGTGTTCCCCTGGTGAGTACTGCCCGCCGCCGTTGTCGTGCGAGTCACGGTTGCCGTCGCGCTCTGCTTCCTCGTCGACAGTGCTGTTGCCGGTGCAGAAGCCCCGGTCGTCGGAGTGGCGGCAGCGGTGCCTGTCGTCGGAGCCGTGCTGCTTGGGCTAGCCGTATCGCTGGAAAAGCCCTGCAGTCCACCTTGCCCATCGACACTGGGTGTCGGGTCAAAAATCACCCAACCGGTCTTGGCGAACGACACCTCTACCCAGGCATGTGCATCGTTCGAGGTGACTTGATAGCTGCCGTCGGGCTGTTCCGCCCCCTGGGTGAAACCGATGCCGACGCGGGCTGGGATTCCTAGGGTGCGAACCATAATCGCCATCGCCGCAGCATATTGCTCGCAGTAACCGGATCTGCTGCTAAGGAAATCAGAGAGGGCATTTCCAGAGTTTCCGAGTGGGGTCTGTAACGAGTAGGTGAATCCGTTGGCCGGGTCAGTAAAGAAGTTCAGCAGCGCATTGACGGCGTCGAACGAGTTCGTGGTGCCAGCGGTCAGGCGCTTCGCGAGCGCGGAAACCTCAGCTGGCACGTCTGTTGCTTCTGTCAAGTCCTGGCGCCCGACGGCAGTATCACTGCGAAGCTCCGCTTCGGTGGCCATCGCTGTGTCTGCCGTGACGGTATACGGCGCCGGTGTTGTCGCGTCTGTACGGAAGATGGTGCCCAGTTCCGAGTCGAAGTTCCAGCCTGAGCCGATCCCGTTGATTCCCGTGGAGTCCAAGTAGATCGGCAGAAACTTGTCCCGGTATTGCTGTGGCGTGATGGTGATCGACTCGATATCCCTCGCGCTGTCGTTTTCGGAGTCGCCAGTGCCCGGCAGGGCGCCATCAATGTTTCGGGAGTCCGCAGACACCGTGCCGAGCCCGAATCCGGCGCCAGGTTCCCATTTCTCGAGGGCAAACGTTCGCAGATAGGTGGGGGTGGTCAATCCGGCTACGCGTGCGACGTCAACCGGATCGCTCTTGCTCAGTTCGCCGCGGAGCAGTGCCCAAGGGCTCAGCCCGATGTGACCGCCAGGCTGCCCCATGTGCGGCAGCCGACCTTCCGTGCCGATGCTGGGCGCGGTATCCGACAGGGCGACTGATGCTCCAATCGCGCTCACCGCGATCACCGCACTCGTGACTACCAAGGACAAAGCCGCCTTGGCATTCAGCCTGCCGAAGTGCGGCTGGGACGTTGCGAGTACGGCGGCGAAACATGCGGCGGGCAGTGCGAATGCGTACCACGGCAACATTTCGGATGAGATCGCCGCAGGAACGGAATAGAGGCCCAGCAGCGGCAGCCCGACCAGGGCGGGTGCCTTCGCACCGGCGATAAATTGGTCGCACACCCATGCGAGCGCCCCGATCGTAATAGTGACGAAGAGGCTGATTTCGGCGGTTGCGGGCGTCGGCGGAAGTGTCGTCATAATTTGGACCCATGCTGCGCGCACCGCCGCGGTCGCCTCATCGATAGCAGCTGATCCCGGCACGAAGCCACCGATTCCAGAATGCAACTGCAGGCCGGTGACGCTCATCGAGAATGCCACTAACTGCAAGAGTTCAACGGCCCACGATGGTGTTCCTACCAGGCGCGTAGCCACCCCGACCAGCCAGATTACGGCGACAACCTCGACGATCGGAAGGAGCCATGATGTACCGGAAATGAGCGGGGTCAGTGCGGTGCTGCCGCCGATGACCGCGAGTGCGCCAAACAAGGTTGGGGTGGCGTGCGAGTTGACCGACTGCGGCATACCGCTCCTGCTGAGTGCTGGTCGGAACTGATCGGTGCTCGTGGGGGCTGTAGTGGTCACGACCCGTGCCGTCCGCTCAATACCATTGAGTCCTGTGCACTGCGCCAGACGTCGGCCAGATCGTCGCCACGATGCGTCACCGTGGCAGACCAGCCGCCAGAACGTAGCAGGTTAGCCGCGGATTCGGCAGACAGTATCGCGAGGTGCTTTGCTGCGCCACGACCGGTCGAAGCCCATCCGTCGACGTCGAGGACGAACGCAAGACAGCGACGACCCAGCGGTCGCGCCGCGACTAAGTGAGCTACGTCCTGCGTGGTCAACCCCCCGGTGACGACGATGATCATTCCTGGCGCTTCTGCGAAGTGGTAGGAGAGCGACGTGGCCTCAGTGACGCCGAGTTCCGCGAGGCCAATAAGGACGTCATCGCTGACATCGCCGCCGCGAGCGATCACTGTGCCCGTGTGGGTGGTTAAGGACAGCTGATAGTCACTCGAAAGGATATGGATGCTGATCGATGCCGCTAGCGATACCGCCTGTTCGAAGCTGGAGTCCGGTGCTAGTCCGCGATGCGACACCGCGCGATGATCGATGACGACGGTTGCGCTGCCATGCGATACCGACTGCCTGGTGCGCACTACCACCTCATTGCGCCGGGCGGACGCGCGCCAATGGATGGTTCGGACATCGTCGCCAGGGACATAAGGGCGGACTAGGACGTCAGGGTCTCCGCCTACCGAGCCGTTGCCTGCAAGCTCACCTGCGGCGGACCGCATGCCAGACAATGCCGGCAGGCCGGATAGTGGTGCGATTGCAGGGACGACCAGGACGTCAGCGCTCGACGCAATGGTCTGTTGATAGGTGCACAGGCCCAGCGGGTCGCTAATCCGGACTGAGGCGTCGCCGATGGTGAACCGTCCGCGGTGAGTTGCGCGCAAGCGGTATCGAACAACAGCGGTGGCGCGCGCTCGCAGCGGCGGGAGGACGCAGCGAACTCCCTCGGTAAGCCCGGGAGTCGGTGCGTCGGTGACCACGAGGGTTCCCGATCGACCCCTGCTGATATTGCTAATACGCAATTCGACGACGCCGGTGTTCCCCGGGTGAAGCTGATGGGGGGTCGCGCGATGTTCTGCGGTGAGGGTGGACCTTCGGCCAAAAACGGAAATCAATGCCGCCAGGGGGAGCGCGACTGCCAAAATCCCTACCCGAAGCAGATCCCTCTCGTCGAGGAGGTACGCGCACACAATAGCTGCGAAGCCGCCTGCGACCAAGCAACGACCGCGAGTTGTCAGCCCGCGCTCGGAATGGTGGGGGGACTGCTGTGCGTGAGGGCGACGGCGCATATCAGCCGTCGTGCCCGGTCGGGATCGTGATGCCAGCCAGGATCTCCGCAATAATCCGCTCTGCAGACTGATGTGCTGCGCGGGCTTCGACGGTAAGGATCAAACGATGCGATAGCACGGCTGTCGCGAGATGGGCGATATCGTCTGGGATCACGTATTCGCGGCCCGCGAGCGCGGCTGCGGCCTTGGCGGCGCGCGCGAGGTGCAACACCGCTCGCGGTGAGCAACCAAGCCGCACCTGAGGCCTGGCTCGGGTGGCACCGACGATCGCCACGATGTAGTGGCGAAGCGCGGGCGCTATGTGAACACGGTTGACGGCGTTGACGAGGCTGACGACCGTGGCGGTATCGGCGACCGGCTGCAGCATCTCGAGCGGGTCCGATGTCTGTCTGTCTTCGAGCATGGCTACTTCGCTGAGCGGATCCGGATAACCGATAGCAGTGCGGGCCAGGAATCGGTCGCGTTGCGCTTCCGGCAGCGGGTAGGTGCCCTCCATGTCGACCGGATTCTGGGTGGCTAGCACGAGAAATGGCCGGGTCAACGGATATGTGGTGCCGTCAACCGTGACCTGGCGTTCCTCCATCGCCTCCAGCAGCGCCGACTGGGTCTTAGGTGAGGCGCGGTTGATTTCGTCGGCCACCACGATGTTCGCAAAAATGGGGCCGGGTTGGAATGTGAACTGCGACGTTGTCCTGTTGTACACGCTCACGCCCGTCACATCGGACGGCATGAGATCGGGAGTGAACTGCACTCGGCTGACGGATGCGTCGACGCAGCGAGCGAGCGCTTTGGCCAGATTCGTCTTGCCGGTACCAGGGACATCTTCGATTAGTAGATGTCCTTCGGTGAGCAGTGCCACCAGTGCGAGTCGGATGACTGCAGGCTTACCCACGATGACCCGGGACATCGCGTCGCTGATCTGAGCAGAGATCGCCGCCACCGTGTGCACGGTCATCGTTTCGGCGGCCGCATGTGCTGCTTCCGCATGTGTTACGTGATGCTCCATATTCACATCTTGCGTCACAAGCGAATCCTTTCCGGCTGGTGCCGCGGTGTCGCCGCAGTCCTTTCTCAGTCTGCCAGCGACTCGGCTTTGGTGATCGCGCGCGCCGGAAAACTCGTTCCGTGGAGTGGTGAACATGTTAAGTGGGGTAAAAGAACATCGAATTGGGGATTAGTGGGGGAAAATGGGGTAACCTCTGCAGATCGGTGCGTTGCACGACCGCGTGATTGATAAGTCCCTCGGGTCCAGTGGGTCGGATGGGTCCGTCGTTGGCGGCATCACAGCGGGATGAGCGGCGAACCATCCCAGGTGGAAGGGAGGCGGGGCGCATGGCGAGCGGGTTTTACGGCACCTTCACACCGCGCCTCGACGACAAGGGACGAATCACCCTGCCTGCCCGTTACCGCAGTGCGTTCACCGACGGCGCGATGGTGGTCCGTGGTGTCAGCCGATGCCTGTACGTGTTCACGACAGGCGGCTTCGACATGTTCGCGGAAGACGCCATCAATGCGCCGGTGGCAGATTCCCAGCGCATTGGACCAGCTCGGTACATGCTGGCGAACAGCGATTTCCAGACTCTCGACGCCCAGGGACGGATCAACCTGACGGGTCGAATGCGCGAATACGCGGAGCTGGGGAAAGACGTGGTTCTGACCGGTCAGGGTCACCGGATGGAGATATGGAATGCCGAGCGCTGGGCGCGTTATGAGGCTGCTCAGGAAGCCGCGTATATCGACCCTGACGGACAGAGCGACGCATGACGGCCCCGTGCCTGCTGGCCCACACCCGCCTCGGCCCTGACGCGACTTCCCCCGCGCCAGGACCGGAGCGGGTGAGGACCAGTCGGCAAGGAAGCCGCCATGGTGGCCCGGCATGGGCACCTGTCCCTGCCCGTGCTCCAGCGTCGATGCCGGACTCGAACTCAGCCCACATCCCAGCATCAACCGGTTCAAAGAAGGTGATGTCGATGCCGGTCGAAGCAGACGGTGACGAGTCCATGACTGGCGGCGACCGACATATTCCGGTCCTCGCGGCCCGCGTGTCGGAGCTACTCGCGCCGGCCCTTATCGGACCGACCCCAGTCATCATTGATGCGACCTTGGGCCTCGGAGGTCACGCCGCGGCTCTGTTGGCCCAGTTCCCGCAGCTCCACATCATTGGTATCGACCGCGACCCGGCTGCGCTGGCGCATGCACGCACGCGCCTTGAAGCGGCTGGGACTGCCGATCGGCTCACCGTCGTGCACGCCGTCTATGACGAGATTGCCACTGTCGCTACCCAGTACGCGCCTGGAGGCCTAGTCGATGGGATCTTGTTCGACCTGGGCGTCTCCTCCATGCAACTTGATCGGACCGAGCGCGGATTCGCCTACTCGGTCGACTCCCCACTCGATATGCGAATGGACCCCACCGTCGGCATCACCGCTGCGGACATCATCGCGGACTATTCCCAGAAAGACCTGGCTCGCATTCTGCGCGACTACGGCGAGGAGCGTTTCGCCTCGCGGGTGGCGGCTGCAATTGTCCGACGACGCCAGGTCCGGCCGATCGTCTCGAGCGGCGATCTCGTCGAGATTCTCCGGTCTGCCATTCCTGCGGCTACCCGAAAGACCGGCGGTCATCCTGGCAAACGCACTTTCCAGGCATTGCGAATCGAGGTAAACGACGAGCTCGGTGCGCTTACCCGCGGGATACCGGCCGCCTTGGACTCGCTGAAGGTCGGCGGACGGATCGTCGTCATGTCGTATCAATCGCTGGAGGATCGCATTGTCAAACGAGCAATCGCGCCTACGACGAAGTCCACCACCCCGCTGGACTTGCCGGTGGAGCTCGCCGGGCACGAGCCCGTTTTCCATTGGCTGACCCGAGGGGCAGAACTGCCGAGCGACGCAGAAACCAATAGCAATCCACGCGCGGCATCCGCGCGGCTCCGCGCGGCAGAGCGAATGAGGGCCTCCCTATGAGTAGTTCGCAAGCACCGAGTGCTCCTCAGACCCCGCGCACCTTGCAACAGGCTCAGGTCGGGACTACCACCCGCGCGGCCGAGCGTGCTCGCGCTCGCCGTGATCGCAGGCAGCTGAAATCCACACCAGCGCGCGTGGCGGGCGCTGGTAGGCCGGTTCGCTCGGCGCTTGCCCGCGTGCCGTTCGTCATAGCGCTCATCGTTGTCCTGGCGATTGGGGTTGGTGGCGTGCTCTACCTCAATACGAAGATCGACGAGTCTGGAATTCGGGCCGAACAGGCGAGATCGACGACCGCGCAGCTTCGGCTCAACATTGAGGAGCTGACACGAACCGCGGCCGACCTGAACGCGACACCGCGACTCGCTGCTGAGGCGCAGGTACTCGGATTAGTGCCGTCTGGCGATGCCGCCATCATGTCTATCGACGCGAACGGCACGATGACGCTGCTCGGTACGCCCACACCTGCCAAGGCCGATCCGCTCAAGGTGGAAGGCCAGTGAGCGGCACCAACTCCGCCCCATCGAGACGCGGCCGCACCAGCCGTCGAATCACCGCCGAAGAGCGCGAGCGCCGGATCCGGGCCACCGCTCCGACTGTCGGTACCGCCCGCGCCGGACGTGGTCGACGCGGCCTGATGCATCGCGGAGTCGGCCATCGCGGCCGGTCCTGGTTGGCTCTGGGCCTTGTGTTGACGATGTTTGGCGCGGCCGGATATCAGTTAGTCAAGATTCAAACCGTCGATGCCGCAACATATTCCGCCAAGGCCGCACAGCAGCGTGATCGCACGATTACGCTGCCGGCCAGTCGCGGCACCATCTACGACCGCAACGGCACACCACTCGCGTTCACCGTGCAGGGACGCGCGCTGGCGGCATGGCCAGCGTTGTTCACGTCTGACGCCCAGCGGCGCGCCGTAGCGAACATCGTCGGCGACGCACTCTCGCCTGCGGTGACGGCGGCCGACGTGTTCACCAAACTCACGGACGGCAAGTCCAAATACGTGTACCTCGCTCGCGGATTGATGCCCGCCCAGGCCGACGCGCTGGAGGCGGCGATCGTGAAGGTGGTCGATCCAAGCGGTCGCAGCCCGGTCACGACGGAGCGACAGGACCTGCGCGAAACGCCACAGGGGACCACCACTCAGTCCATCGTCGGTACGACGACATGGGACGGTCACGGTGCCGGTGGTATCGAAATCAAGTATGACGATTTCCTGTCTGGTGCGGACGGTGAGCGAACAGTTGACACTGATTCGCAAGGTCGGCCGATTCCCGGTACACAGCGGGACGAGACTCCGGCCGTCGACGGTGGAAATGTCACTCTCACCATCGACGCGGATCTGCAATACACGGTCTCGAAGATGCTCGCTCAAACGGTCGCCGACAGCGGTGCCAAGGGCGGCATGGCGATGGTCCGCAGCGTCACCAGCCCAGACATTTTGGCGATGTCCGCATATTACGTAGGGAAGACGCCGGCAGAGGTGGGAAACATGCCGGTTACCTCGCCGTTTGAGCCGGGATCCGTTATGAAGGCGGTGACGTTTGGCGCGGCCCTGGAAAAGGGCACGATCACGCCTACGACGCATTACGCGGTACCCGACAAAATCCTGATGGGTGGGCACGTGGTTCACGACGCGTGGTCGCATAACCGGGTGGGGATGTCCGCGACGGGCATTCTCGCGAAGTCCAGCAACGTCGGCACTCTGATGATCGCGCAGCAGGTCGGCCAAGATACATTCGCCGCCGAATTGCGAAAGTACGGACTTGGTCAAAAGACCGGGATTCAGTTGCCTGCGGATTCAGCAGGCATAGTGCCACCGCAATCGCAGTGGTCCGCAACGTCGTTCGCGAACCTTCCGCTGGGCCAAGGCCTGTCTGTCACTTTGGTGCAGCTGTCCGACATGTACCAAGGCGTCGCCAACGGCGGCCTGCGCATTCCGCCGTCAATCGTCGAGTCGACCACGAAGAATGGCATTACGACTCCGGTACCAGAGCGCCCCCCCGTACGTCAGCTTACAAAGAAGGCGTCGAACACGCTCTTGGACATGATGCGCGGCACCGTCCAAGGTGGCGACTTGATGCATGACGGAACTGCGCCGGGCGCAGCAGTCACCGGCTACCAGGTCGCAGGTAAGACTGGCACGGCACAGCAGGTTGACGCGTCCTGTGGATGCTATTCAAAGACAAAGGTCACCGCTACCTTCGCCGGAGTGGTGCCTGCTGACAACCCTCAATTCGTCATTACTGTCGTCCTGGACGCGCCGCGCGGAGGTGCCGAGGGGGGCGGAGTCGCGGCGCCACTGTTCAAGGACATCGCTGCCTATGCATTGCGCGCGTTCGATGTTCCGCTATCGAAGACCAAGGCGCCGATCTACGACCTGTATCTCAATATGGGTGAATAGACCCATGCCCACTTCGCAATCCGCAGGTTCCCCGCGGCCGATAGGTTTGCCGCCCGTGTCGCTAGCGGCCCTGGCGGGTGTTGCTGAGGTTGCGGTTAGCACTCGTGGGCAGCACGAGGTGTCACGACACGGCATTGGCGTGACCGGTGTGACGCTGCGCAGCGCGGACGTCCGACCCGGAGACCTGTTCGCAGCATTGCCTGGTTCGGTCACTCACGGCGCTGCACATGTGGGTTCTGCCGCCGCAGCTGGCGCTGTCGCGGTGCTCACGGACCCGGCCGGTTACGCCATGATGCTGACGCAGTCGGATGCCGCTGGTCTGCCGGTATTGATCAGCGGAGACCCGCGTGCTTGCCTCGGCCAGGTAGCGTCCGCGATCTACGGCCATCCGAGCAGGCAGCTGCGGGTGATCGGTGTGACCGGGACGTCCGGAAAGACCACGACGTGCTTTCTGCTCGAGGCCGCGCTCACAGCTTCGGGATTACGCACCGGCCTCATCGGGACCGTCGCCGCGCGAATCGACGGTCGCTCCCTGCCCAGTTCGCTGACCACGCCCGAAGCGCCCGATCTGCAGGCGCTATTCGCAATCATGGTCCAGCGCGGGGTGGACGTCGTGGCGATGGAGGTATCGAGCCACGCATTGGCGCTGGGCCGGGTTTCCGGGACGGAGTTCGCGGTCGGCGCGTTTACCAACCTGTCACAGGATCACCTGGATTTTCACGGTGATATGGAGCATTACTTCGCGGCGAAAAGGCTGCTCTTCGACGGGCGGGCTCGCGCCGAGGTCATCGTCATAGATGATGACTATGGGCGGCGGCTGGCCGTTGATCGACCGCAGGCGACGACGGTGTCCGGAGCGGATGGCGCGGTCGCAGACTGGACCGTGCACGTCACAGCCGGCGCGCCGGGGATTCAACATCTGACCGTTACCGGCCCCGACGGAGAGCAGTTCGACGCGAGTATCTCGCTGCCTGGTTCGTTCAACGTGACCAACGCCGTCACCGCGCTCGCCTGCGTGCGCGCTGCCGGGTTGGACGCCTCGGCGGTGGCAAAAGGCCTTGCTGATGTGCAGGTACCGGGGCGGATGCAACGCGTCGATGTCGGGCAGCCTTTCCTTGCGCTCGTGGACTATGCGCACAAGCCGGCGGCATTGAAATCGGCATTGGCGGCAGTAAGGGAACACTGCGCCGGTCGGATCATTCTCGTCGTCGGTGCGGGCGGAGATCGGGACCATGGAAAGCGGCCGATGATGGGCCAGATTGCCACGCGCGACGCCGATCTCGTGATCGTTACCGACGATAACCCTCGGTCCGAGGACCCGGCCGAGATTCGGCGGCAGATCCTCGTCGGTGCGGTCGAGGGCGCGGGCATCGGATCAGCGATCAAGGCAGCCGTCGAAGAGATCGGGGACCGGCGCGCAGCCATCATTGCTGCCGTCCAGGCTGCGCACGCGGGCGACGCAATTCTTGTTGCCGGCAAGGGACACGAACAGGGCCAGGATATCGGCGGCGTGGTGCATCCTTTCAATGATGTCGACGAGTTGAAAGCAGCGCTCGCTGACGCGCTGGGTGCTGCGCCAGGCAAGGCTGGGCTCACACCATGATCAGCATGACGGTGCGCGAGGTCGCGGCTGTTGTCGGGGCCGTGCTCGTTCCCGCGACAGCCCACGCCGTCACACAGGACGCGGCCGAGGCAATCGTGACGTCAGTCGAGTTCGATTCGCGGAAGGTCCGACCGGGTTCGCTGTTCGTGGCGCTTCCCGGCGAGCATGTCGACGGACACGACTTTGCCGAAGCGGCGGCAGCCGCCGGCGCCGTTGCGGTGCTAGGGACGCGCCCAGTGTCGTCGTTGCCGACGCTCGTTGTCGGCGAGGATGACGTCATACCTGGTACTGAGCGTGCTGCGGATCGCACCCCAGCGCAGGCCGCAGATCACGCGGCGGAGCCTGTTCTTCGGGCGCTATCGCAACTCGCGCATCGGGTAGTCGCGCAATTGATTGACGCTGGACTGACGGTCGTAGGAGTGACTGGTTCGGCAGGCAAGACGTCAACGAAGGACCTGATCAGCGCAGTCTTGTCGCGCGTCGGAACCGTGGTCGCGCCGCCCGAGTCGTTTAACAACGAACTCGGCCACCCCTACACGGTGCTGCGTGCCGATGAGGCAACCCGATACTTGGTGCTCGAACTGTCGGCTCGCGGAATAGGGCATATTGCGAAGCTCACTCGGATTGCGCAGCCGCAGATCGGCGCCGTGCTCAACGTCGGCTCGGCGCATCTGGGCGAATTTGGTAGTCGGGACGCCATTGCGCAGGCCAAAGGTGAACTCGTCGAAGCATTGCCGTCCGCAGCTGATGGCGGCGTCGCCATCTTGAACGCCGATGACGAGCGGGTCGCAGGCATGGCCTCGCGGAGCGCCGCAGCGATTGTCACGTTCGGGGTTGATCATCCCGCCGATGTTCGCGCCGTCAACGTGACCCTCGATCCGGCCGCGCACGCCATTTTCGACCTTGTGACGCCGGAAGGCTCCGCTCCAGTTCATCTCGCAGTTGTAGGCGCACATCACGTGTCCAATGCGCTCGCGGCAGCTGCGGTTGGCCGCGCGATGGGGCTGGACGTAGCCGCGGTCGCCGACGCGTTGTCGAATGCGGGACCTGTGTCGAAATGGCGGATGGCGGTCACGGAAATTAGTGGCGGGATCCACGGAGGTGTCACCCTCATCAACGACGCCTACAACGCCAACCCCGAATCGATGCTGGCCGCAATCAACGCCCTCGGACTGATTGGCGCCGGGCGGACCCGCTGGGCGGTACTCGGCGAGATGGCCGAACTTGGCGCCGGAGCACCCGCCGCGCACTATGCCGTTGGCCAGCAGTCACAGCGCGCCGGCGTGCAGGTCCTTGCTGTCGGCGCTAGAGCGCAGGCAATCTTCGACGGAGCTAACGACGCCTTTAAGGCCACTGGTGGGCTCCCACCGATCTACACCGAATCCATCGACAGCGCTGTCGACGTGCTCTCCCGCGCGGTGCAACCCACCGATGTGGTGCTCGTGAAGGCGTCCCGCGCCGTAGGCCTTGAGGTTGCCGCGGCCAGGCTCATTGAAACGCTACCGTCAGTGCTGGCCGACCGATCGTCGGGCGGCCGCGCGGCGAGGAGCGCTGAATGAAGTTCATCTTGGTGGCAGCCGTCGTCGGTCTGTTTGTCTCGATCCTGCTCACCCCGAAGCTGATTCGCGTCTTTTCCCGGCAGGGTTTCGGTCAGGAAATCCGCGAGGACGGGCCGAAAACTCACCAGACCAAGCGTGGCACGCCGACGATGGGTGGCGTCGCCATCATCACGGCCATGTGGGTCGGGTACGTCGTCGCGATCAGTGTGCAGCTGATGCTCGGTGGAGGCGGCCCCACCGCATCCGGCTGGCTGTTGTTGTACCTGACGACCGGGCTAGGACTGGTCGGCTTCCTCGACGACTTCGTCAAGATCCGCATGCACCGTAACCTCGGCCTGAACAAGAGCATGAAGTTCATCGGCCAGACCTTTGTCGCTGTCTCATTTGCCGTCCTGTGTCTTTTCTTCCGCAATGCGCGCGGGCAAACGCCCGGCTCGATGTACTTCTCGTATGCCCGCGACCTCGTCTGGATTCCGATCGGCGCTGTGGGGTTCGTCATACTTGCCGTGCTGCTCATTGCCGCATGGTCAAACGCCGTGAACTTCACCGACGGTCTGGATGGCCTAGCCGCCGGATCGTCAGTGATGGTGCTGGGTACCTACGTCTTTATCGCGTTCTTCCAATTCCGCACATCGTGTTCTAGCGTGCTGAGCCAGGCAGCGGCTGGCGGCTGCTACGACGTGCGTGACCCGCTCGATATTGCCCTCGTCGCGGCGGCCGCCCTCGGCGGGTGCGTCGGATTCCTGTGGTGGAACGCGCATCCGGCGCGAATCATGATGGGCGACACCGGCTCCCTGGCACTCGGCGGCATGATCGCCGGGCTGTCCGTCCTCACCCGCACCGAGATGCTCCTGGTGGTGATCGCCGGTCTGTTTGTCGCGGAGATGCTGTCCGTGGTCATCCAGATTGTCGTGTTCAAGACCCGGCACAAGCGAATCTTCCGGATGGCGCCGTTCCATCACCATTTCGAGCTCGGCGGGTGGCAAGAAACCACCGTTATGGTGCGGTTCTGGCTGTTGGCAGCCATGTCCGCGGCGCTAGGAATGGGACTGTTCTATGCCAACTGGCTGTCGTTGACGGGAGGGTGACGAGGGATGAGAAGCAGATCGATGCCCACGACACTGGAAGGCGCAGGGATGCCGGGTACTAGGCAAGCGAATCGTGGACGCAGCGTACCTGCGCGCACTCGCAGACCTGCACTGGTGCGCGTGGCGGGTGCGTGGCTCGACCGTCCGATGGCGTCATTCCACCTGCTAATGGCCATATTCGTGCTGATGCTGGGGTTCGGCCTACTCATGGTGCTGTCCTCATCGGCGGCTACTGCCGTTCGCGAAAATGACTCGGCCTTTACGGTTCTTACCAACCAGGCGGCCTTCGCGCTGCTCGGTTTGGTCGCCTTCGTCCTCGTACTTCGCATGCCGATCGGCCTCATCCGGCGGGTGTCCACCACGTCGCTGATCATCTCGCTGGCCATGTTGGTGGCCGTGTTAATCCCGGGTATAGGCAGCAAGTGGAACGGCGCACGCAGCTGGATAACTATCACCACCAGCATCTCGTTTCAGCCGAGTGAGGTCGCCAAACTGGCGCTCTTGCTGTGGGCCGCGCACGTGATGGCATCGGTGCGTTCGCCGTATCGCAACCTCAAATCGCTATTGATCCCGGTCGTCCCGGTAGTCATGATCATGGGTCTGTTGTTAATGATGCAGCCGGACCTGGGCACCACTGTCACGCTGGCCATCGTCTTCCTGGCGGTGCTGTATTTCGCTGGCGCGCAATTATGGATCTTCATCGGTCTCGCTGGTCTCGGCGTCGCCGGTGTCGCGGTGCTGGCCATGTCCGCCGGCTACCGCGTCGCGCGGATCACCGCGTGGCTGCACCCGAATAGTGCCGACCCGGCATCCACCTACCAGTCGTTTCAGGGCCTGTACGCGATGGGTAGCGGCGGTGTCTTCGGTGTCGGAATCGGCCAGTCCAAGATGAAATGGGGTCGACTGCCGAACGCGGACTCCGACTTCATCTTCGCCATCATTGGTGAGGAGTTGGGGCTGATCGGCACTCTGACCGTCGTCCTACTGTTTGCGCTGCTCGCCTACGTGGGGTTGCGCATCGCGCGGCGAAATGTCGACCCGTTCGTCAAAATTGCGGCCGCCGCCGGCACGGTCTGGCTGGTTGGACAGGCGGCCATCAACGTCGGCTACGTCGTCGGCCTACTTCCCGTCACTGGTATTCCCCTACCGATGTTCTCCCGTGGCGGCACGTCTCTGGTGGTCACCATCGTGGTCTTTGGATTGCTCGCGAACTTTGCCCGGCGTGAACCGGCTGCGGCGGCCGCGTTGAACAATTCGTCGCCGCGCGGCCTGGCGGCCTTCCTCGGGCTCGGCCGACCGCGAGTCGGGCGCCTGGCAAACGAGCGTTCGCAGTCGCGCGGCGCGGCGAAGCGGGCGCAGAAGGTCCGGCTCGCACGCGAACAACAGGTCGCACGCGAACAACGGTTCGCACGCGAGGAGCAGCAGGCCTGGGGTCCGGGGCGCGGATCGACCGCCGGGGGCCGCAGCCGTGCGAGCGGGCCGCAGCCAAGGACAGCGTCATACCCTCGTCGTGATACCCGCACCACCACCAGCACCGCAAACCGAACCGCAAGCCGCACTGTAAACGGAACCGCCAACGGAACTGCGAACCGAACACGTAACGGCAAGCGATATCCGATCCGTCGTGCACTGGGCTTCCCCGTGCCGACCAGTGGCAGCGCGCGAAGTCGTGAAGGCAAGCCGGGTCGGATGGTGCGTCCATGAGAGCTGCCGGAGTGGCGCGAGCCGCAGGCCTGCATGTGCTTATCGCAACCGGCGGCACGGCGGGGCATATCGAACCCGCGCTGGCGGTCGCCGACGCCCTCATCGAAATCGCCCCGACTACCGAAATAGTGGTGCTGGGTTCGCCTCGCGGGCTGGAGAGTGTCCTCGTCCCGGCCCGTGGCTACGAGCTCGTGACGGTTCCTGCTGTGCCGCTGCCGCGTAAACTCAACCTGGACCTGCTGAAGCTGCCGTTTCGGTTGTGGCGCGCTCGAACCGCCGCCAAGCGCGTGCTGCGCGAACGCCGCATAGACGTGGTGGTGGGATTCGGCGGGTATGCGAGCTTGCCCGCCTACTTGGCTGCTCGGCGCCGGATCCCGGTGGTGGTGCACGAGGCCAATGCGCGGGCCGGAATCGCGAACAAGGTTGGCGCGCGGTACGCCGTCGCCGTGGCGGCCGCCGTGCCGAATTGTGGGTTGGCGGCAGCCGTCGTCACCGGGAATCCAGTGCGACGGAGTATCAGCGCGCTCGACCGAGGCGCGCTGCGCACCGAAGCACGCACCTACTTCGGCCTCGACGCGGATGCGCCGACCGTTCTGGTCACCGGCGGATCGCAGGGTGCCCGCCGAATCAATACGGTCATCCGGGAATGCGCCGCAGATTTCGCGGCAGCCGGGATCGGAGTGCTGCACCACCACGGGAAAAAGAACGTGGTCGACCCGGTCGACCAGCGGCCGCCGTACGTTCTCACCCCGTACATCGAGCGCATGGATTTGGCATATGCCGCAGCCGATCTCGTGGTGGCTCGGTCCGGTGCGATGACAGTGGCCGAACTGGCTGCGGTGGGGCTGCCCGCTGTCTACGTTCCGCTGCCGCACGGCAACGGCGAGCAGCGACTCAATGCCCAGGCGCAGCTGGCGTCGGGCGCGGCAATTGCCATCGATGATGCCGACTTCAATGGCGATGCCGTCCGCCGGGATGTGATCGGGCTTCTCGCCGACGGTCAGCGATTCTCCGCGATGCAGGCTGCCGCCGCGGTTACAGTGGCGACGCGGGCAGACCGCGCCGTCGCCGAGATGGTGTTAGCGGCCGGGAAAGGGGCGTAGTCAGTGAAGTCTTCCGAAGCTGCGCTGCCGGAACCCGTTTCGGCCCAAGTTGTGTCGCGACACGCTCATCAGTCGGACTCCGTGTCGATCGTGACCGAATCTGGGGCAGAATTATCGCGAGCACATCTGGTGGGTGCGGGCGGTGCCGGGATGAGCGCGATCGCTACGGTCCTCCTTGATCGTGGTGCGCTCGTGTCCGGGTCGGATGCGAAGGGTTCACACGCACTGACAGGTCTGAAGGCTCGCGGTGCGCTCATCGCGGTGGGGCAGCGGGCGGAAAATCTTGACCTCATGCCCGGCGGTCCGACGGCGGTGGTCGTGTCAACGGCCATCCGCCCGGACAATCCCGAGGTCCTCGAGGCGCAGCGCCGGGGATTGCCGATCGTGCGGCGAGCTGACGCGCTCGCTGCGCTGATGGTGGGCAGCAGGTCGGTATGCATCGCAGGCACGCACGGCAAGACGTCGACGACATCGATGTTGACGGTCGCCCTGCAGAATGCCGGTCTCGATCCTTCGTTCGCGATCGGCGGCGAACTGAACGAATCGGGCACGGGCGCGCACGCCGGCAGCGGCGACGTGTTCATCGCCGAGGCCGACGAGTCCGACGGCTCCTTCCTCGCGTTTTCGCCGCTGGGTGCGGTAATCACTACGATCGAGCCGGATCATCTAGACCATCACGGCACTCCCGAGGCATACGCGGCGGTGTTTACCGAGTTCGTGGCGCGCATTCGGCCCGGCGGATTCCTGGTCGTGGGTATCGACGACCCAGGTGTGCAGGCGCTCCTCGTCACGCTGCCTCACAACGGGTATGACGTGTCCCGCGGCGGCGCCTCTCCGACAGATGCTGCGCCACACAGCGCAGACGGGCCGCACAGCGCAGACCGGCCGCACAGCGCAGACGGGCCACACGCAGCCGATAAGCCGGTGCGCGTCGTGACGTACGGACGCGCCGCCGACGCGACAGTACGCATCGTGTCGACCAGTGCGCACGGTCATTCGACCGGCGCCGAGCTGGCGTTGGCCGATGGCCGCACGGTGACGATCGAGATCGACGTGCCCGGAGATCACATGGTGGCCAATGCGGCAGCGGTGTTGGCCGTCGGGCTCGAGCTAGGGGTCAGTCCCGCCGCGATGGTGCGGGGACTGGCGGCGTTTTCGGGTGTGCGCCGTCGGTTCGAGTTCCGCGGACGGTCCGGTGACGTGCGCCTGTTCGATGACTACGCACATCATCCGACCGAAGTCGCCGCCACTCTGGCCGCCGCGCGGTCGGTTGCCGGCGTCGGGCGTGTCGTTGTGATATTCCAGCCGCACCTGTATTCGCGCACGGCGACTTTTGCATCGGCGTTCGCGACAGCGTTGGCGGCGGCGGACGTGGTTTTTGTGCTGGACGTGTATGGCGCTCGTGAGGATCCGCGCCCGGGTGTCACAGGTGCGTTGATCGCTGATGCCATCGACCGGCAGAACACCGACGTGCACTATGTGCCGTCGCTGGCGGACGTGCCCAACGCGCTCGCTGACGTGGTGCGGGCTGGCGATCTGGTGCTCACCATGGGTGCCGGGGATGTCACCCTGCTGTGCCCGGAAGTGCTGCGCGAGTTGGATCTGCGCGGCGGAACCGACGCGGAAGAAGGCCAGGTATGACGTCATCCGTGCGTGAGCGCACTGAACCGGCACCGCCCGGTCCGGACACCAGTGAAACGTCGCGCCGCGGTCCGTCGGCGATGGGTCGCACGATCACGGTGATCACGGTGGTCGCTCTCGTCGTATGCGGGATCGTGCTGTGGGCGACGCCGGTACTGGGATTGCGCACGGTAGCCGTCGTTGGAACCGGGGCGTCTGAAACACCGCATGCCAGCGATGTTGCTGTCAGTGCTGCAGTTGCGAATGAGGTGCGCGCCGCTGTCGCGGTGCCGAGCGGAACGCCGCTGGCCCGAATCGATGTCGACAGCGTGCGCCGGAGAGTGATGGCTGTTGCCGCGGTGGCCGCCGCGCAGGTGGTCCGGAACTGGCCGCACACGCTTACCGTGATGGTGACAGAGCGGATTGCAGTCGCCACCACTCAGGCAAATGGCCACTGGTGGTATGTGGACGCTACTGGAATGCCGTTCCGTCAGTTGGGCGGCAAGCCCGGCAATCTGGTGCCGCTCGAGCTAGCGACACCGGGAGCGGGGGACCGCGCGACGCTAGCTGCGATCGGTGTCGTGGGCTCGCTCTCAGCGCAGGTCCGTGCCCAGGTCGTAGGGGTGTCAGCGGCCACAGCCTACGATGTCCGGCTATTGCTGACGAATGGCCGGTCGGTGATCTGGGGCAGTGACAGTGATGCCGCAGCGAAGAATGCCGTCATTCCGGCCCTGTTGCGTGAGCCGGGAGTAGTTTTCGATGTCAGCGATCCGACGTTGGTGACCGTGCAAGGACATTGATCGATCCTGATATTCAACACGAGCGCAATCGTCGTGGTAGCTGTGGGATTTTCGCCGTGCCCGGCGCGCCTCCACGCCTTGTGGGGGCGGGTCTTCTAGCGTTGCGACTGAAGCATTACCTGACATAACTATAACTGTCTGGTAGAGGTCGAGAGTTAACGACACGCCAGGCGTACCGCGAAAGCCACGAAGCTGTAGGGGAAGGGCACGAGAGCATGACGCCTCCGCACAACTATCTCGCCGTGATCAAAGTCGTCGGCATCGGTGGTGGCGGAGTCAACGCCGTCAATCGGATGATCGAAGTCGGACTTCGCGGCGTGGAATTCATCGCGATCAATACCGACGCGCAAGCACTGCTCATGAGTGACGCCGACGTCAAACTCGACGTCGGACGCGAATTGACGCGCGGACTCGGTGCTGGCGCTAACCCTGATGTGGGTCGCCAGGCCGCAGAGGATCACCGGGAAGAAATCGAAGAAGTCCTCAAGGGCGCCGACATGGTGTTCGTGACGGCCGGCGAGGGCGGCGGCACCGGTACCGGTGGCGCACCTGTCGTCGCAGCGATCGCGCGTGAAATTGGCGCCCTGACCATCGGTGTCGTAACCCGACCCTTCGCGTTCGAAGGCAGAAGGCGCGGTGGTCAGGCCGAACAGGGCATCACGGACCTTCGCAATGAGTGCGACACTCTCATCGTTATCCCGAACGATCGCCTGCTACAACTCGGTGACCTGGGTGTGTCGCTGATGGATGCATTCCGTTCTGCCGACGAGGTTCTACTCAACGGTGTTCAAGGCATCACTGATCTGATCACTACTCCCGGCTTGATCAACGTCGACTTCGCCGACGTAAAAAGTGTGATGGCCGGCGCCGGCACGGCATTGATGGGGATCGGCACCGCTCGCGGTGAAGGTCGCGCGGTGCAGGCCGCGCAGAAAGCCATCAACTCGCCATTGCTCGAAGCGTCCATGGAGGGTGCGCATGGCGTGCTGCTGTCGGTGGCCGGCGGATCGGATTTGGGCCTGTTCGAAATCAATGAGGCTGCGTCGCTGGTGCAGGAGGCTGCGCACGAAGATGCGAACATCATCTTCGGCACTGTGATCGACGACTCACTCGGTGATGAAGTCCGAGTCACGGTTATTGCGGCTGGCTTTGACGCGACGCCGTCGGTGATGCCGCCACGGAGGCTGACAGGCGCCGAGTCGGCGTCGCTGGGAGCACTGGGTGAATCGGCGGGGCAGTCGGCTCTCGGGCGCCCGGCGCGCGGTAGCGCTTTGCCACCTCTCCCCGGTATCGACCCGGCCTATCGCGATAGCGAATACCCGGCATCACGTCCGAGCGACCGTGGCGGCGATTCGTCGGCCGGCGCTGCGACCCCGCCGTCGTCGAGATCGCCCATGACCGGCGGACCGCTGCCGCACGCGCGGCCTGTTGACGACGATGACGACGATGTCGATGTCCCACCGTTCATGAAGATGTGACTGATGCGGTCGTGGCGCTGGGCATGGTGGCAGTCCGAGATGGGCGGATAGCTACCGCCAGCTGGGTGTGTCGCCCGAGGAATAGCGCCCACTGCCGATAACCTAATGGAAGTCGTAATGGCGTAGTCCGAACACATCTCGTTCGGATTCGCTACCTCGGAAGGAAAGGAAACGCCGATGAGCTCATGGCGCAAGATGGGAGCGTTTCTCGGGCTTGTCGCGCAAGACGACTCCGGGCGTAGTGAATTCGATTATCCTGACGCGGAATATGGCGCGGAATACGACACGTCGTACGGCTCGGAGCGCGGGTCGGCGCAGCCGACCGACTATGCGCCGCGCGTCGCCCGCGAATCGACGAACCGCCAGTCAACCCGTCAGTCTTCAGACCCGAGTCCGGAACCGGTGGTACATGGGGCGCTGGCGATGCAGATGCACCCGCAACAGCAGCAGCGCCGTGCAAGCGAGTCGGGAAATGCCGCTCGGCCGCTGACGGTGAAGCTGACCGGGTTCGCTGAGGCCAGAGTGATCGGCGAACGCTATCGGGAAGGATCGTCGGTGATTTTAGATATGACGAACCTCTCGGATGGCGATGCGCGTCGCGTCGTCGATTTCGCAGCGGGACTGGCATTCGCACAGCACGGCTCGATCGACAAGGTCACGGCGCGCGTGTTCATGCTGCTCCCGCCCCATATGGACATGTCTGCCGAAGATCGCCGCGCGTTCGCCGCTGGCGGTTGGAGATCGTAAATGACGGAGCGTGTGATGGCACATTCCATTTGGGCTACTGTGACCGATGAGGTAGAAGTAGACAGGTGAGCGTGTTCTGGCAGTTATGCTTCCTTCTGCTGTGGTTGTTCCGACTCGCACTTCTGGGACGGATCGTTTTCGACGTCGTCCGAGCTTTGGCCCGGACGTGGCGACCAGCAGGGGGTTCTGCGATTGCGCTCGAAGTGCTGTACTCGAGCACCGATCCGCCAGTCAAACTCTTGCGGCGGTTGATTCCCAATGTCCGCTTGGGCAACGTAGGATTCGACCTCAGCATCATTGTGTTGCTTATCGTTGTTTATATTTTGATGGATATCGTTGTTTACCCGCTTGCCTTCGGGTGAGCAACCCAGCAGGTACTCTCGTTACGCCTCGGAGGAAACTATGCGGCTTACACCGGCCGATGTTCACAACGTCGCATTCAAAAAGCCGTCTATCGGCAAGCGCGGATACGACGAAGATGAGGTCGATGCTTTCCTCGACATCGTTGAGGCGGAGCTGACGCAACTCATCGAGGAGAATAACGACGTCCGGCAGCAACTCGCGGCAGCGGGCAGTGGCCAGAGTGCTCCTGTCGCCGAGGCGAAGGCAGAGAAGACGCCGTCCCCAGCTACTGACGGGGATGCCGCGAGGCTCGCTGCGGAGAACGATAAACTCCGCGAACAACTCTCGGCACAGGCCGATCAGCTGCGGGCTGCGGTCGCTGCCGCGAACAAGGCGCAGGCGGAGGCTGCCAAAGCCGCACAGGCACAGCAACAAGCTCAGCAGGCTCAGGCCCAGAACACTGCGGCACAGCAGCAGCCGGTTCAGCAACCAGCCGCAGGCGAACCACAGCATGTCCAAGCCCTTCGGGTGCTGGACCTTGCGCAGCAGACAGCGGACCGTGTCACGTCCGAAGCTACGGCGCAGTCCGAAGAAATGGTCTCCACCGCTCGCTCGGAGTCGGAGCGAATGGTGGCCGAAGCACGAAGCTCCACCGAGGCGCTCGTCGCGGAGGCTAATGCCAAGGCGGAGGCCACCGTGCGCGACAGCCAGATCAAGGCGGAGGCCACCGATCGCGAGGCGCAGCGCAAGTACTCCGAAGTGATGAGCCAGCTCACAAGCCAGCGCACCAGCCTCGAAGGCAAGATTGACGCGCTCCGCACTTACGAGCGGGAATACCGCAGCCGCTTGAAGAGTTGGATCTCTGACCAGCTTCAGCAGCTCGAGTCGACGGGGAAGTCCGATGATGGAACTAAAGGTGCCGAAGCGCCCAGCGGGGAGTAAATTGCGGCGAGCAAGTTCTAACGACTACAACTAGTTACGTGTCGAGTGGCGCAGGTGCGTCGCTAGACTTGGCACTACGGCAATGACCCGGCTATCACCGGCGAGCCATTTGGAAGAACGGGCTGGTGATACTGCTTCGGCAGTAGCCAGTCCTACTAGACCCGAACGGGTCCGGCCCGTCATCGCCGGATGAACGAAGCGGCCCGCAGTTTCCTGCCTTACGGTGGGAGGCGGGCAAGCGGGGTGGTACCGCGGAGCTGGCCCTGAAAGGGCTATGCCTCGTCCCTGCTGCGTCGACTGACTGCCGACGCACGAGCAGACGCACCTGGGCGACGATTATTGTCGTGCGGGACGTATGGACGATGGGCAAGAGCATGACCGATACGCACCTTTCCGGCTCGTACCCGCTTGCGGGCGCGCGCACGGTGGAGTCGCACCCGAACCTTCCAGCGCTAGAAACAGATGTTCTCGCGTATTGGAAGACCGACGACACTTTCCGGGCTTCGTTAGCACAGCGGGCAGCCGGCACCGATGGCGCCAACGAATACGTGTTCTACGACGGCCCGCCCTTCGCTAACGGCCTGCCGCACTACGGGCACCTACTCACCGGCTATGTCAAAGACACTGTTCCGCGCTACCAAACCATGCGCGGCAGGCTCGTTGAGCGCCGCTTCGGCTGGGACACCCACGGCATGCCCGCCGAGATCGATGCCGAGCGGCAGCTCGGTATCAAACACAAGAGCGAAATCGATTCCATGGGGATCGCCGAGTTCAACGAGGTATGCCGCACCTCGGTATTGCGCTACACCGACGAATGGCGCCAATACGTCACTCGCCAGGCCCGCTGGGTGGATTTCGACAATGACTACAAGACCCTCGACCTGCCGTACATGGAATCCGTCATGTGGGCATTCAAAACGTTGTGGGACAAGGGCCTGATCTACGAGGGCTACCGGGTCCTGTGGTACTGCATGCGTTGCGAGACGCCACTGTCGGCCACCGAGACCAAGATGGATGACGCCTACCGGGACCGGACCGATCCGTCGGTGACGGTCTCGCTACCGCTGACGGTCCCTGCCGACGACGAGCGGTCAGAGCTCGACGGGGTGCGGGCGCTGGTCTGGACCACCACTCCGTGGACGCTGCCCTCGAACCTGGCTGCTGCGGTGCACCCCGACATCACCTACGTCGTGGCCGCGGCCCCGGACGGGGAGCGCTACCTGCTCGCCGAGGCCAGGTTGGGCTCGTATGCGAAAGACCTGGGCTTTGCGGACGCGGCAGCGGCCGAGGACAGCGTCATACGTAGGTATCGCGGTGCTGAGCTTGCAGGCTTGACCTACACGCCGCCGTTCGACTTCTTCACCGGGTGGGCCAACGCGCACCAGATCTTGCTCGCCGATTACGTCACCACCGAGGACGGCACCGGAATGGTGCACATCGCCCCGGCATTCGGTGAGGACGACAAGGTCGTCACCGACGCCGCCGGTATCGAAGTCGTCCAGCCCGTCGACCCGCAGGGCCGCTTCACCGACGAAGTGCCGCCGTATGAAGGCATGAATATCTTCGACGCGAACACGCCGATCATCGCCGATCTTAAGGCTGCCGGACTGCTCATTCGACGCGAGAACTATGTGCACGCGTACCCGCACTGCTGGCGATGCGAAACGCCACTGATGCAACGTGCCATCTCCAGTTGGTTCGTGGCCGTCACGAAGTTCCGCGATCGCATGGTCGAATTGAACCGGGATATCAAGTGGGTGCCTGCGCACCTCCGCGACGGACAGTTCGGCAAGTGGTTGGCGGGCGCCCGCGACTGGTCGATCTCCCGCAACCGGTTCTGGGGCTCGCCGATCCCGGTGTGGATCTCCGATGATCCCGCTTACCCGCGGGTCGATGTCTACGGCTCGCTGGACGAAATGGAACGCGATTTCGGGGTGCGTCCGGACGACCTGCATCGGCCGCATGTGGATCTTCTGACGCGCCCGAATCCGGACGACCCCACGGGGCAGTCCACCATGCGTCGGGTGCCGGAAGTTCTGGACTGCTGGTTTGAATCCGGCTCAATGCCCTACGCCCAGGTGCATTATCCGTTCGACAACACGGACTGGTTCGAGCACCATTACCCGGGCGATTTCATTGTCGAATACAACGGGCAGACGCGCGGCTGGTTTTATACCTTGCACGTGCTTGCCACCGCGCTGTTCGACCGGCCAGCGTTCACCACCGTTCTCGCGCACGGCGTCGTGCTCGGAGACGACGGCCTGAAGATGTCGAAGTCCCGGCACAACTATCCCGACGTGTCGGAAGTTTTCGACCGGGACGGCTCGGATGCGATGCGCTGGTTCCTGCAGGCGTCCGCTGTGTTACGCGGCGGTGACCTTGCCGTCACCGAAGAGGGCATCCGGCAGGGCGTTCGCGAGGCAATCCTGCCGCTGTGGAACGCCTGGTACTTCCTGACTCTGTACGCGGGAGCTGCGAACGGCCCAGGTAAGCCCGGCCGGGTGGGGTCCGTGCGCACCAACTCGACAGACCTGTTGGACCGCTACATCCTGGCGAAGACCTCGGAGCTGGTGAGCGCCGTGACCGCCGAGATGGACGCCTACGATCTCGCCGGTGCGGGAGTGTCGCTGCGGGTATACCTGGAGGCGCTCACTAACTGGTACATCCGCCGATCCAGGCAGCGATTTTGGAACGGGGACGCGGACGCAATCGACACGTTGCACACGGTCCTAGAGACTGTGTGCCGTGTCGCGGCGCCGCTTCTTCCGCTCACTACCGAGGTGATCTGGCGCGGCCTGACCGGAGGCCGCTCCGTCCACTTGGCCGACTGGCCGGCGGTTCAGGGCGAACCGGGCGCGCTGCCTGCTGACACAGAGCTGGTGGCCGCGATGGATCGGACCCGCGAAGTCGCGTCGGTCGCGCTGTCCTTACGTAAATCGGCCGGTGTCCGGGTGCGTCAACCACTGGCAAGTATGACGATATCCGTAGCGGAGCCAGGGGCTCTCGAACCGTATGCATCGCTTCTCGCAAACGAGATCAATGTGGGCGCCGTGCATGTCATCGGGCTCGATGAGGGCGACGAGCATGTCTCCCGCCAGTTGACGGTCAATGCGCGTGCCGCCGGGCCTCGCCTCGGCAAGAACGTGCAGCAGGTGATCCGGGCGTCCAAATCCGGGGACTGGTCAGTGTCCGATGACGGCACCGTGGTCTGCGGCGGCACGGAATTGGCCGACGGCGAGTATTCCTTGGATCTCGCTGCATCTGGGGATGCGTCCGGCGCAGTAGGACTGCTCCCGTCCGGCGGATACCTCCACCTGGACACAGTTCTCACCGCCGAGCTAGCGTCCGCGGGATTAGTGGCCGATGTCGTGCGGGTAATTCAGCAGGCACGCAAGGATGCGGATCTCAACGTGTCCGACCGCATCCACGTCACGCTTGATGTGTCTGACGCCGTGTGGGATGCGATGCAGACCCATATGGAGCATGTACAGGCGGAAACGCTTGCTGCGTCTATCCAGCGTGAGGCCCTCGGCGAAGATGCCACTAGCGGAGTTGTTGGTGACGGAGAGACCGTTCGGGTGCGGGTCGCCCTAGCGTAACGCTGGGTAGCCTGCTGTGTATTACAGCGCCAAATACCATGCTGCAGATACGACTCCGCGGGCTCGGCAATTACTTGCCCAGCCCGCGGAGTCGTATGGAGCAGTCGACTGAGAGCGTCAGTTTCCTACGTTTCCGCCGCCATCAGTGTCGCTTCAGTCGCCGCCATTGCCGGGGCCGCCTACCGGCGGCGCCGACTGTGGCGTGACGTAGCCCAAGCCAGTAACGATCAGCCGCGCCTTGCCTGCGGAGACCCGCAGTTGCATGACGCCGTTCCGCAATGGCACCAGCACCGTCGTCGAGATCGACTGGCCCTTGATGAACTGTTGGACACCGGCGTTCGACCGGTAGCCGTACGGCTCGACCACGAGCTGCCCGGCAGCCGCGGGGTTGGCTACTTCGACATTCACCAGCGCGGCTGTCGCGTTCGCTGGGATCCCGTTGCGACCAGCCACGGCAAGGCCGGTCGGGGTCGGCGAGATCGTGGCACTGCGTGAGTCGAACAGCAACGTGGGGCTAGTGGCGGTGAGCATTCCCTGCGCAGACGGCGAGAGGTAGCCCAGCACGCTGACGATAATGCGGGCATTGCCGGTCGACAGTCGGAACTGAATGGCTGCGTCTTGAAATCGTACGAGCACTGTCGCGGAGATGTTTCTTCCCTTGGTGAACTGCTGCGTGCCGACGTTGGTCGGCGCGCCGTGTGGCTCGACTATCAACTGACCCGACGCAGTCGGATCGACGACCTGCACGTTGAGGATCGCGGCTGTCGCATCGTCCGGGATGCTGCCGGTACCGCGCACCCCAAGCGCAAGGGGCGCCGTACCGACGCGGGTGGATTTCGAGTCCCATAAAATACTCGGCGATACCGCTTGAATACCATCCGTTCCGGTGGTCGTCAGGTATCCGGTGGTACTCACGATCAGCCGGACCTTGGCTGCGGTGGTGCGGAACTGGACCAACTTCCGCGATACCGGCACCACGACGGTGGTGGATACGTATTGACCCTGCTGGAACTGCTGCGTGGCAAGGTTTGTGCTGCCGCGATACGGCTCGACAATCAAATTACCGCCGCCAGTCGGATTGGCGACCTGCACGTTCAGCACTACGGCCGAGGCATTCGATGGCACCCCGCCGCTGCCTGCGATGCCGACCGGCACGGGTGTGGTGCCGACGTTCGCAATCTTGGAATCCCACACGATCTGTGGCGTCAGCGTGGACACGTAGGACGGCGCCGTCGTGAAGGACTGGACATAATTGGAGTCGATATTGATGGAGACGCCGCCCCACGTCTCCTGGTGTCCGCCAGCGAACTGGTGGATGCGACTGCCAGCCCAAGCGGTCGGTAAGAGTTCTGGCTCGTCGGCGGTCGCGACACCATTCCAGCGTGCGAACCACACGTTGTCCGGTGCGTTGTAGCCGCCCTGCGTCGTCCACGCTTGGATGTGGTGAATCATTGAGCTCGCGCTGCCGTAGATGCCCGACAAATAGCCGTTGGCATGCAATGTGGCGGTCCAGGAACTGGTGAACGAGCGCACGGCGACGGAGCACGGTCCGTTGCTGACGCTGTAGTTTTCCATGTCGTAGTAAATGGGTATGTTGGCACCGATACCGAGCGAGCGCATCTGCACGATCGCGTCGAGAGCTGCCGCCCGTCCCTGGCTCGCTGCAGCCGACTCGCTAAGGCTGATCTTCTTCGTGTACACGGTGCACGGGGCCTGCAAGCCGACGTAGGTCGGAACTAGCGACCAGCCCATGGCGGCGGTGGTGGTGATCCAGCTCGGAGTCAAGTTCTGCTGCGTCTTGCAACCGCGGGCCGTGCCGCCGATATAGATCCCCACCGTGCGGTACGGGGACGCCAGCCAGGCGCGCATCGTGTCGACCGATGGGGTGTCACAGGTATCGAACATATTGCCGCCACCGGTATTGACAGACGGGGCCGCAAACTTACGGCTGGCCGGGCCAGAATCGAGTGTGCCGAGTCCGCCACCCATCGTTTGGGAAGCCTCTGATGCTGCCTGAGAGGCATCCGTAGCTGGCGTGGTAGTGAGAGAAGGGCTGGACGCGACGGTGCCGACTTCTGCGGCGGAGGCGCCAGGTGCTGCCGTCATTGTCACGATCATCGCCGCTATCGACAGGGCAGCGGTAGCAATTGTCCGCGAGATTCGTTTCGTCAAGGCATGTCTTTCGGGCGCAGGTGTCCGGGCCAGGGTAGGAAGGCCCTCGTCTCCAATGGACGCAGAACGGCGTGGAACGGTTGCATTCCACTGACGACTTCTTGTTCACTGTACCGATTGATTACACACAGTGGTCGTTTATGTACAGATTCATATTCTGCGTGTTCTGCACAAAGTGGGCGCAGGCACTGAACTCGGGCACGCTGCGTGATCGGCGGCACAGTCACGATGATCTGCCGTTACGGTACGATTCGTTGCGAATGCTTGTGCGCTACGCGGTGAAGGTCCCATGGTCAGGACACGCGGGCTTTTCGCAGGCTTCACCATCCGCGATTCGCACTATGCGATTTCTCTTACCATGGGAGCGTCATGAGCACAGCAACGGTCTACGGCTATCCACGGCAAGGTACCGGCCGCGAGTTGAAGAAAGCGATTGAGGGCTATTGGCGCGGAAACGTCGACGCCGCCGGTCTGCTCGCCACCGGGAAGCAGCTGCGCGATCAGCGTCGCGCAGATATGGTGTCCGCCGGACTAGACGAGGTCCCGGTCGGCGACTTCTCGCTCTACGACCACATGTTGGACGCGTCCTGCATGCTCGGCGCAATTCCGCCGCGGCATGTGGCTGCCGTTCCCGACGTGTCCTCCGATAAGGGCACGCTCGACCGCTACTTCGCGATGGCGCGCGGCACCGCCGGTGAGATAGGTGCAGTCGAACCGCTGGAAATGACCAAGTGGTTTGACACGAACTACCACTACCTGGTCCCCGAGATTGGACCGGACACTGCGTTCGCGCTCGACGCGTCAAAGCTGCTGGGTGAGCTGGCCGAAGCCAGCGCTGCCGGCGTTGCCGCACGTCCAGTCGTCGTCGGTCCGGTCACCTATCTACTACTCGCCAAGGCGCCACAGGTCGGTATAGATGGATACAGCGACGCGGATGACGCTTCTCGCGACTTCGCGCCCATCGACAGGCTAAGCGATATCGTGCCGCTCTACGTCGAACTCCTCGCGCAGCTGAAGGCAGCCGGCGCCGAGTGGGTACAGCTTGATGAGCCTGCGTTGGTCACCGACCAGCCGCAGGCCGTATTGGATGCGGTGGAGCAGACGTACGCGATTCTCACTGCGGCAACAAGTCGACCGAAGATTCTGGTTGCCTCGTATTTCGACCAGCTTGGCGCGGCGCTGCCGGTGCTGGCAGCTAGCAACGTGGACGGCCTTGCGCTGGACTTCGTGGGCTCTGCGAAAGCGAATCTGGATGGCTTGGCAGCAATTGGTGGCCTCGGCGACAAGCGTCTGGTAGCCGGCGTTGTCGACGGACACAACATCTGGGCCACCGATCTTGCCTCAGCTGCCGCGACACTCGCATCGCTGAAAGGGCTGACCAGTCAGCTAGATGTAGCGGCGTCCTGCTCGCTGCTGCATGTGCCGCTGGACGTGCAGCTCGAGGAGCGGCTGGATCCGACCGTCAAGACGTGGTTCGCGTTCGCGAAGCAAAAGCTCACTGAACTCGTGGTCCTCAAGCGCGTCCTGAATGACGGCCCGGAAGCCGCCGCCGCAGAGCTCGTCGCCAACGCCCGCGTGCTGGAATCCCGTCGTACGTCACCGATCGTCGTCAATGACGCCGTTCGTGCGCGTATGGCCGCCCTCACCGACGCCGACTTCCACCGGGCACATCCGTACGCGGACAGGCGCGAACCGCAGCGCGCAGCGCTGCACCTTCCCGCAGTGCCCACGACCACGATCGGGTCTTTCCCACAAACCACCGAGCTACGCCAGGCGCGGGCTGGCCTGCGCAAGGGGAGCGTCACCCCCGCAGAGTACGAAGCCGCAATGAAGGCGGAGATCGCGGCCGTGATTGCCGAGCAGGAGCGGATCGGCGTCGACGTCCTTGTTCACGGCGAGCCGGAACGAAACGACATGGTTCAATACTTCGGCGAGCAGCTGACCGGCTATGTGGCGACCGATTCCGGCTGGGTGCAGTCCTATGGCACCCGTTATGTGCGTCCGCCGATTATTGTTGGCGATGTGCTTCGGCCCGCGCCGATGACGGTGAAGTGGATCAGCTACGCCGCGTCGCTGACCGATAAGCCGGTGAAGGGCATGTTGACAGGTCCTGTCACGATGCTTGCGTGGTCGTTCGTTCGCGATGACCAGCCGCTCGGCGACACCGCCAAGCAGGTCGCGCTGGCACTCCGCGATGAAGTTGCTGACCTCGCTGCCGCCGGTGTGCGGGTGATTCAGGTCGACGAACCGGCGCTGCGCGAGACTCTTCCGCTGCGCCGCTCGAACTGGGACGAGTACCTGAACTGGGCCACCCATGCGTTCCGATTGGCTACCTCGGGCGTCGCCGACGCCGTGCAGATCCACACGCACATGTGTTACGCCGAGTTCGGCGATGTGCTGTCGGCCATCATTGATTTGGATGCGGACGTCATCAGCCTGGAGGCGTCGCGCTCCAAGATGGAGATCGTTGAAGAGTTGCAGCAGATCGGTTACCCGAACGAGGTCGGTCCAGGTGTGTGGGACATCCACTCGCCACGGGTTCCCAGCGTCGAAGAAATGACGGAGAAGCTCACGATTGCGGCCGATTCGTTCGGCGACCGGGCATGGGCCAATCCAGACTGCGGTCTCAAGACCCGCGGCTACCCGGAAGTAAAGGCGAGCCTGGAGAACCTGGTGGCTGCCGCGAAGGCCGTGCGCGCCCGCTAACAGTAGGGGCCCCTGCCTTACCGCAAAGGTGCGGACCGATTCGTGAGGTGCGGACCGATTC